>DBXT01000056.1 GCA_002309615.1 Bacteroidales bacterium UBA1205
ATGACAGCCATTGCACCGAATACAGGAATGGCTAATTTTTCGGTATCCAAAAAATTGTTCAAAATGCCATGCAGAAAATAAGTTATCAAAGACAATGTTGACATTAGAGCATATATTCTTATATCATGGTCTTTTGCGTAGCGATAGACATTTATTCCTTTGACAAGCACCATTAATACTAATGTAATGACTATGAGCATGCCCAACAATCCCGATTCGGACAAGGGTCCCAAATATTCACTATGGGCATTGCCGCCGTCACCGGCATTGGTGGTGATAATGGTTCTATAGGCAGGCTTTTGATATTGTGCATAATTGAATTGATACGTTCCGGGACCGAAACCGAAAACCGGCTTGTCTTGAAACATTCCCCATGCCGACACCCAGCGATTCAATCGTTCCACATTGGAGGCATCGGTAGAAATATTGCTCATGGATTGGATGTGTTCCACCAAATTGCCGGACGAAGAATCCACTTCGTTTTTGGAAAGTTGCCGCATCAAATCAGGTCCCCACAATATGCCTAATGCCAATACTACCGCCAGACCGGCAAACACCACTTTGAATTTTATCTTCAGCAACAATATCGCCAACACCCCTATTGCCACTATCAAACTCAGCCATGCCGCTCTTGAAAACGACAAATACAAACCTACTGCAATGGGAATGATTAAAACAAGCGACAGCCATTTTTTCCACTTCTCCAAGGACTTTACAAAGGGCAACAATGCCAATATCGGCAAAAAGAAAGCCAAAACGGCACCATAAGCCGTATGATCGTTATAATACGGACTCATCACCCAATAGGCCACTTTCCGTACATTGCCCAAACCTATGTGCTTATAGGTTGTCATACAAACCACTATCGCCAGGCCGAGCACATACGACAAAAAAAACGTAGAGGCTTTTTTGATATTTTTTTCCAACAAAGAGGCAAAAAAGAAATAGGCCGGCAATATAAACCACAACTTCGCTGCCATGAACTTAAAGGAAACTATCGGCAAGGTGGAAACTATGGCTGTAATCAGCAACCAAAAAAAGTAGAAATAAAACAACCGGCTGACACCATGGCGTTTGATATCGTTGGAATAATCTCTACGGAGAATCAAATCACAAATAAACAGCAAAGTTAGACCTACCAACATCAATTCGCTCGGAATAGACAAACTGGAAGTTACTTTTGGCATTATCTCCCTGATTTCTATAGAAAAAGGAATGATAAAACAAGTGAGATAGAAAAATTTTTCGGTGTGAAAACACAAAACATAAAGCCCTATCAACAATAAAACAATATAGGGGAATTGCAATATTTCCTTGTCAATGGCCAAGGCCGTCAACAAGATAAAGACAAAACACGACAGCATGACAAAGACATCATATCGGTGCCCTTTGTACCACTGCTTCATGTTATCCAAATTCATGGGAGAGATTTATTTATCTTCGGCTATCCTGTGATTGACTTCCTGGTATATCTCCTTTAAAGATGCCTGACAAAGAATAAAAAACAATGCCAATGCCAAGGCACACAAAGTTGACACTATCACGATAGCGGATTTTTTAGGATAGAATTTTTTGTCGGCAGCAATGGCTCTTTCCACCACAAATTTCTGACTCATTTCGTATTGAGCGTCTGCACTTACTCCCAAATAACGAGCCTGAATGCCTTGCTGCATTTCTCTAATGTTCATAATTCTGTCTCGCAAAGAAACATAAGCGGGACCCCATTGTTCCAAAATCTGCAATTGTTCTTTTAAACGATTGCAGGCAGCCGTATTTCCGGAAGACAATTCCTTTACATATTGCTGATACAAGCGTTCTGACTGCGTTTCGTAATCATAAACACCATGCTGCATAATTCTTGACAAAGAATCGGACAAATCTGTCACCAATATTTCCAAGCTATCCATTTCCGCTCTGACAATTTGCAAGGCAGCAACAGTTCTTTGCTGGATAATTTCACGTTTCAAAGTATCATAATAATCGGCAATTTCATTGGCGACATCTGCCGCCAACTGTGGATTTTTCATCGCCACCTTTATCTCCACACCCATAAAATTGGTACGACTGAAAGTGATATCCGACTGCAAATATTTGTAGAGTTTGGTCTGCCAATATTTTTTATTGGTATCCAATTCATAATAATTTATCAAATCGAAAGTGGTAATTAAATGGTCCTTTATCTGTCTGGAATTCAATATTTGCAACATATGGTCCACCTTCATATCGTCACCGAACTGTGAAGGGTCTAAAAATTCGTTGTAGTTTCCGTCTTCCAACAACATTTGCGACACCGCATTGCTGGCTGTCGGCATCATAACCACCGTGGATTTATATTTCGGCTTTATCAAAAACGACACCAACAACGAAACCACCATGGCTGATACAGCAACCACCAATAATTGTTTCCACCATTTGATAATCAATGCAATAACACCTACACTTGTATTTGTTTTTTTTGTATGTTCTTCCATTTTTTGCTCGTTTACAATAATGTTATAACGTATCTTTTTTGTTTTTATTGTTTATATGGTGATTTCATGCTGACCTCAACCGACAAAAAGCACTTTCGCCATCATGGACTACTCGTGCCATTTGTTTTTATTTGTCGTTTTGTCAACAATAGGAATACATCTTATTTTTCTGCACTTAAGGCTAAACGAAAACCGGTGTCGCGTGCTCTACTGTCAGGATAATCGCAGTAACGACACGAAAGACGACAGCCTCTGGCACCATAATGCATACAGCCGCCACGGTACACTCGATACGAACCGCCGGACGGACCTTGCGGGTTCACCGCCTCACTATGGGAATAATATTCGTCGGCATACCAGTCACTGCACCATTCAAACACATTGCCTGTCATATCATACAATCCCAATTCATTTGCTTTCTTTTGCATCACCTCATGTGATTTGTCATCGCTATTATAACCATACCATGCAACATCTGCTATCACATTGCCGCCTGCATACATGTAACCCTTACTATTTCTTCCGCCACGTGCCGCATATTCCCACTCTGCCTCTGTAGGCAGGCGGAATTTCAAGCCCGTAATGGCATTCAATCTTTGTATAAATGAGATACAATCATTCCAATCTACACCATATGCCGGATATTCCTTCCCCAAGCCATTGTCTTCTGTCCATCCGATATTGCAGTTGGAAGTGCTGTCCATCACCGCTTGCCACAACTCTTGTGTTACCTCATATTTACAAATGTAATAATCGCTCAAAGTTACGCTATGTCGCGGTTTTTCATAACTATATGCGTCTGTGTCGTTCATAGCCGCTCCCATTAGGAATGTGCCGCCTTGCACCATGATCATATCTTTGGCTAAAGCATCTATACAAGCTATGCCGGTATGGATATCCAAATCTGTCTGGCTTGGTCCTTCTTGTCTAAATATCGCAGTATATGTGGCATTATCTCTAACAATGATAGTTCGGTTCAAGTCAAAGTTGCCGTCTTCCCACATCAAAAACTGACAACCACTCAATGGTTTTGCAGAAATGATTACTTCCTCTCCTTTGGCATAAACACCCGAACCGGATACCACTCCCCATTCAATATTGTTGGTTTTTACCGATATAGTGTACTCCTTACGGCAGCCTATTGATATTATAGCCATTGCTATCACTGCTAATACTAATACTTTTTTCATTTTAGGTAACTTTTATTTTTTTTCCTTATTGATAGTTTATGGTAACCATGGTTACATTAAAAACTCCAATTTTAACTTTATTTTATTTTGCAAAAATAATCAAATTTCTTATACCAATTTCTTTTTCCTTTATTTTTTTGTGCTCGCGATACACATATGGCAACCTATATATAAAAGCATTTGCTTTCCGTTTTTATTTGGTTTTGCGCCCTTGTAAACTCATTTGTGATATAACTTGTTCATACACACAGCATAAAGACAAATGCTATTTAACTTATCGTATTAGGTTCCGATATATTAACAAGTTTATTATTTGGTTGTAAAAATTAATCTATTAAAAGATATCCATCATTCCATTATTTCCGTTTTTAACCTGTTTCTATCCGACTGGAAGCAGACGGATTGGCTTTACATTTTCATTATTGTTGTTATAACAAACTCATTTACAGTATAGAAGCAAAAATAAATAAACTTTCTTTTATCATTCATGCGTGCATTGATATTTTATCGGAAAAAATTGTATCTTTGCAGATTGGATAATAATTAATTTTTCACAAGCATGAAAAAAGCATTAGTGATATTAATAGCAAGCATATTAGGGGTGATTAGCACCTTTAATACCGCTGCCTATGCACAAGATTTAAAACACATTAAAGAGCAGGGGCCGTTGTTCATCACATCGGTGTCGTTTTATCATGGTTTTGCACGTATTCCCTACACCCCTAAAGAAGGAGAAAATGAAAAATCCACCGAAATATTAACACAAGGTTTGCCCGTGGTGAATATTTCCCAATTTATGGGTTACCAATTCAATCCTTATGTTTGTTTAGGGGTAGGCGTAAGTTTTGACTATTGGACCATAAAAAACGCTTTTTTACCTGTATATGTTGATTTTAGAGTCAATATGACCAAAAATCGCTTTGCTCCGCAATGGTATATCAATTTAGGCTATGCCAGCCGTTGGCACATAGATTCCAAACCTTATAAAATAGGCACCGGTAACACCACCGAATACATCATACACGGAGCCAAATCGGGTTGGATGGCAGAAACAGGTTTCGGTTTAAAAGTAAACGTAAACTACTCTACTGCATTGATAATATCGGCATTTGCACATTTTCAAGAGTCATCATTACGCTATTACGCAGGCTCTACCAAACCCAGTCAAAACATTCGTCCTTTATTGGTGAATGCCGACCAATCAAGCTTGTACATTTCATTGGGAATCAAAGCAGGTATAGCATTTTAAGAACACATATATCCATCATAAATAAAAATAACACCTTGACGGTGTTATTTTTATTTTTTTTCATGCAGGGAGCAATACCTCACAAAATCGCAATGATACGGGTTCTCGCATTGTTCTCCGCGTTGAATCAGCAATGTATCTTCTGTTTGCAAAGCGTCCAGTAATTTTTCCGTTTGCTCCGCAACATATGTTTGCAAATCCAATACCTGTGGTGTTACATCCGTAATTCGGATATCTTCTACCGTAGGATTTTCGGTCAGGCTCACCCCTTCTTTTAGATGTACTATATTCATTTGCTTAGGAGCAAAACCGGCCTTGCTCATTACATAATACTGATAAGCGACATCATTAAGATAGGTGGGGGAAATATTCACCGAACTTTTTACCTCATATGCACACAGCACACCTTTTTGTTGCACCAACATATCCATTATACAAATAAAGGGCCGGTAGCAAAACGTAGCCTCATAAAGAATGAGATCTTGATACTGCAAAAGCGTATTTCGCACATCTTCTGCCGCATTTAACAATGTAGACGGGTATTGTGTTTTGGGTGTCATATCCTTTCCGTCGGGAAACAATTGCCATGCCAAAGATCCGAAATGATTGCCCTGCTGAAAACGAACTAATAATTCGGGAGACGGTTGTTCTCTTTCCGAATAATTATTTTTATACAAATACAATGATTTCGGACATTGCAATCCTCTGATATAAGCACTTTTGGATATCAATCCTATTTTCCCCATTTTAATATCATTAAGTTCTGCCTGATAAAAAAAAAGACGACATCCTAACATGTCATCTTTATACGATAATTATTATCTCTCGTGATCCTGTTTCCATACATCGCTGGATAAAATGGCATCTATACCTTCTTCCAAAGTAACAAGCGGACGTTCTACCAAAGATTTCATACGTGTGATGTCCGGCATACGGCGTTTCATATCCCCTTCTTTCAACGGAGGTAAAAATCTCAAGGTGGATTTTGAGCCTGTACGCTCTATGATAATTTTAGCCAAATCAAGTATGGTGGTTTCATTATTATTACCTATATTCACCACATCGTTCACAAAAATATTATCATAAGCGGCCTTGGTACATGCTTCTATATTGTCATCTATATAACAAAAAGTACGTGTTTGCGAACCGTCCCCATATATGGTTATAGGCTCATTCTTAAGAGCCAAGGCTATGAAACGAGATATGACAAAATCTTTGGATTGTTTGGGACCGTAGGTATTGAAAAAACGGAAAATAGTATATTCCAAACCATATTCTTTATAATAAGAACGCAAAAATGCTTCTCCCACATTTTTTACCACAGCATAGGGCACACGGGAATTCAAAGGAGTGGTAACTTCATTTTGAGGAATGGTCACCGGCTCTCCGTACACTTCGGAGGAGCTGGCAAAGAAAACGCGTTGCACATTGGAACTTTTGGATAAATCCAACACATTGCGGAAACCTTCCAAATCCATCAACACTTTGCACGGATTCTCTTGCGTTCTTTGCACCCCTACGCATGCAGCATAATGAAATACAAAATCAAAATTATGCGAAAGCATTACTTGAGAAATATCGCGATACACATTGCAATCTCCTTTTACAAACTGCCAATTTTTCCCGCGTAACTGCGGCAATTTATTTACCGCCCCTGTAGACAAGTTATCAAACGCTACCACATAATTCTCCGTATCTTTTACCAAACGTTCTACCAAACAGCTGCCTATAAATCCGGCACCTCCTGTTACTAATATTTTTCTCATTGACCGACTTATTTATTATCTATCAAATTAATTAAATATTGCCCATAACCGCTCTTTAACAAGGGTTGAGCCACTTTGCGCAATTGTTGTGCATCAATAAATCCTTGTTCGTAAGCTATTTCTTCTATACAGCCTATTTTTTTACCTTGCCTGTCTTCTATCACCTGTACATATTGCGTAGCTTCCATTAACGATTTAAACGTACCGGTGTCCAACCATGCCGTTCCCCGCTCTAAAATGGAGACTGTCAGCTTTCCCCGTTCCAGATAATATTTGTTTACATCGGTGATTTCATATTCACCACGCTTGCTCGGTTTAATCTGCTTTGCAACTTCTACCACCGAATTGTCATAAAAATACAATCCCGGCACTGCATAATTGGATTTAGGATGTTGAGGCTTTTCCTCTATGGATATGGCTTTAAAATGTTCATCAAATTCCACCACGCCATAGCGTTCGGGGTCGTTGACGTGATAAGCAAACACTATTCCTCCGTCAGGATGCACGCAGGACTTGATATTACTTTCAAAACCACCTCCGTAAAATATGTTATCACCTAATATCAAACACACGTTGTCTTCACCTATAAATTCTTCGCCCAAAACAAATGCTTGTGCCAGTCCGTTAGGAACTTCTTGTACTTTATAGCTGAACTTACATCCTATATTTTCACCCGTTCCCAATAATTTCTCAAAATTAGGCAAATCGGTAGGTGTGGAAATAATCAATATATCCTTAATACCCGCAGACATTAACACACCAACGGGATAATAAATCATCGGCTTGTCATATATCGGCATCAATTGCTTACTCATAGCCAATGTTAAAGGGTGTAAACGCGTGCCGGCTCCACCGGCAAGAACTATTCCTTTCATGTTTGTATGTCTTTATTCTACTGTTGTTTCTATCAAAAAAAAATATCATTTCAACACAATTAATTGCATTGAAAAAACACTTTTACTTTTATTTTTGCATGCAAATGTTATGCCATTGTGACCAAAAATGCGGATAAGACTTTGCAACACATTCCCTATCATTGACACAGGAAGGTGAATCCACATAGGGTAACATTGCCAAAGCCATAGCTACTCGATGATCATGATGAACGTCAAAATCCAACCGTTTCGGCCATTGTCCGTTTGTAGGATACATTTTTATTTCTCCTTGTTGATATTCTATTTTTGCCACTGCTTGTAATGCATGTGCTAAAGCTGCTATTCTATTGCTTTCTTTATATTGCATGTTAGTTGCACCTTTAAAACACGCCGATACATTTAAAGCGGCACATGTTACCATCATCATGGGAACCAAATCCAAATTATCGGCAACATCATACACCACTTGTTCGGGCAGGCTCTCATAATGACGATGCAAAATTACACCTTTTTTCGTATATTCGGTTTGTACTCCGAAAGTTTGCATCCACTCGGCTATAATATTGTCTTTTTGCAATACGGATGCACACAAGCCGTCCAGACATAATTGGTCATAGGTATTGTGCAAAGCCATATATTCGTACCAAAATGCTGCTGCAGACCAATCTGCTTCCACGGTCATGGTATGGGGCTGCTGCTCACCAGAAGGTTGGTACAATATATTTCCCTTGTCATACCGGATATTTACACCCAGCTGTTGCATAAGTTCTATGGTTTGGAATATATATTGTTGCGATGCGCCTTTATGGCATATTTTTATGGTAACAGGCGTTTCGGACAGGGGTAGCAACAGCATTAAAGCTGTAGCAAACTGACTGCTAAGAGCAACATCCACACAACACGATTTCCATTTCCATGGCTTACCTGCTATATGCAAAGGCAAATGTTTGTCTTGTTCGGGATATGTGATGTCCGCACCCAAATCAAGCAATACCTTTACCAAAGGATGTATCGGTCGCTCTTGCATACGTTTACTCCCTGTAAGTGTCCATACCCCCGGCATGGTTGACAGCCATGCGGTAAGAAAACGGCAAGCTGTACCATCATTATCTACATACAATTCTGCTTTGCCCTCCGCCTGCATTACTTTTTTTATACATGTATTCAACAAGCGAGTATCATCGGCTTGGGACAAATGCTCTATTTCAAAACCTCCCAATGTTTGCTGTAACAACAGCAAACGGTTACTAATACTTTTTGACCGAGGCAAACTTACATGTTTCATACTTAACTGTTTCTTGCAAATTCAAGCACTATTTCCAATATCTCGTTGCCATAATACTGCATTGTTTTTTTTCCCACATGCGGCACTTCCAACAATTCTTTTTCGTTTTGGGGCTGCATGTTCGCTATAGCCAAAAGTGCTCTATTGGGACAAATTTTGTACGCTCGCACGTTCAATTCAGAAGCTTTCATTTTACGCCACTCCTTTAAATGTTCGTACAATTCGGGATACATCATATCGGCAACGGCTTTCTTGCCGACAACCTTGGATACTTTGCGTATATCTGCTTTTTGTATTTGTTGTTCGGAACATATACGCATATATTCTTGTAAAGAAAATTTTTGTTCTAAACAATGTGACAACGTCTGTAACTTTATTCTTAATTCCAAAGCAAAAGCATTGAACACATTCTTATATTGCTCCTCTGTTTCTATATTATCTATTTCAATATCAAGCATTTCGTTTAATGGCACAAAATTACTGATAAGATAATTGATAAAATAGTTGGCGGCAGCATTAATACGGGCATGCAAAGTTTCGTCTTGATAAACGTCTTCCGCCTGACGAAACAACTTGGTATACTGACCTTCGAATTGCTTAGCTACCGATAGCAAACGGGTTTCGGCATCTGCCGATACTTCGGCTATTTTCTCATTCATTTGAGGATATTCTTTCAACAAATGTTTAACCGAAAACGATTGTAACTGCTGCAACAACTGATACAATTTCTCAAAGGAAAATTGTTCTTTGATCATGGAAAAATAATATTGTTTTTCCATCGCTTCCAAGCGATGTTCATCGGGTTGATGTTGTTCCATATAACGTGTAAATGCATCTACTTGACTATCTTTGATAATTCCCTTTGCGTGAATAGGGCTGCTCAATATCAACCCGTTGAGTGTGCGACATCGGCTCAATGCCACATACACCTGCCCGTGAGCAAAAGCGGCTGCCACATCTATTATCACATTATCAAAAGTAAGCCCTTGACTTTTATGTATGGTAATAGCCCATGCTAATCGCAATGGATACTGCCTGAAAGAGCCTTCTACTTGTTCCGATATTTCTTTGGTTGCTTTGTTGAGCACGTATTTGGTATTAGTCCATTCCTCCGGTTCTACCTCAAAAGCTTCCTCTTCACCCTGGCAACATACCTCTATATGATTTTCATCTATGGAGGTGATAACGCCTATTTTACCATTGTAATATTTTTTTATCGGTCCTTGTGCGTTCTTCAAAAACATCACTTGAGCACCTTTTTTTAGTATCAGCAATTCATCGGTAGGATACGATGACTCAGGAAACAATCCCGATATTTCCGCTTTGAACTCATACGAACGTGTTTTTAACTTGCGTAAAAATTTATTGTTGATTTCATCGGCTTGGTAATTATGGGTGGTGAGCCTTACATTTGCCGATTTTTCATCCGGCTGTATACAACGGGAATTGAGCAACTGCAATGTTTTTTCATCCACTTCTTTGCTTCGAACCACATTCAATAAATCCAAAAACAAAGATTCTTTTTGCCGGTACACCTGTTTCAATTCTATGGTGATATACGAGGTTTGTTTCAAGGCATGACTACCGAAAAAATACAAGGTTGAATAATAAGGAGACAACAATTGCTTATCCTCTTTTTTAGCCACCGGTGCCAGCTGTTGCACATCGCCTATCATCAATAATTGAACCCCGCCGAAGGGAGTATTATTTTGTCGATAACGACGCAGGAGCATATCCACAGCATCCAACAAATCGGCACGCACCATGCTTATTTCATCTATCACTATTAAATTGAGGCTGCGGATAATATTTATTTTTTCCTTACCATATTTGAATTCTTTGCTCATTTTATATTCCGCCTCCGGAATATAAGGGGCAAAAGGTAATTGAAAAAAAGAATGGATGGTAACACCACCTGCATTAATGGCAGCTATTCCCGTGGGTGCCAACACCACCATACGTTTGGTGCTGTGCTCTTTGAGGTAATGCAGAAAAGTGGTTTTCCCTGTTCCGGCTCTTCCTGTTAGAAACAGATGGCTATCAGTGTTTTCAATACAACGATATGCCAATTCCAATTCGTAATTTGTCTCCATAGCCGTGTTAATATTACCACCATTCGTCATATTTTGTCCAAATAGCATCACCCAGATCCCATGCCATATTTACAGCCTTGTTGGCTTGCTCCATTGTATATTTTGTGAGCATATTAATGGTTTTGGTCGGATTTTTTTCATTATAAACCGACAGTGCTTGCTGTTCTATTTGAGCTTGATTTTTTAGCAATTCCTTTTGAAACGGCTGCCATGTTTTTTCCACCTCATACCGGAACGTACCCCATCGTTGAGCAGCCAAAGTTCCCACTCTGTTAAATGCCCACCAGGCTGCATCGCGACTGAAACCGGATACTCTTCCGCATGTTTTATACGTCTGTGGCAAATCGGTGACGGAACAATATATGGGCACATACACCGAAGAAGCTACATTATCCAGCGCGAACCACAACAATCCGCCCACAGCGTCGGGCAACCAATCTCTGCTTTGAATAATGGTGCCGTAAACAGTAAAACGAACGGCAATAGCACGCTCTCCTAAAGCATTCCAACCTCCGTTAACTTTATGTAAACGCATCTCATCTACCGACATAAAAGGATTGGCTAATGGCGATATCACCGTTTTGCCGCTATCGTTGGTAACGGTGATATTCTTTCGCATATCATATTCCGTACCTTCATAATAGTCTCTGAACACATTCATCATCGTTTCCATGCTTACAGGCTTGTCCGGCTTGACAGAAAAAGGATAATTTTCCGCATTCGGGTCCAAATTTAATGATGGTGCCAACAAATCAAACACTCTCCATTCTCTACGACGACAAGCCAACATGGTACGACTTTGCGGAGCATACACATAGCAAAAAACAAAAGGCTCGCCTTCTTTCCACCACCCGCTGTCCAATGCCAAAGAATAAATATTATCGGAACATAAAAAGTTTGCCGTATCTTTTATATCTATTTGCTTAATGGTGCTGGCGTTGGCATTTACGGCAATATGATCGTCCGGCACACGCTGTGCCACCCACACTGCTCCTTTGTTGCCTTTACCCGGACCATATATCTCCATGTGCCACACTTCTTGCTTGTCACATATGGTAAGGCATTCGCCTGCATCTATCCAACCATATTCCTTCAACAAAGCACCTGCTACTTGTATACCCTCTCTTGCCGTAGCACTACGTTGAAGTATCAAGCCGCACAAACGCTGGCAATCTATCAGGCCTACATCCGATTTTAATTCACTTCTCCCGCCTATAGTACTTTCTCCTATTCCCACTTGTTTTTCATTCATACAAGGATATGCAGTGTTTACATAGGCATAAGTATGGGGTACCTGAGGAATTTGTCCTATGCTGTCATTGCGGTAACTCTGCATTTTTGTGGTGTTGTCCCATTTGCGAACATACATGGTCACCATTTCACCGGCCTTGTGATTTTGTGCAGGTACTATGGTAACATTGGTTCGGGAACGATGACTATCATCGGTGTGCGAAGTGCGTACCGACCCGTCATCCGTAGCCTTTTTCCCCATGGTGATAGTGGTGCATTCATCTTTAAAAGCAAGGGTTTCCAAACTTTGTGACTGACCTGAAAGAATGAAAAAGCACAAACAAAGAATAATATATATCCGCTTCATTTTTTATCGTTTTTTACTATTAATAAACTCCTATAACATATTTTTTTACATCGTCAAGTGTAATTTTTTTATTACACAATATCACCAAACGCTCTACCACATTCCGCAATTCTCGAATGTTACCCGGCCATGGCAAACTTTTCAACTCTTCCACTGCATCGTTATCTATTTCGCATTTGGGCATATTCTCCGATTCACATATTTGATTCATAAAATAATCTATCAGCAATGGTATGTCCTCTATTCTCTCTCTCAAGGGAGGAACGTGTATAATTATCACACTCAAGCGATGATAAAGGTCTTCCCTGAAACGTTTGTTGGCTATTTCTTCTTGCAAATGTTTATTAGTAGCTGCTATTACCCTTACATCCACAGGTATTTCCTTTTCTCCTCCCACTCTGGTAATTTTGCCTTCTTGCAAAGCTCGCAACATCTTTGCTTGCGCAGCAAGGTTCATATCCCCTATTTCATCTAAGAATAAGGTACCGTGGTCTGCCAGCTCAAAATCACCTTTTCTTTGCTTAATGGCAGAAGTAAACGAACCTTTTTCATGTCCGAACAATTCGCTTTCTATCAATTCTGAAGGAATGGCCGCACAATTCACCTCTACCAAGGCATTGCCGGAACGATTGCTTTTTTCATGCAACCAATGTGCCACCATTTCTTTACCTGTTCCGTTCTCTCCCGTAATGAGCACACGTGTGTTGGTAGGCGCCACTCTTTCTATCATTTCTTTCATGGCATTAATGGCAGGAGAATTGCCTACTATTTCATATTTTTTGCTGTGTTTTTTAACCAAACGTTTGGTTTCCGTAACCAAATGTTCTCTGTCTATGGCATGTCGTACCGAAATTAACAGACGATTCATATCCATAGGCTTTTGAATAAAATCAAATGCCCCTTTTGTCAATGCTTCCACAGCCGTGTCTACATCACCATGACCGGTAATCATCACCACAGGAACGGTATCTTTGCTCTCAAAAGCTTCCAAAAATTCTATTCCGCTCATTTCCGGCATTTTGATATCACACAAAATAGCATTGTATTCCACTTTTTTTACTTGTTCCAATGCTCGTTTTGCATTCTCTATTTCATCTACTTCATAATTTTCATATTCCATAATTTCACGCACAGACTTGCGTATTATGGGATCATCATCTATTATCAATATCTTTGCCATAACGCCCTATTGTTTTACATTGCAAATGTACACAAAAAAAACATGCATTCGCCTGTTTACAGACAAAAAATACTATATAAATCCTTATTCAAAAATTTGCTTATGCCAATTGTGCCAACAACTGCGATAATATGCCGTTCACTACCTTATAATCGTGATAATTACGCACATATTGTTGTGCTTGCCTGCCTATTTGCTGACATAGCTCGACGTGTTGCAGGTAAAAACTTACGGCTTGTAAAAATTGTTGCGGAGTATCGGCAATGAGCACCTGTTTTTGATGCTCTACATCCAAACCTTCAGCACCTATGCTCGTGGTTATCACAAATTTAGCCAAAGACATGGCTTCTATGATTTTTATTCTGATTCCGCTTCCCGAAAACAAAGGTACAACTAAAACATCATTTTGCATCATGAATTGTAATGCATCGGGCACTTCTCCTATTACCTCTACATTGGGAACATGACATTGATAAAATTCCGACGGCATGTTACGTCCTGCCATTCGAAACATTAGCTGCGGATAAGCTTGATGTATATCAGGCCACACTTTGTGTATAAACCACTTCATGCCTTCTTTATTGGGAGCCCAATCCATAGAACCAATGGAGAAAAATCTACCGCTATGATTTTCCTCTCCCGAATTTTCCTCTTTTGGCAAGGACATGGCAAACGGTAAGGTATGTACTTTATTGCTTCCGTATGCGCGTAATATCAGGGCATCTTTTCCGGAAATAGCCCATATTGCATCAAACATCGGAATTACCTGCTTTTCATATTGTTCCAATTGATGTGCCAATATTGATAAATAAGCACGTTTAACTATGTTTGACGTATGTCGGCAAACCCTATGCCATACCATGTTTTCTACATTATGAGCCCTCAACACTATTTTGGCTTGACTATATTGGCGTATAATAGATATATAATCAGACATATATACCGTTTCCAATATCACCACATCGTAGGCTTGAGCACATAATATAGCTTGTAACCGCTCGGCTACCGCCTGGTTATAAAATCTTGCTACATGATAAGATTTGTTTTTTAACATACATATCAAAGCCTGTTTGATAGAAAAAGAGGTGTCCACCGAACACCATTCTATATGGGTTCGTTCTTTATAATCATTATCCACTTTATCTGCTTCTACAGGATATTTGGGCGTGTTCAGTGCCAATATTTTCACTTCGTGTCCCAATTGTATCAACGATTCCGAAACCGCATTCATGGCGATAGGACCGCCTTCTTTTGCCGGATACGGCGATTTGTTACATATCTGTAGTATCTTCATAGTAATTATTTTTAAGCTTTCGCAAAGGATTCTTTGCCGACAGTTTATTGAAGAATACTTTCAATGCGGATAAATCCGACAATCCGGCTTCGGTAGAAGCCTTGTACACCAAAAATATTCCTAACGGCAATAACAACAAAGTAGATATCCACATGCCGAAATAAGGAGGAATGGTGCCTATACGGGACATACGCTCACCCATGGTGGAGGTAACCCAATATACTACAAACACCAAAATAGACACCGTAAGCGGGATACCTAAACCGCCTTTGCGAATAATGGCACCCAAAGGCACTCCTATGAAAAACAATAGCAGACATGCTATGGACAAGGAAAACTTTCTATGCCATTCTATTTCATAACGCCACAACTGCTTTTGTTGAGAGTCGTAGTCTATCATATTAAATTCCATCAAACCGGTGTTTTCTCTTGAACTTTGCACCGCATAATTGTATATTTTTTCTTTTTGTGCAAGGGTGAATTGAATTTGACGGGATAAAGTATCCGCATATTGGTGCTTGGCAGTATCGGTATACAAATTGGACAATGTACGCATGTTGAGTATCAAATCATTGCCCCGCCTGCTTTTCAAAGCGAACAACTCGCTACGCATGGTGTCAATGTATCTATCCAACTGCAACACATTGAGCATTTCGTAACTGTCTTTATAAAAATCTTCACTCGTGTGTTGCAATTTAAAAGACGATAAATCAAATTTCACCTGTTGCGACTTAAACGTTCCTCTTAACAATGGCATGTCTGTAGCCCTTGAAGCAGCGTCATATTGCACGTTTTCATCATAAATAAAACCGTCTTCCAAGGTAAAAAACAAAGTTTGCTCATTGTCGGAAAGTTCCATTTTTCCTTTTTTCCCGTAGGTTAATGTTGCATATCCGTTGTTCCGGGTATGGTCATAAATAAGCACATCGTAGATAGTGGAATTATCCTTGTCTTTTTTACCGATGCGGATAATATAATTATCTATGCCCCTGTAAAACATTCCTTCATCTATGCTCAATGCCGGCTTTTGTGCTTGAATATCATGCAACAACACCGTAAATTTCAAACTCATTACCGGCACCACATTGTTGGCAAATACAAATGCTATTATGGATACTGCCACAGCAAAAATGGTAAGCGGCCGCATAATTCTAAACAAAGGGATACCTGCACTTTTAAGAGCGGTGAGCTCATTGCGTTCGGATAAATTGCCGAAAGTGATAAGAGAAGATAACAATACCGATAAAGGCAATGCCAACGGAACAAATGTAAAAGCACTGTAAAACAGCAATTTTAGCAACACTGACAATTCTAATCCTTTTCCTACAAGATCGTCAACATATTTCCATAGAAATTGCATCAGCAATATAAACAACATTACCATAAAGGTCAATATAAACGGACCAATATATGTTTTTAACAAAAATTTATCCGTCACTTTCATGGCAATGCTACCTCTTGTAGAGGACTAATAAAGAAATTGATTAATAATCGCCTAATGTTTCCGGTATTTGTTGCAAAGCACTTGCTAATTGTTCATCATTAGGAGCGGAGCCGTGCCATTTATTGTTTCCGCACATAAAATCAACACCATAACCCATTTCTGTGTGCATGATAAAAACCACAGGCTTGGCTTTGCCGGTTAAGGATTTGGCTTGTTGCAAAGCTTGGAGCAATTGTTCCATATTATTACCTTCGCCTTCTACCACTTCCCATCCGAATGCTTTGAATTTTGCCGATAAATCCAGCATATCCATCACTTGCTCTACCGAACCGTCTATTTGTTTGTGATTATAATCTACGGTAAGAATGATATTATCCACATGTTTTGAACCGGCATACATAAAAGCCTCCCATACCTGTCCTTCTTCCAATTCGCCATCACCGGTAAGCACATATACTATAGATTTATCATTGTTCATAGCCTTGGCTTCTGCCACTCCTAATGCGATAGACGCTCCTTGACCCAACGAGCCCGAAGCCACTCTTATACCGGGCAGACCATGGCTGTTGGAAGGATGGCCTTGCAAGCGAGTGTGTAATTTTCTAAAAGTAGCCAGCTCCGAAACGTCAAAATAGCCTCTGCGAGCCAACACTGAATACAAACAAGGAGATATATGCCCGTTTGACAAGAAAAACATATCTTCGTTAGTACCTTCTTGGGTGAAATGATGAGGATCTATATTCATTATTTCAAAATACAATGCCGTCATAAAATCTGCACATCCCAATGAACCGCCGGGGTGCCCCGATTGCACGGCATGAACCATTCTTAATGCATCTCTTCTCACTTGAGCAGCTATTTTTTCCAATTCTGATATTCTTTCCTTGCTTACCATAATTATAATATTTATTGCATCTTGCAAAGGTAACATTTTTTTTGAAATTTCTCCCTTATTTGTTCCTTACTTAGGCATTTTTTCACTCAACTCCAGCCATCGCATGGTTTTGACATCTAATGTTTGCTCATTATTAGCATATTCCTGAGACATACGCAAACTATCTTGCGGTGATATGTCGCTTGATGCCAAGTGTTCGACCAATTGTTTTTGCATCAATTCCAATTCCGCTATTTCTTTTTCAAGCAAAATAAATTCTTGTTCTTCTTTATAAGTACGTCTGTTGGTATCTACTACCGAAGTCTTTGGTTTCACAGCGGCAGGTTTTTCAATCTTTTGCTGCTTGGCGGCAATACGTTCTTCTTTTTGGCGTTGTAATTTGTAATCAGTATAATTACCATAATAGTCTTTAATTTTTCCGCCATCCTCCATTATAAACACATGGTCCACCAATTTGTCCATAAACCACCTGTCGTGCGATACTATTAGCAAACATCCTTCAAAATGTAACAAAAAATCTTCTAAAAGATTCAAAGTGTCGATGTCGAAATCGTTAGTGGGTTCGTCTAAAATTAAAAAATTAGGATTTTTGAGCAACACCAACAACAAATGCAATTTGCGACGTTGCCCCCCGCTGAGTTTTTCGTAATAGGTGTACTGCAAATCGTATCCGAAACCAAAATGTTTGAGAAATACCGATGCCGATATTAAATTACCTCCTGACATTCTAACCATTTCGGCATGCTCTTTTACTATATCTATCACCCGTTTGCCGTCATTTTCGGAATTTATCTCATCTTGGCTATAATAGCCTGTGATGATGGTTGAACCAAAAGTAATTTTTCCCGCTGTAGGCTTAAGTTCATTGACTATCAACCGTAAAAGTGTGGTTTTTCCGGAACCGTTTCTTCCTATCACCCCACATCGCTCCCCTCTTTTGAAAATATAAGAAAAATCGCTGACAATAGGTGTGGTTCCGTACGAAAAATCCAAATTGTCTATCTCCAATATCTTATTGCCGACCCGCTCCGTTTTTACGGAAAAATCGCTGTCTTTGGCAGCTACAGGAGCGGAAAGTTGCTGTTTCAAAAGTTCAAAATTATCTATACGCGATTTTGACTTGGTACTACGGGCTTGTGGTGTAGACCGCATCCATTCCAGCTCTTTGCGATATATGTTACGGAGTTTCTCCATTTCGGCAGCTTGATTGGATAAACGTTCTTGTTTTTTTTCCAAAAAATAATTATACTTGCCCTTATATCTATACACGCCGGAAACATCTAATTCTATTATCTCGTCACACACCTTGTCTAAAAAAAACCTATCGTGGGTAACCATCAATAAGGTGGTGTTGGCAGTGGTAAGGAAGGTTTCCAGCCATTCTATCATATCTATATCCAGATGGTTGGTAGGCTCGTCCATTATCAAAAAATCTGCTTGCGAAAGCAATATTTTAGCCAATGCGACTTTTTTACGCTGACCTCCGGAAAGCTCATTTATATTCTTTGAATAGTCCTCCAAGTCTAATTTGTGCAATATTTCTTTTGCCTTAGACTCAAAGTTCCATGCATCAAATGCATCCATTGCTTCCATTGCCGATTGTAATAATTGTTGATGCGCTGCTGTATCGGCATGGTTAAATTGCTGTAATGCCCTTTCATAGTTTTTTATAGCCGTCACTTGCTCATTGTCTGAATCAAACACGGCATCCAACACACTAACATTTGCTACCGTATCAAACACTTGCGGAAGGTATGCCACTTTAATATCTCCGCGAAGGGTGAATCTGCCGCTATCAGCTATATCCAGTCCCATCAATATATTGAGCAAGGTGGTTTTTCCCGTGCCGTTTTTGGCTATTAATGCCACCTTTTGCCCTTTTTCTATGCCAAAAGAGACATTTTCAAACAGCAAATTTTCGCCATATCGCTTTGATAAACTCTCTACATTCAGATAATTCATTTCTTCAAAACTGATAAAAAAGCAAACTTATAATAAAATAGGGCATAAGCTCTTCTACTCTTATACCCTATTCATTGTTACTTTTCACTATAATTCCGGCATTTTAATTTCAAAATGTATGGGTTTTTGTTCACACACCTTGGTACAGCCTGCACAAAACAAAGTTTGTCCGGAAAGCCTTTTTTCCACCAAATTTTCGGTATAACCCACCAAGGGGGCTATGGATATTTTATCCACCACCTCTTTTGCGAAAGCATGCATCAAAAGCATCTTCGCATTTTTTTCACATATTCCTCTTGAACGCATATAAAAAACAGCATCTTCGTCCAATTGGCCTACTGTAGCTCCGTGAGAGCATTTTACATCGTCGGCATATATTTCCAAAAACGGTTTGGTATTGATAGTGGCCCTGTCGGTGAGTAAAATATTATGATTCACTTGATAAGCTTCTGTTTTTTGGGCATCTTGCGCCACATAAATATGACCGACGAATCCCGCCTGAGAATCATCATCCATAATGCCGTTGTACAATTGATGACTGGTGCAATTTTCCACATGATGATTCACCGACACACAATTGACAACATTTTGTTGTTTGTCCACCAAATACAATCCGTTCATGTCTATATCCGCCCCTTCTCCGAGCAAATGGCTGTAGAGAGAATTGTGAACGACACCTCCGTTGAATACATTGGAAAATGTGCATACTCGTGATTTTTTTCCTTGATAGATAGTGCTATCGTTGATAAGCATAGTTTTTTTATCTTCATTTTCCAATTTAAAGTACACCAACTCCGCATTATCTTCAACAAACAATTCCGTTGCCGTGTTGATCAAAGTATGCCCGCTTTGAATGGTGTCATCACAATGTATCAAAGAAAGAGAAGCATTTTTACCCACTATCACCAAATTTTTCATGTTAATGAACAAATTATTGCTATTGTTCACCACATTCACCATTTGTATGGGCTGCGTAAATTTCACATTATCGGGTATATAAATAAAACATCCGTCTTGATACAATGCCGATGCCATGTCAAACATTCCGCTATGGGACTGCTTTTTGGATTGCTCCATATAATGTTGTATCAACGAAGCATATTGAGCCGTTGCGTGCCTGAAACTACCTATGATAACCCCGTTGGGGAAAATGGTAAGCGGTGCATTGTTGTGCACATACCAACCATTCATAAAGGTAAACATATAGGCGTCAATATTCTGTATATCACAGCTAAACACACTATCCGACAATTGGAAATCATCGGGTTGGGTTTTAATGGTATAAGTATTTTCTATTATATTGTTCCAATTAAAATTTCTCCATAGTTCATTGGATCGGGGGGGAACACCCTTTTGCAAAAAACTATCGGTAAAATATTTTCTATCCTTATTTGCTGTTTCAGCGTATGCGTTGACATACTTTGCAAAATAATTATTGATATCTTGATATCGATTCATCGTTGTTTTATTTTGACACCTTAAAATTAGGAGTAGCCGGATAATTCTTTTTGGCTATGGAATACCACAAACATATTATTCCCAACACTATAAAGGGAATGCTCAACCATTGTCCCATGTTTAAAGTCATGTCGGCCTCAAACGCCACTTGATCGGCTTTTACAAATTCTATCAAAAAACGAGCGGTAAATATCACCACCAAAGCGGTGCCCAAAGACCTGCCTGCCGGAATACGACCTTTGGCATGCTTAAAATAATACCACGTTTGATAGCCGAACAGACTCAAATACACCAAAGATTCATACAATTGTGCCGGATGCCGAGGTTGGCAACATTCATCCGTGCCGTTTAAACGTTCAAAAACAAATCCCCATGGTACATCGGTGATGGTGCCTATAATTTCGGAATTCATCAAATTGCCGCAACGCACCAATGCTGCCGCTATAGGAATACAAATAGCTATTCTATCAAATAACCAAAACAAATTCACTTTATGTTTGTATGAAAAATACAACACATATAATATGATGGCTATGGTTCCTCCATGGCTGGCCAATCCTTCATAACCTCTGAACACCCAGCCTTCCGATGTTTGTACAAATGGAATAAAAATCTCCAATATATGATTACGAAAATATGCCCAATCGTAAAACAAGCAATGTCCCAATCTTAAACCCACCACTGTCCACACGCAGGTAAACAAAGCAAATCTATCTATTATTTCTACCGTAACATGCTCGTTTTTGGCTATTTTCTGCAATACCATATATGCCAACATAAAACCTGTTGCCAACAACAGACCATACCATCCTACACGCACTTCGCCGATGGCAAAAATGATGGGATCTACATTCCAATGTATGATACTTATTATTGATGATATTACTCCCATATTTCTATTTCACCTCCCATTTTACACCTTCTTTGGTATCCTTAAGGTTAATTCCTATATTATTCAACATATCCCGTATTGCATCCGCTGTGGCATAATCTTTATTGGCTTTGGCTTGCGTACGCAAAGCAATGATAACATCCATCAACTTATCCTCCATTCCCGATGCAAGGGATGTATTTTCATACTTCATGCCCAAAATATCAAATAAGAATGTATCAAATATCTGCTTAAGCAAGTCTATGTCTTTTTGTGTTAAACGCAATTGTTTGTCGTTGACGGAATTAACTATCCGAGCGGCATCAAACAAGTGAGCCAATACTATGGGGGTATTGAAATCGTCATCCATAGCTTCCCTGCAAGCCGTAAAAATAGCTTCTACATTTTCATCCGAACTATCACCGGCTTGCAATTTAGGGATTAAAGCATAGGCTGCAAATAGTTTATTCATTCCCTTTTCTGCTGCCTGCAAAGCCTCATTGGAAAAATCCACGGTGCTGCTATAATGTGCTTGTAGAATAAAAAACCTGATAGTCATAGGAGAATACGCCGCCGTCAACAAAGCGTGCGAACCGGTAAAAAACTCATTGAGCGTAATAAAGTTACCCAACGATTTTCCCATTTTTTTACCGTCTATGGTTATCATATTATTATGCATCCAATATTTTACCGTATCGGTATTGTTGGCTATTCTATTTTGGCATATTTCCGATTCGTGATGCGGAAACATAAGGTCCATTCCTCCGCCATGAATGTCAAAACGTGTACCCAGATATTTAGTACTCATAGCAGTACATTCTAAATGCCAGCCCGGAAAACCGTCGCTCCATGGCGAATGCCAACGCATTATGTGTTCGGGTGCCGCTTTTTTCCATAAAGCGAAATCGGCGGTGTTATGTTTTTCCTCTTGTCCGTCCAACTCGCGTGTGGTGGACAACATATCTTCTAATCTACGTCCCGAAAGTATGCCGTAATGATAATTTTTATCATATTTTATCACATCAAAATACACCGAACCATTGGATATATATGCATAACCGGCATCCAATATTTTTTGTACCACCTCTATCTGCTCCATTATATGTCCGCTCGCACGGGCTTCTATACTGGGATGTTGCACATTTAATGCATCCATTGCAACATGATACATATCGGAATAATATTGGGCTACCTCCATGGGTTCCAATTGCTCCAAGCGAGCCTTTTTAGCTATTTTATCCTCTCCTTCATCGGCATCGTTTTCCAAATGTCCTACATCGGTGATATTGCGAACATAACGAACTTTGTATCCTAAATATTTGAGATAACGAAACACCACATCAAACACTATGGCAGGACGGGCATGTCCTAAATGAGGCTCGCCGTATACGGTAGGACCGCATACATACATGCCTACAAAAGGCGGGTTAATGGGTTCAAACAATTCTTTTTTTCTTGTTAGTGTATTTTGTATTTTTAAATTATTCGCTTTTATCTCCATTTGTTTATCTGCTTTTAGCTTTTACAAAACCTGTTATTTTTAATGTAACGGTCGGCTGTTCAGGGTCATTGCACACTATATCCACCGTCCGCATTTGTTTATTGGATTTGCCGATAGTACGGAAAGTGGTTTTTACAACTGTGCTTTCACCGGGTTCTAATTCCATTTTTTCCGGATTCACTATAGTACAACTACAAGACTGTTTTAACTTGCGTATATACAAAGTGCTGCGACCGATGTTGGTGAGAACGAAATCATGAACCACAGGCTCCCCTTCTTCCACTTCACCGAATTTGTATTCTTCTTCAGACACTTTCAAACGAGGGGCATTGGCTTTTTGTTTGGGCGTCCAGGAATCGAAATCATCTAAAATTCTTGCTCCTATATAAAAAGTTTTATTCGGTCGGTCATCATCATTTGTGCTTATCACCACCTTATTGAACACTATGCCCCAGTCGTTTTGTATTTTTGCATCAAAATCGGTTACCAATATACCGCCTTCGCCGGGTTGTAATTCAGGAGTAACATATACCACCTTTATGGCATTGGGCACCTGACGTAATTCAAAAGTTAACTTCTTGTCCGCCTCGTTGTAAAAACGGAAAGTATCCCTATGAACGGTGGTGGGAGTAATCACACCCACTTGCAATGAATTGGTAACATAACGCACATTGCCTTCTTTCATGGGATATATTTCCTGTGGTGTACGCGGACGGGGCTCTACATAACCTTTTATGGTGAGCTCTTTGGTGTATTTTTTTCCTTTTTCGTTAATAGTAACCGTTACCGAATTTGAAAACACACCCGACTTACCGGCAGGATCGTATATCAACTTAACAGCACCTTTATCTTTCTTTTTTAATATGTCCCTTTTATACTCTACGCGTATATGCCTGTAAGGAGATTTTACCAATTCTATATAAGCTCCTGATACTTTGTTGACAAAAGGAAATTCGTATTCAACCTTGCCTGCTGTTTCTTTTATTTCACCAAAATCGTGAACAACAGTCTCAAACTGCATCTTTTGCGCATTTATTATTCCACAAGCAAATAATAAACAGCATATTACAATCAATCGTTTCATATTCTTATATTATTATTTAATTTACAAAGGTACAACATTTTTTTATGCCAATAAAAAAAATTGCATAATTAGTTTTACTGATTATAGTAATACAATCCGATGTGATGATAGTTAAAAAAAGGCAGTGCAAAAAACTTATTGCACTGCCCTTAGTCTGTTATTATTTTTTTCAAGACAATATTTTTTCTGCCAATGAGGCAATAGCCTCACTATTGGGTTCATATAATCCTTTGTCGTTAATAAGTATGCAACCGACTATGGGATATCGTTGAAAATCGGGCGTGATTTTTGACGGACTTTCCACTTTTACTTCCATCGTTTCGGAATTCACCCATAAATCGATATCGGTAGGATAGTCCAAAAAATGCTCCAAGAAATCCTCTACTGCATTTTCAATACTATTACTCAATTCATTAACCTTATTCTGCATGGTCTCTTTTTTTTAAAAAAAATACTACACTAATCAATAATTTTCATCCTTACCGCCTGTTAATGATATTATCGGCTATTTGACCATAATCGTATCCGTCGAAATTACCCGATGACATCATCAGCAATACGGAATTGTTCCATTGCATAGACAACAAATCTTTTTTTAACAAATCCGAATCGTGATAGACTTTTATATTTTTATTTTTAAAAGCCTCAAACACCATTTCGTTGCTTAAAGGCGGTAATTTTTTCAATGCGATGGCGTGGGGGTTGAAATACACTATGGGCACATCGGCCTTATCCATTGTGCCGGCATATTGTTGTAAGAATTCGGCTGTTAAACTGCTGAAAGTATGCAATTCCAAACAAGCCACCAACTTTCTGTCGCTATATTTTTCAGTTACGGCATCTATGGTCGCTTTTAATTTGGACGGTGAATGAGCAAAATCTTTATACATGGCAAAATCATCGGTTGCTTTTACCAATTCCAAACGCTTGGAGGCTCCTTTAAAACCGGCTATGGCCCTATAAAAATCATCATCGCTCACACCTATGGCATTACATGCCAAGCGGGCTGCATTGATGTTCATCAGGTTATGTTTTCCGAACACTTGTAGGGGAATTTCTTTTCCGTTATGTATCAATACATATTGCCTGTTCACTATTTTGTATTCGGGTAAGGCATACGGATGTAGATGAGTATTACATTGGGCTGCTATTCGGTTACACTGCTCGTCCAGACTACAATATATCAAATCTCCGTCTTGGGGAATGGATTGGGCAAATATTTTAAATTGCTCCACATAGATATCAAAAGTGGGAAAAACATTGATATGGTCCCATGCTATTCCGCTTATAATACCCACGTGGGGCTTATACCAATGAAATTTCGGACGGCGATCGATAGGCGAAGTTAAATATTCATCTCCTTCTATCACCATGCACGGAGCATCGTCGGTGAGTTTTACCATTACTTCAAAGCCTTCCAACTGGGCTCCTACCATATAATCACAGGCAATATTGCAACTGTTAAGCACATGTAATATCATGGAAGTAATGGTGGTTTTGCCATGACTTCCGCCCACCACTATGCGTTTTTTATTTTTGGACTGTTCATACAAAAATTGCGGATAAGAATAAATATTTAATCCCAAAGCCTTGGCTTTTACCAACTCCGGATTATCTTCTCTTGCGTGCATGCCCAATATCACCGCATCTATATCTTCGGTGATATTGTCTGCATTCCAGCCGATGGCTGCCGGCAAGATACCGTATTTTTGCAACCTGCTTTTAGAAGGTTCAAATATTTCATCATCGGAACCTGTTACCTGATAACCTTTTATTTTCAACGAGATGGCTAAATTATGCATAGCCGAACCTCCTATGGCGATAAAATGTACTCTCATGCGTGTATTTATTTTTATGCTGATATATGCAAAATTATCACCTTACATCAAGTCAAGAGAAAGTTAATGTCATTTTTTACTAACAATATAATGTGCAAAGTACAATTCCAAAAAAAATGTTATCTTTGTATGTTTATACTTATTAATATTCATTATGGCTGATTTATCTGTAAAGATAGGAAATTTAACATTAAAAAACCCTGTATTAACCGCCTCCGGTACATTTGGTTACGGCTTGGAGTTCAGTGATTTTATCGATCTAAACCGTTTAGGCGGTTTTGTGGTGAAGGGCACCACCCTGCATCCCCGCGAAGGCAATGACTACCCTCGTATGGCCGAAACACCGAGCGGCATGCTCAATGCCGTGGGTTTGCAAAACAAAGGAGTGGATTATTTTATTGAACACATTTATCCTCAAATATCGCATATCAACTCCCGAATAATCGTCAATGTATCAGGTTCCTCCATCAGCGATTATATGGCTTGCGCAGAACGCATCAACGAATTGGAGCACATCCCTGCCATTGAACTCAATATTTCATGTCCTAACGTAAAACAAGGAGGCATGGCCTTCGGGACATCTTGTGTATCGGCAAAGGAGGTGGTAGAGGCCGTCCGTAAGGTGTATAAGAAAACGCTCATAGTCAAGCTTTCGCCCAATGTAACAGATATAGTCGCTATTGCTCAAGCTGTGGAAGACGGCGGTGCCGACGCGGTATCCCTTATCAACACCCTCCTTGGCATGGCTATAGACGCAGAAAAACAAAAACCCATACTCTCCACCGTTACCGGCGGATTGTCAGGAGCTTGCGTAAAACCCATAGCACTACGCATGGTATGGCAGGTCAGCCACAAAATTCATATTCCCGTAATAGGATTAGGAGGCATTATGAATGCTATTGACGCAGTGGAATTTCTATTGGCCGGTGCTACTGCCGTAGAAGTGGGTACCGCCAATTTTATTGACCCCGCCGTATCCATAAAAATTGTTGACGGCATCAATGACTATTTGGAACGGAAACATATAACCTCCGTACAAAATATTATCGGGATTATTTAACGATTCATCATCTTATTTTAAAGCCCCGACGCCTTTCTAAAACTTTTTTACTGCCAGTGCGATATACTTCTTGGATTGTTATGCTATAACAATCATGCTCCATTCTATATTGTAATCATCCCTTTTCAGGATAATTCCAAATGTTATTCCTTAACTTTTTTTAGTAACAACCGTTTCACCGGTTTTATATATCATACTTCTTCCATAAGCGAATACCACACTATCTGAAATGCAACTCACATCATAAAAGGCTCTGTCTTCTGCATCAACTTGCATATTTTTCCATTGATCATAAACAGGACTTGTCAGTAAATATTCCTACTAAAAAATTATCGTTTTTGGCAAAAACAATAAAAAAAACGGAATTGAAAAAATCCCGTTTTTTTTACATATACATCGTTATTTTTCTATATTACAGATATCCGGCTACTTATATCTTAAAAGTAACACCTTCCAAAGCTATGAGCGTGCGAGGAAAAACAGTTTGCGCTTCTTCTTGTAAAGGGCGTATATCTTTATATCTTGCAGAAAAATGACCTATCAATAAATTATCCGCCTTGGCTGCTTTTGCTATATTTGCTGCCTGTATGGTGGTGGAATGTTTTTTATCATTAGCGGCATTTTCCAAATCGGCCATAAAAGTAGCTTCGTGATAAAGCATATTCACATTTTTCACCTTGCGAACCAATTCCGGATAATACGCAGTATCGGAACAATAGGCAAAAGACCGCAAATTATTTTCTTTTTCCGCTATCTCTTCCAACGGATAGCTCTTTCCGCATTCGTCCACATAGGCTTCACCGTTTTTTATCCGTTCCACCCATTGTTTACTGATATCGTGCGTTTCTAAAAACGATTTCTTTATCAGATACGGATATCCTTTTTCTTTAAACAAAAAGCCATGAGTAGGCAAACTATGCATCAACGGAAATGCTTTTACCTGAATTTTATCATCCTCCAACAACACATGCGTCCCCGATTTAATGGTGTGAAATTCCAAAGGATATTGCAACACTGTTTTATCCACATCCAATATCATCTTTAGAATTTTCTTCAACGGACTGTGTGCATACACATGCAAAGTGTTTTTACGCCCCAGCAAACTTTGTGACAATAAAAAACCGACCAATCCGAAAAAATGATCTCCGTGAAGGTGACTGATAAATATATGTGATATTTTCTGCATGCATATCCCGTAACGACGCAGTTGTATTTGCGTTCCCTCACCGCAATCTATCAACATGAGGGAACGCATTCTATCGCTTCGCAACAAGAAAGCACTCGGATGCCTGTTAAGGCTGGGTGTAGCCGAACTGCTTCCTAATACTGTAAGATATAATGCCATATCACAAAAGCAATATATTATTCTTTGCCCAAATCTTTAACATTATCTCCCGTATCGTCTATTATCATTTTATAGAACCAATCGGGATAAACGGGCTGCATAGGAAAAGCGGAATAATTGGACTGGTAACCGTTGTTTTCAAATTTACCGTCTTTTTCTTTTTTGATATTTCCGTCTACATATTTTACGAGTAAATATTCCGAAAGATTAGTCCATTCCCTGAACATTTTTTCCGCTTGTTGAGCCGAAAATTTGTTCATCTCCATAACAGCTTTCGCTGCATCTTGATTATAATGTTGTGCCAAAACAGGTGACTGTTCTTCCACCAATTTCACAAAATCGGTTTCCAAACGGTTTTGTACTTTTTGTATATCCACTATCATGGCATTATAGCGAGAATAGGCAAAATTGCTTACTCTATTAAACAACCAGAATGCGGAAGTTTTGGAATAAGTCATCATATCACCGTTGCCTTCCATAAAGCAAAGGGGTATTTTGGTGATACCGCAAAACATAGGCACATAACAAGTGCTATATGTATCATCCACGCCAAACCACAACACACCGCCTACAGGATTGGGATATTTTCCGCGACATTGGGCTACAAAAGAGAATCCTGTTTGTTGGGTAGAAGTAGCTCTTTCGTGTATATATGCTTTACCTTCATATTTCCAATTCATAGGCCTCCAACGATAGGGACACTCGTACGGACCGGCACCTTTATCTTTGGTCATATCCATAGAAGTGCCTTCAAAATGGTCTCTCATAAGGGCCATTACATCTTGTACACCGAGTTTTTCCGTCGGTTTTATCCACAAAGGCATTCTATGTTGCAAATTTTCACCGCGGGCATAATCTTCATATTGTGCAGCTTCTGCTCTATTAATACGCATAAAAGCTGCCCACACTCTGGCTTCACATGCACGAGCACCGCTAAAAGTGAGAGGAGCATATGCATCTACAAAACTGAATTCTTCGTCCGAACCGCTAAAAATACCTATGGCTCTTGCGTAAGATATCACATCATAAGCATACACCACTTCTACCGAAGGTAAAAATATTTTGGAAAGGTTTTTGGAAGATATCACTTTTTTACCGTCTTCTTTAGGAATATTGGTAATTCGTGCTTGGTTGGCGTGTCCGCCCACATAACCGTCGGGAATACGCATAGCCACCCATACTGCGCCTTTGGTATTGCGTTTGGCATCGGGATTACCTTTTTTATCCAATATTTTTTGTCCCTTGCCTATCAAGTCCATAATCCATACTTCGTTGGGATCGGCAATAGAAAAAGATTCCCCTTCACTTGCATAACCGTATTTGGTGAGCAATTCTGACATTATTTTAATGGCTTCACGGGCATTTTTTGCTCTTTGCAAGGTGATGTATATCAAATTACCATAATCCACAATACCATCTTTGTCAACCAACTCTTCTCTGCCACCGTAGGTGGTTTCGGCTATCACCAATTGGTGTTCATTCATATTTCCCACTACGGAATAAGTACGAAGTGCTTGTTCTATTTGTCCTAATTTTTTGCCTGTATCCCATTCATAAATATCCATCATGGTGCCGGCAGGATAGGTGGCCGCCGGACGATAATACAATTCACCATACAAAGTATGGGAATCGGCAGCATAAGTAACAAAAGTGGAACCACATTTGGAAGCTCCTTTGGTAACCAAAAAATTAGTACAAGCATCGGCTATTCCGTTTGCAAATAGGAATATGCTTACTAAAGTCAAATAAATTAAATTCTTTTTATTCATATTTTTACTTTTTAAATTGTTATGCTAATTGATGTAAATACCTTTCCACCTCAACAAGGAATGCCATAGGAGAAAGCTTATCGTTTACTTGTATTACTAAATCATAATTATCTATATATTGAGCATTACGGCCTATGCGTAAAGAGGCCTTTAGCATGGATTTCAACACTAATGAATCCGTTTTAGGCTTTTCATCCGCGTCTATCATCACATTATATGCCTGATGCTGCCAATTTTCAATGCATTCTCCGATGAAACTGCTTTTGAATATCTCTCCTGATTTGAAAATAAAATTAACCTCTTGCGATAAAGCAAAGTCCTTGGGCTTTTTTTGTGATATATAGCAAAACACGCTTCTTTGCAATGTATTTTGATTTTTCCACGCACATATATCTTTTTGTACTTTTTGCCAACATTCCATGTTATCGCAAGAAAGAAACAAAGCTATGTGTTGAGCATGTTCCAATTCGGTAAGCACAGCTGTGTGTTCGGACCGACATTTGTAAAAATCCGACAACCGCATTCTATACTGCCTATCGCTAATTATCCCCATACTCGCTTTTCTCAATAATAATTGGCAAAGATAACATTTTTTCAAATAAATCCGACAAAATCGCCGGTTTATTTTTCTGCCATTTTATACACAACTTGTATGCTATTGCTGTTCTTTCTTTAATATCATTTCACAATTGCTACAATCAAAATCCAAATCCAGAACATGCTCTTTATACCGCAATCGCAGTATTTTAGGCAAATTGCGAGCATTTTCGGACGCAAGGCACGCCCCCAATTCATACCGCAAACAATATTTGGTTCGCATCACTTCCTTGCCTTGAACGGCATGAGTGCATTCCATAGCCATTTCATCCACCACGGCACCTTGTTTTTCATAAAATTCTTTAGCGGAATGATTACTCACATTCGCTTTATAATTCAAATGTTCGGTTAGCTCTACATGCATTGTTTTAGGCCGCGGCAGCGGGCGAACATGATTTTTCAGCAACAGTTCCGCATGTTTATCAAACAAATTCCTACGGGCATTATTGAGTATGGATATCGGAATGAAATAAATATCCGACAATAGCAAATCCACTTTGGTCACCTCAAATATAGTTTCACTGCTTTTGCTCAATTGCTTCATCATGCTGTTGCGGGCCATTGCTTCATTTTTTGCCTTTTCAGCTCCTGCTATTGCTATATTTTCCTCGGAGGTATTGCCCGACTCGTCGGTAAGCAGAATGTGGTAATGCTGCCCGCTGACGGAAACAACAATATTCACTTGTATTTTCCTTGTAGTCCGCTCTCTTTTAAGCTTGTTTAAAAATGTGATATCATAATTTCTATATACAGGCATTCCTTTTCTCACATCCTGTTCTTTTGACTTGAAAACATGATTGTTTTGCACATTGTTCACGCTCATTCCTTCCAATTTTCCTTGTGCATTCACCCAACAAAGCCCGTCCCCGTTAACAATGTTTTCCTGTGTGTCCACATGAAATGCCGTTGAAGTGCATCTATCTATTATACCCAAATATTTACCCATGGATTTCGGGGTATTGAAATTGGCTGTTTTTTCTCTATTCCCGTGAATATAATAGGGGGTAAAACCGCGATTAAAGGTTTTGCTTTCATCGGGAATAAAATCAAAATACACCTTGCCCAAAGAAGCTTTGGTATATAAATGCGGAAACTGTTCTTGTAAGGCATCCAACTGCCGGCGGTACGCACTCACCACGTTGGCAACATAATATTCATCTTTAAGCCTTCCTTCTATTTTAAACGAACGCACACCTGCCGCCGCCATTTCGGCAATATATTGCTTACGGTTCATGTCTTTGAGAGACAAATAATGTTGAGGAGGCAATATTCTATTTGCTTTTTCGTCTATCAATTCATATTCCAAACGACACGGTTGCGCACATGCCCCACGATTGGCACTTCTGTTGCCTATACTATAACTCAAATAACACTGCCCGCTGTAGCACACACACAAAGCACCATGCACAAAACATTCTATCTCTATATCGCACGCTTGATGAATGGCTCGAATTTGCTCTAACGACAGTTCGCGTGCCAATATCACACGACTCAACCCCCATTGTTGATAATGTTTAATTTTTTGTACATCCGCATTATGCATCTGTGTGCTGGCATGTAAAGATACCGGAGGCAGTGGCATGTTTAGCCAAGACACATCTTGTATAATAAACGCATCTACTCCTATGTCATACAAAGCATACGCCATTTGGCGTGCTTGTTCCAATTCATTATCATACAATATGGTATTGAGCGTTGTATATACTTTTGCATGATACCGGTGTGCATATTGCACCACCTGTTGTATATCTGATAATGTATTGCACGCATTCTGACGAGCACCGAAAGCCGTGCAACCCATATATACGGCATCGGCTCCATGATTGATAGCTGTTTGAGCCATCAATACATTTTTGGCCGGAGCCAACAATTCCAATGTCTGCATAGGCTATTGCAGCGGTTTGCCGTTTTGCATCAAATCCACCTCGTGTGTTGATTTGTCTTTTTTGTTATATATCTCCAAAGTGTAATATGGCTTTACTTCCGGAGCCGATACTTTATAAGCATGCTGAACCTCTCCTTTGGGATAAGCTGTTTCCGCAGCGGTACGCACTGCGTAAGGAACTTTTGCATAGTCTATTTCATTGCGTGTGTATTGCCATTGGGCATCGCTATCATAATATGCCATATTTTTCCCGTATTTATTGTTGAATACGGCTATCCATCCGCCGTCCCATTCTTCCCATTGAGCCGACATTTCCGGATATTGCGATGCAAAAGCATTTTTAAAGGCATCTGTCACTTCCCGTTTTTCCGGCTTGGCAGCTGCTGCTGTTTGCTCTATTTCTCTAAATTCATCCACCAACTTTAAGAAATTTCCGTCGCGGGTAAACCATACGGTGGCATATGGTTGATTGATACCATTGCGTTGGATGATGATTTTGTATATGTTTCCCTCTTCGGCAAATTCTTCTTCTACAATATAATCCACTTTTTTGAATATGTAATCGGGATAATTTTTGTCCACCCATTTTTGAATACCGTTGGGCAACTCGCTACCGCTGATTTTAGCGGGATAGATATCTAATTGTCTGTCGGCTTCAAATTCTTTTTTCAATTTAGCCTCCTCTCGTTGGGCTTTCTTATCCACGTATTCATCGTTTGCTTGTTTTTCTTCGGGTTCTATAATATTTATCAATTTGCCCGACTTATCCAAATATATTTTGATAGGAGCCGATGTTTTGGCTTGCTTTCCCTCGGTGATATGCACCAAAAACTGATTATTTTTATCGCTACGGGTAATTTTATATGCCGCACGCATTTTATATACGGGATAATACAATGCTATGGTTTTATAACATGACGAGAGCAAACTTTCCGGATCCATGCTCTCGGTGGTGGAAATCCAATATCCCGACTTACCGAACTCCGATTCCGTGGCGTTTTCTTTCATGGTATAACATGCGGTGTATATAGTATCACCGCTATTGTGCCATGTTACATCGGTAGCCGATGCAAAACGTTTTTTAAAAGTTTTGGCTACTCCTTCCGGTAGTTTATCTGCCGATATTAAGGTAGGGTCTACCTGTTCCGTAGCATATTTTTTAGCCACTTTTTTCTTTTGTTCATCCGAACCTTTTTGTGCGAATGCACCATTTAATATTACAAATGTGCAACACACCACACTCAATATCATTCTCCTATTTATCATATCACGTATCATATTGTTATTCATTTCGTTTATTTCTATTATTTATGTATATCATTATAGCAATCGTTAAACAAGTGCTCCAATATTTTGGTTGTTTCCACCCAATTGTAATGTTGTTTGACAAAGACATTGGCTTGTTGCGATATAGTTTGATATTGCTGCTTGTCGTGCAAGAGGGTATAGATGGCATCCACATATCCCAACACACTATTGCATACCAATATTTCCTGATGACTCACCGCCTTAATCGGTTCGCTTGCCAAAGGTGATGTTATACACGGCAAACCCATGGACATAGCCTCCAAAAGTTTGTTTTGCAATCCTGTGCCTAATTCCATAGGTGCCACAAATAATTTTGATTTGGCATAATATTCACGGATATCATCCACCCAGCCTGTAACCTCTACATATTTACTCCTTAACGACAACACCCGTGAAGAAGGGGTAACTCCACAGAGCACCACCCGTATATTCGGCTCTTTTTTCAACAATTGAGGTAAAATTTCTTTTACCAGATATTCACACGCAAAGATATTGGGCGTATACGACATATTACCGGTAAAAATGATATCGTATTTTTTCTCCACCGCTTGCGGCATAAAATACTGAGTGTCCACCCCGTTGGGCACTACCACTATTTTATTGCTCATAGGATGTTTAATCAAATCTCTATCTACCTGAGTAATAATAGTTTTATGGTCAAAATCATTAAACACCTGCGATTCGTAATCTTGTAATCGCTTGTATTCCGACTTATATACCAATGCTTTAATACCTTTAGCACGTTTCATCATGCGATACATGCCTTTAGAAAACACATCTTGATAATCCAAAACTTTTTTTTCCGGACGATATCGCACATATTCTGCCGTGCGAATAAGTTGGGCATATATCACATCGGGCTTAAGGGCATCCATTTGGGATTGAAAATATTTATACCAATGAGCATTGTAAAAATAACCGCATTGCATCGGCATTTTCTTGAAAAAAAATTTGATGACATTGGTTAAAATAGACCACTTTCCGATATTCATCACATGTATTTGCTTGCAATACGATGACAAAACAGCTATAGCTTGCGGGTGTATTTTTTTGTCATTAAGGGCATACAAATATATCTCGTGCCGTTGCGAAAGCTCTTTTATTTGATTATAGGCTCGCAATTTATCACCTTTCTCCAAAGGATATGGTACTCTTGATAATAAAATGGCTATTTTCAAAATATTTCTATAATATTGTTTACAAAGGTAACACTTTTTTATGATATATGCCCTGTATTCTTACAAAGGCAAAATTACAATATTTTTTTACCAAAATATGCTCATATCATCTCTCTTCTCTTAAAATAAAGGCAAATTTCCTGCCAAAAAATCGATTTCGCTGTAACACATTTTATTACAAACATATACGATTACCATATTATTTTTGTATTGCAAGAGAACTTCCGTTTTTGAAGGCTGGATATGTAGCTTGTAATTCATATAAAATTGTTAAAAAAAAAATAAAACAGGGCTTAAGTCGTTTATAAAAAAAACTTACATTTGTATTTTGTTACCATTACCCGCTTATTGATAATAAGTATTACTCATTAACAATTAATTTATGGCAGAGGAAGATATTACTATTGACAATAATACCGAAGGAGGTGCTGACAACCACACCGACAACATGGGTTTGCAAAAAATATTGCATGTAAACGACATGTTTGAAAATTGGTTTTTGGATTATGCCTCTTATGTCAATTTGGAACGTGCGGTTCCGCATATCACCGACGGGCTCAAACCCGTACAAAGGCGTGTGTTGCACTCCATGAAAGAGCTTGACGACGGACGATATATCAAAGTAGCCACCATAGTAGGAAATACCATGAAATATCACCCTCACGGCGATTCTTCTATAGGAGATGCTTTAGTGAATATAGGACAAAAAGAGCTCTTGATAGATTGTCAGGGCAACTGGGGAAACATACTCACCGGCGATGGTGCCGCCGCACCTCGTTACATAGAAGCCCGCCTTTCAAAATTTGCATTGGACGTGGTATTCAATCCTAAAATCACCCAATGGAAATTGTCGTATGACGGCCGCAATAAAGAGCCGGTATGGTTACCGGTGAAATATCCTTTGCTTTTAGCTCAAGGCACCAACGGCATAGGCGTGGGTTTGCAATCTTACATTTTACCGCACAATTTCAATGAAATCATAGATGCCTCTATAGCCTATTTGCAAGGCAAAGATTTTGTGCTATACCCTGATTTTCTCACAGGCGGGCTCATTGATGTAAACAATTACCGTGGCGGCCTGCGTGGCGGCAAAATCACGGCAAGGGTCCGTATAGAACAAAACGACAAAAAAGAACTCATCATCACCGAAATACCTTTCGGCATCACCTCCATGGACTTAATAGAGAACCTTGAAAAAATGAAAAATGCAGGGAAAATACCTATTAAGAAAATATTGGACCACACTTCCGATAAAGTGGAAATTGTATTGCAATTAGAGAACAATGTATCTATAGACCAAACCATAGATGCTCTTTATGCTTTTACCGACTGCCAAAGAAGCATTGCCACCAACGCATGCGTGATAGAAAACGATAAACCGGTGTTCGTGGATGTAAACTACATTCTTAAAGCCAGCACCAACAATACCATGGACCTGCTCAAACAAGAGTTGGAAATAAGTTTGCAAGAGCTCAACGACCAATGGCATTGGATATCGTTGGAAAAAATATTCTTTGAACAAGGAATATACAAAGAGTTAGAAAAAGACCAAGATAGTTTTGATGATCAAATCACTTGCATAGAACGAGATTTTGACCCCTACCGTTCTCATTTCAAAACAGAGATAACCCGTGAAGACGTGCTCAAACTCACAGAAAAACCTGTTCGTAAAATTTCAAAATTTGATATCAAACAAGCAGAAGAAAATCTTGCAGACATAGAATCACAAATAGCCGCTATTACCGACCAATTGAATCATTTGGTGGAATACACCATACAATATTTTAAAGATATTAAACGAAAATACGGGAAAGGGCGGGAACGCCGCACCGAAATTCGCAATTTTGACACCATTTCGGTACCTGCAGCCGCTATTGCCAATCAAAAACTTTATGCCGACCTTGAAAAAGGATTTATCGGCACCTCGCTCAAGAAAAACACTTTCGTATGCGAATGCTCCGATATAGATGAAATTATTGTATTCCGCAGAGATGGTAAATTTATGGTTACCAAAGTGTGCGAGAAAAAGTTTGTAGGTGAAGACATTATACACGTAAACGTGTTCAAACGCAATGACGACCGCACTATTTACAATGTCATTTATAGTCATGGTAAAAACGGCACTGCTTTTGCCAAACGTTTTGCCGTAGGCGGTATTACGCGAGACAAATTATACGACCTCACCCAAGGTGCCGCCGGTTCAAAGATATTGTATTTTTCTCCTAATGCCAACGGTGAAGCCGAAATAGTAAAAATAGTTCTCAAACCCAAACCCAAACTCAAAAAAGTCAATTTTGAATACGATTTCAGCACACTCGCCATCAAAGGTCGTAGCTCTATGGGTAACATCGTATCGCGTAACCCCATTAAAAACATCGGTCTTTATAGAGAAGGCTACTCCACTTTGGGCGACAGAGAAGTATGGTTTGACGACAGCAACAACAAAATCAATTTTGAAAAACGAGGCTATAAATTAGGAGATTTCTCAGCCAACGACAAAGTGATAGCATTTTATCAAAGCGGCTACTACAAAATCACCGGTTTTGACAGCAATGTCCACTTTGACGATGAACTGGTAGGCATAGAAAAACTCATTCCCGACAAGCCCATTACCGCTATCTATTTGGAAACAGAAAAGAAAAAATATTATATCAAACGTTTCTTACCGGAAATATCCGATAAAAGAGTGGACTTTGTCAACAAAGAAAACAACCAGTCGTTGGAATTGCTCAGCACCAACTATATGCCGCAAATAGAGGTGTGCTACTATATTAAAGATAAAAAAGACAAGCAAACCACCATTATTTCACCCCATGAATATGTTGAAATAATGAAACTCAAATCCAAAGGGAAACGCATAGCCATAGACAACATATTATCATTCAGCGAAACGGACCCCATACCTTATGTGGCACCCGAACAGCCCGCACCGCCTATGGAACAAACACCTGAAGGCTCGCAAGCCTCTTTTGATGACGATAACAATCACGATTCCGGCATAGGAGTACAAATGAGTTTGGATATATAATGAAAAAACGGATATTGCTATTAGTCTTAGTGTGTGTCGCTGCATACACACAAGCCGCAGACCTGACAGGAGTTGCACAAAGTGCAAAAAAAAACAGCAACTATACCATATATTCCAAACAAAGGTTAGTCCGTGGCGGTATTGACTTCGGATTTGATGTACCTCTTTATCAAAAAGACTTCGGCTCCCGATTCAAAATAAACCAATCCCTTAATTTTGAAATAGGTGCCTATGCCCGCATAGGGCGACAGTTTTACGGACAAGTGGGCATATATTATTTTATCAATAAATTGCAAGTCACCAACCTCAACACCCAAGCCGATTCGCCTATAGAATTAGGGCAGCTATATGTACCTGCCCTGTTTGTGTACGGCTTGCCGTGGGGCAACAAAAATATGTTTACCGCCAAAGTAGGCCTTGCCTATCATGGATTAGTAAAACTCACCAACAATAAAATAGACTTCACCAAAAGTGACATCCGATGTCATAACCTGAATTTTATGATAGGCGCAGGATTGGAAATAAGCAATTTTACTTTTAACATCACTTATAAAAAAGCCTTTTTCCCTTTGGGCAAAGCATCCGATAGTCACTACTACCAAGATATGCTTTGCTTTTCCATAGGAGTGATTATATAACAGCATTTTGTAAGCTTGCGTTTGCTATTGCTTTTAGTATCTGTTTTCTATTTATAGCCTAAATTCAATCAAAAAAAAAGAGATTGCTATGCAATCTCTTTATAAATTTTTCCTTCTGATTATTACCGCATATTATGGAACACATTGGTAACATCATCGTCTTCTTCCAAGCGTTCTATCAATTTTTCCACATCGGCTCTTTGTTCTTCGGTAACTTCTTTGGTATCGTTAGGAATGCGTTCAAATTGGAAAGATTTGATTTCAAATTGATTGTCTTCCAAATATTTTTGCACGGGGCCAAAAGATTGAAAATCGGCGTATATCATAATATCGCCCTCATCTTCAAACACTTCTTCCACACCGTAATCTATTAACGACAATTCCAACTCTTCCAAATCCAAGCCATCTTTGCCGGCAACTTTAAAACTACATTTACGGTCAAACAAGAAATCCAACATACCTTGTGTGCCCAAATTGCCACCTAATTTATTGAAATAAGAACGGATGTTAGCCACCGTACGCTGATGATTATCGGTAGCGGTTTCTATCACCAAAGCAATGCCGTGAGGGGCATATCCTTCATATACTATTTCTTTATAATCGGAGGTATCTTTTTCAAAAGCTCTTTTAATGGCACGTTCCACATTTTCTTTCGGCATATTCTCCGAACGTGCATTTTGAACAAGCAAACGCAAACGAGGATTGGAATCAGGATCGCCTCCTCCTGCTTTTGCTGCCATAGTAATTTCTTTACCCAAACGGGTAAATACTCTTGCCATATTTCCCCAACGTTTAAATTTTCTTGCTTTTCTATATTCAAATGCTCTTCCCATATTACTATTTTTTTTAAAGAATTGCAAAAATACTAAAAAAATTCATACTAAAAAAAGATTATCGATATTTTTTACACACTTGTTTATTCAAACAACTGCTTTAACATATCAGCTATTCTTGCCACCTTCACCACTTTTATTTCTTTGGAATTCTCCGCACCGGTGTCGGATACAAAAATACGTTTATACCCTAATTTGGCAGCTTCGTTGATGCGTTGTTGCATCCGTGTTACCGGTCTTATTTCTCCCGAGAGGCTGATTTCACCGGCAAAACAAACTTTTTCATTAACGGCAATATCCGTTACCGAAGAAAGAAGCGATGCCACCACAGCCAAATCGGTAGCGGTATCGTAAGTTTTGATACCGCCGGCCACATTCAAAAACACATCGTGCGAGCCGAATTTAAAACCACATTTTTTATCCAAAACAGCCAACAACATGTTTAATCTACGGATATCAAAACCGGTAGCAGAACGCTGCGGACTGCCGTAAACGGCCGGAGCCACCAAAGTTTGTATTTCCAACATCATGGGACGCATACCTTCCATAGTACAAGCAACAGCCACTCCCGACACATCTTCTCCATGATGAGATATAAGCATTTCAGAAGGATTACCTATTTCACGCAAGCCTTCTTGTGTCATTTCAAATATTCCTATTTCCGAGGTGGAACCAAAACGATTTTTTACCGCTCTCAACATCCGATACATATAATGGCTGTCCCCTTCAAACTGTAACACCACATCCACTATGTGTTCCAAAACTTTAGGTCCTGCTATCACTCCGTCTTTGGTAATATGTCCTATCAAAAACACAGGAACCCCTGTATTTTTGGCAAATTGTTGCAATTGAGATGCTGTTTCCCTTATTTGAGATACCGTTCCCGCTGACGATTCCAATGTGGATGTTTGCAATGTTTGTATGGAATCCACTATCAACATTTGCGGTTTAAGTGTTTCTATGTGAGAAAAGATGGTTTCTATATTCGTCTCGTTGAGTATATAAAAATTCTCACTTGCCCTATCGCTCATACGCATGGCACGCAATTTTATTTGCGAGGCACTCTCTTCTCCCGATACATATAATATTTTTACCTTTGTAAGCCTCATTGCCAATTGCAACATCAGGGTGGACTTGCCTATGCCGGGGTCTCCTCCCAACAAAATAACCGAGCCGGGAACAACACCTCCGCCCATCACCCTGTCGACTTCGGCTACATCAGAAACTATACGAGCGAAATCGCTATCCGCAATTTCGCTCAATAGGCGTGGCTTGCTATTATTAGCAGCCGACTGTTTGGTATTTTTTGTTTCTTTATGTATAACCTCTTCCACAAAAGTGTTCCATTGTCCGCATGCGTTACAGCGACCGAGCCATGTTGCTGATTGCGCCCCGCAATTTTGGCAATAGTATACACTTTTGGATTTGGCCATACTAACGATAAAATTCGTAATAAATAAGCGTTTCAACGCCCTTCATGGCAAAAGCATCATCTTTCAATTTGTAAATACGAGCTTCTCCCATATACGACGCTTGCAATGCAGGCGGCACTTCCTCATTTTTATCCTTTGCTTGAATAGTAACAGCTACTCTTCCTTTGGATAAACTCATACTATATTTAAAATCTGCTATAACAAACATAGTATGATTAACAGAATCTCTGCCATAGATAGTGAGGTTGCCATTGTCAAAATCCCACATTTCTTGTTTGAGCGTGTCTACTACAAAGTAATTTAAAGATGTGTTATATCTTTCCCATTGTCCTTGAATTTTTTTCTCTTTGGAACTAACACAACTTGTCAAACTTAACACCATTAATACGCTTACAGCCAATAATAATCTTCTTGCTATTTTCATATTTAAAGTCCTTTTTATCATCAAAAATTAAAAACGTGCAAAGATAGCACTTTTTATTGAGAAAAATGCTTTTGAGTATCAAAAACATAAAAAAAAATACAAAATAACGTAACAGCAGTATTTTCAATACCGTTTATTCATCTGTGAACAAATCCGGACGGTTTTTACGTGTACGTTCTTCCGATTTTTGTAACTTCCACTCCATTATCAACTTATCGTTACCCGAAAGCAACACATCGGGAACGGTATGTCCTCTATAATCATAGGGGCGAGTATACACAGGAGGAGAAAGCACGCCATATTGGAAAGAATCGCTTAAAGCCGATGTTTCATCATGCAACACCCCCGGAATCAGCCGTACCAAAGTATCACACAACACCGCCGCCGGCAATTCTCCGCCCGAAAGCACATAATCGCCTATGGAAATTTCTTTGGTGATAAATATTTCTCTTATCCGCTCATCTATCCCTTTATAATGCCCGCACAACATCATCAGATTATTGCACATGGATAGTTCATTAGCCATAGACTGGTTCAGCACTTCTCCGTCGGGGGTAAGAAATATGACGTGATCATACGTTCTTAGGGTGAACAAATGTTCAATGCACGCTGCTATAGGTTCTATTTTCATCACCATTCCCGATTCCCCGCCATAGGGATAATCATCCACTTTTTTATGCTTGTCGGTGGAATAATCCCGTATGTTGTGCAATTCATATTCAAACAAATTGCTCTGTTGGGCTCTTTTGAGTATGGAACAATCAAAAAAACCGGCGAACATTTCCGGAAACAATGTTAAAATATCTACATGCATCACTCTTCGTATTTATATCCCACCCCTTTGATGGTTATAATATTATCTATTCCCAATTTTTCACGCAACCTGCGTACATGCACATCTATGGTTCTGTCACCTACTACTACCTCATCACCCCACACTGCCGCATATATTTCTTCACGGCGAAACACTTTTGAAGGCCTGGAAGCCAATAAATATAAAAGTTCAAATTCTTTACGGGGCAAAACAAAAGTATCCTGACCATGTCTTACTATATAGTTTTCCACATCTATGACCAAATTTTTCAAATTGATACTTCCTTGGCTATAAAATGAACTATTTCGTAAAGACCTTTTTACAAACGAAGAACGTCTCAACAGCGATTGCACCTTAGACACCAATACTTTAGGCCTGATGGGTTTGGCTATATAATCATCCGCACCGGATTCAAAGCCTTCTATTTGAGAATAATCTTCGCTTCTTGCCGATAGGAAAGCTATCAGCACATCGTTATATTGTTTTTGCGAGCGTATAGATTTGCACACTTCAAAGCCGTCCATTCCGGGCATCATAACATCCAAAAGCACTAAATGAGGCTTGTGCTCCAACATTTTTTGCAAGGCATCGTTTCCATTGGTAGCCGTATCCACTATATAACCTTCTTTGGTAAGATTATAGCTGATAAAATCCAATATATCCGACTCGTCATCTACAAGCAATATTCTATATTTCACATTTTTCATCTTTTGCTCTTTTTTTGCAGAGACATAAATCGGGTATATTTCATGCCTCAATAATATTAATTAAAAATGCAAAGATACACTTATTGGACATACGCGAAAAAAAACATATATTTTTATTGATAACATACAATAAAATGTTTAAGATACGTTATTTTATTTTATAGCACATGTCAATGAACGATAATTATTATAGTCCGCAAGGTTTTTCCATATTGCCTACGGCAGTAAAGAACATACTCATCATCAATGGCTTATTCTTTTTAGCCACCATCGCTACACAGCGATTTGGCATTAATATGTATGACTTGTTCGGGTTGCATTTTTATGAATCCGAATTGTTTCATCCGTATCAATTTATCACCTATATGTTCATGCACGGCAATTTCGGACATTTGTTTTTTAACATGTTCGCCTTATGGATGTTTGGTTCAGCTATAGAAAATTATTGGGGAAGCAAACGTTTTTTGCTATACTATTTCATCACCGGCATAGGTGCCGCCATAGCCCATTATGCTATAGTGGCATGGGATTTAATCCCGACATTGCATTACCTTGACGCCTGCATAGCCGACCCTACGCTTGCCAACATTCAAGCTCTAGCACAACATCATCAATTTGCCTTTAACGGTACAGATTCTGAATTAGTTAATGGATTTAATGAATTCAAACGATATGCAATACAATTGGAATCGGGTATCAACATAGCCGAAGCCAAAGCTGCCATTAATGAATATTTAATTCAATATAGAGAATACTATGTAAGCCAACCGAATATAGTAGGTGCTTCCGGAAGTGTGTTCGGACTGCTTTTGGCTTTTGGAATGATGTTTCCCAATTCTCTCATTTACCTCTATTTTTTCATTCCTATCAAAGCCAAATGGTTTGTTATAGGTTATGGAGCATTGGAATTGTTCTACGGCATTAGCGGCACAAGTGACGGAGTGGCTCATTTTGCACACCTTGGTGGCATGCTTTTTGGATTATTATTAATATTGTATTGGAAAAAGAAAGCAAAACAAGATTGGGAATATTAAATGGCAGGATATAATCGTTTCGGCAGTCAACAATGGGAATATCGCCTTAAAGCGTTTTTTACTTCCAAACGTGCTCTTAACCGCCTTATTGCCATTAATATAATTGTATATTTGCTTGGTTTGATTATACAGTTATTGGGCAATATTACTTCATTTTTGTATGCAGCTCCCCCTGCACAGCCTTCGGAATGGATATGGGATTGGTTGGCTGTAAGTGCCAATATACAACAGCTTCTTTTCAAACCATGGACGATGATTACCAGTTTATTCGTTCATGCTAATTTTTCTCATATTCTTTTCAATATGATAACCCTTTACTTTGCCGGAACCATTTTCACGAAATATTTCTCCGACAAACAGTTATATACGGTTTACTTTATAGGCGGTATCATAGGAAATTTGCTTTATATTTTATCTTACAACTATTTTCCTGTGTTTGAGTCAGTGAAAGAATATTCTTTTGCAGTAGGCGCCTCGGGTGCTATTATGGCAATATTGGTGGCTATAGCCTGCAAAGTTCCTAATTATAATATCAATTTGTTATTTTTGGGGAATATCCAACTCAAATGGGTAGCCATATTGTTTGTTATTATTGATATACTGAGTATTCCTCACGAAAATTCGGGAGGGCATTTTGCTCATTTGGGCGGTGCATTATTCGGATGTTGCTATGTAATGATTCCCTATTTAAAAAATTCATCAGCCTTTCACACTGCATTTAAAACGTCAACACCTCACACGCCACCACCCTATCAAGGTCGACCCAAGAGTGATGAAACCTATAATGCAGAAAGAGCACAATATCGTAAACGGGTGGATGAAATATTGGATAAAATTGCCAAAAACGGTTATCAAAGTTTAAGCAAAGAAGAAAAAGAATTTTTATTTGACACAAGCAAGAAAAAGAATTGGTGATATGGAAAAAAAACGCGGAATAGGTCTACCTGTAAGAATAGTGATGTTAATACTCAACGGGTGTTTTATCGCCCTATTGTTGCTATCCTACTTGTGCCAACTGCTGAATCCTCATACTTTTCCCAAACTCAGCATCTTTTCCATATTATATCCTTACACACTCATTATCAATATTCTATTTATTATCTATTGGGCTATTACAAAAAACAAACATGCATTTTGGTCCATTATAGCCATCGTTATAGGCTGGTCCAATGTAGGCAAATTTGTTCAGTTGAAAGCCACTCCCCTGCCTGAAAACACACAAAGCACGAAAATTATGAGCTACAATGTTCATGTAATGGGCGTAGATAACCATAGCATTCATCAAAAAGACAGTATCATCTCTTTTTTGGCAGAAGAACAACCCGATATTATATGCTTGCAGGAATTTTACGACCGCAAGGAAAAGAATATGCAACAAATCATCGGCCAAGCCGATATCAAATATTTTTACAAATCCACTTGTGTTACAGAGGGCAATGATACATACGGACTTATAACATTCAGTCGATATCCCATTATTGACCACGGTGATATCCATTTTGACAATTCCGTAGGCAATCATGCGTCTTATATAGATATCAACGCAGGAGATGATACGCTTAGAATATATAACATACACTTACAATCCATGCATTTTGCCAATACAGACTATTCTTTTGCCCGACAAGCCACCAAACCTTCCGGCATGACTTCCGATGAATTCAAACAAGGAAGTAAAGCATTGGCACGTAAAGTAGTAAGCGCATCTGTTAAACGAAGTGAACAGGTGAGCGTTCTGCTGCAGCATATACTATCCTCACCCTATAAAACCATATTATGCGGTGATTTCAACGACACTCCTTGGTCTTATGCCTATCGCCAACTCAGGGGAAAAGGAAAAGATGCTTTTGTAGAAAGCGGAAAAGGATTCGGAAATACTATGACTATCAACAAATTATTCTCATTTCGCATAGATTATATATTACTTCATCCCGACCTTTGTGCCTACGAATACCTCACATCCCGCACAGGATATTCTGACCATGAATGTATTATGACGAATATTACATGGTAATGCTATTACGTTTGTAAACATCCCCTTTTGTGACTACTCTAAATCGGACTTGCAAAAATACAATTCTTGTTCGTGATAAATATTTAGGCTTCTAAAAATCCATTATTCTTTGATACATAAACAAAAACTTTTGCATTTTACCTGAAGCCGGTGCCGACACTGATACTATAGTCAATAAAGCGAAAATAACTACTCACCACTCACTACCGTTACAGAACCATTGAGTATAATAGCATTATTATTTGACATCGGTACTGCATTTACCACCCAGTAATACACGCCGTCGGCGACTTTTTTTCCTTGCATATCTTTTCCGTTCCACCAAAAACTATTGTCATAATCGGGACAATTGGGAGCGGAACAATTGTTTTTCCACACCATGGTTCCCCATCGGTTGTAAATAGTGATGCTTAATTTATCAAAATAACCATTGTCGGATAAAGGTTTAAACACACAAGGCTGCCAGTCGCAAATGCCGTTAGGAGTGAAAATATTAGGAAAATCCAAACCTTCCAACACTACTACGGGATGTATTACCGTATCTTCACAATCGTAACTATCTATTATCTTCAACATCACATTGAACTCCCCTGATGCTCCGACATAAGTATGATTAGGATTGCGGGTAGTATCTGTTTGGTTATCATCAAAATCCCAAAACCATGATTTTATGTAACCATTCATGGCAGTAGACAAGTCGGTAAATTGAATGGGATCACCGTATTTGCACACCCACGGATTAGCATCAAATTCTGCTACCGGCGGCGGGAAATTGACCACATTAACTGTATCATAATAGGTGGTGATACATTGAGTATTAACAAACCTTACCTGCACTTCATAACTATAACTACCGCTTGCAGCAAATGACCGTTGATACGGATATTCGGTTGCCTGGTCACCGTCACTAAACGTCCAGGAAAATTGAGATATAGAGTCTGCATACGTGCTATCTCTTAATTGGAACACTGCCTCCGACAGACCGCAATTGGAAATGGTGTCAGGAATAAAATCCAACAATGGTAAATCCGCTACATGCAATGTATGGGTGATGATACTATCACATTGTTTGGCATATACATGCATAGACACATTATAATCTCCTCCTTGCGAGTACATGGTATTTCCGTGAAAACTATTGGATGTGCCGCCATTACCAAAATTCCACCATACGGAATCAATACCGGTAGTAACGGGATCGGTAACGGAAGTATTTATCAATTGCACGGCTTCGTTGGGGCAATATATGCTATCTGTGATATAATCGGCATTGAGCTGAATGGCCCATATGGTATCCTTACCACGCCATTCATATACGCACTGTTCTATTTTTCCATTATGATTAGTCCATTTAATCAAATAGAAATAAGGCACATATGGTTTGGGAAGTGTATAGGTAAAAGAACAGGTATCATTCACCGAATTACCGCCTTTAATAATTATGTTGGCCCCGTCCGGATTCACCATAAAAGTATCGGCATTGGTAATATTCGGGGTAAACACCACATCCAAATCGGTACATCCGGAAAGTGGAGTATAGGTAAAATCGCCTATAGGGCCGTCGATGAATACATATTGCGGCATAAACAAAGTGTCTTCACATCCTATATTATCCCTTACTCTAAGGGTGATGTCATAATATCCGGCATGGCTGTAATGATGTATCACAGTGTCCATTTCATTACCTGCCACTTCATTGGCGCTACCGCTTGCACTATCGCCGAAATTCCATTGCCACCACACCACATTGCCCATAGAACTATCTTGAAAAGTGATGGTACGTCCTACGGAACTCGGACAAGGATACACATGACCCGTATCGGTGAAATGAGCGGCAACATTAGACATATAAATGGTATCAAAATACACTTCATGGCAGTCCACATCTTCACAGGTTACGGTAAGACTCACTATGATGGTATCCATACCGGGGTTATAATTATAATGATGCGACACACCTTTATTTCCGATGGTTACAAGAGTTGTACTATCGCCAAAATCCCATAAACATATAAAATTAGTATCGTTTGAAGGGTCTATATAAGAGTGATTGGAAAAACGGACATCATCTGTATTGCAAATCACATGCTTGTCGGGAACAAATTCAGGTACCACCTTTTTTATCAACACATAACCTAGAGAATTGATAGTGGTCTCACAATCATATTCATTAACAATTGTCAAACGCACATTGTAATACCCGGCAGTGGTATCGGATACAAATACAGAATTTTGCGCATACGAGGTGTCATCAAAGATTATCCACCTATAATCGGTAATAATGGTACTATCGTAAGGAGCATCGGTATAGGATTCATCAATAAGATAAAAGGTGTCAGGTCTGTTAGCACAAAACACTTCATTACGCATATGGAAATCTATACTGTCAGTGCTGGACTTAAAAGCTGCTTTGCTTGCCGGACGGACATATAAATCAGTCGGATAAGTACGCTCACACCCTACACTGTCAACATCATAAATTACTCCGGTATAAACAGTACCGCTTTTTAATTGAGAAGAATTTAGTTCGTGATGATTTTTATAACTGAATTGAATGCCCTTCCATTCAATCTCATCGGCAGAATCTTGTACGTTATGCAAAGTAAATCCCCAAGCTAACAGCGGCATATTGCACAATGACGAATCATACAACGTATACCTGTTCCCTTTGCAAATGCTAAGCGAATCTGAAACAGAGGGCTCCACCACCGATATGATAATCGCTTTATAAGAAGTATCTTCACAATATTTACATCTATTATAGGTGGGACTATAAATATCTATAGAGTCATCATTAATGGCAATAATGGTATTATAAAAATAGCCCTTTTGAGTCCATAAGGCATTATTTTTTGCTTGACGAAAATCGTTGGTAACGGCACTATCAGGATCAATAAGTCCGGTAGTGGTTTGTTGCGATAATATAGGATCATCGCCAAAATACCATTGAGCCGCGGTAGCCTCTCCGAGAGGATAATATACAGGCTGAAACAACACTTTGGATTTATCACACAATAGGTAATCCACAGGGGAAGGAAGTGTATGTTCATGGTCTATCCCCGGAGGACATATATACGCCACAGAATCAAACATTACCGTATCGGACGGACAATTATAATGAGTGGCTACCAACGCTAACCTTTGTAATCCCAAATGCGGCACCTTCACTTTAGGTCCTTTGGGGATAATAAAATCCTCCGGATAATCGGGGTCAAACCACACATATCTGTTATGTTTTGCCCTAGCCACCAAATTACCATTGCTGTCCAATGAATCGTACATATTCAAATCAAACGAAAAATTGGCATAACAATCTTGTACAAAATTATAGGTAAAATTCACCAAGGGTTTATATCCGAATTCGTAAGCTTCTTCATGATAAATCAAACAAGAATCTTCTACGAACACACACATAACATATTCTCCCGTATCATAATGATGACATATGGTATCAAAATACGAAAAATGATATAGCATGGTAGTATCATTCAAATTATTTTCATAATCCCAATATATGGTGAGATTCATATCCATAGAGTCTTTTTGGGGAGAATAAAAATTATAGAAGCATACTTCATGCGGTCCGCACATATCCGTGGAATCAGTAATTGCTTTCCAGTGCACTTCCGGTGGATCTACACAATAATTCTCTCCGACTACCGGCAACACACAGCCATAAGGAGTGGTAATAATAGCAAATACACTATATGGATGAAGGCAAGATATATAATGATCATAATGCCTTTTTACACGATTTCCTTGTAAGGTATCTTCGTCCCCAAACATCCATAAAACATTTTCCAGACCAAAATCTTCATCGTATAAATATTGGCTGGTATTGGTAAAAGTGAATTCAAAATTAGGGAAACATCCGGTTAAATCAACTTGTATGCTTGCCGAATCAAGTTCGTAAATATGAATAGGTATGGTATCGTAACCCACACACCCGTCGGCAGATGTTGCCGTAAGATAGATAGTTTTCTCTCCTCTGTCAAAATAATCATAGGTTATTCCCTTATTGGTGGAAATATAATTATTGCTATCTATATTCCATGTATAGGTAGCACCTTTATCCATTCCCATTAACAATACCGATGCCGGCACGTAGCAAAATATGGTATCGGACACCGTAATGGTAGGCTTGAAAGAATCTATGCGTATTTTATTCTTATAGGTAACCGTATCCGCACACCCGTAAGGAGAGTGGGCTATAAGCGTAACATCGTAAGAAGCCGATTGGTTGCCGACAGCATAAGTATGAGTAGGTGATTTTGCATACGACATGGAATTATCGCCGAAATGCCAAATATAGGTATTGCTGTCTACATCTGCGCTGGTATTGGTAAAATGTACCAAAGCATTATTTTTGCCTACGCAAAAAAAGGTGTCGATGGTGGTAAAGTCAGCTTGAGGTGTTCGTCCTACTGCAATATAATCGGTGAAACTGACTATGCTATCACATCCGTTAGTATCTACAACAGTAAGTGATACATTATATCTTTTGGTAACATTATTGGTATAATAATGAAATGGAGCCACTTGGGTGGATGACAAGCCATCACCGAAATCCCAGAAAAAGGAACGAGTACCGTTAGATTGAATGATGACGGGTGAAAATTGTATACCTTCTCCTGCACAAATGCTGTCATCGGTGGCATAAAAGGTAAACGCCGGTTTGATATATACGTCTATTGTCTGCGTTGCTGTATCTTTAATATTACCGGCAAAAGTAACAATAAGCGTAATGGTATAGGTTCCGGGGTTATCATACGGGTGCTGAGGAGAAGGTGAAACCTGAGTATAATGGGTGGTATTATCGCCGAAATCCCAATCTACAGCTATTATATTGCCAATGCTTGTATTGGTAAATGTGGCGGTAGAGGGAACACATTTGGTATTTTGGATGACGGTAAAAGAGGCCGTTTGTGCATATGATGCACATACATATAGCAATAAAAATGCCATTAAACAAACACCTCTTTTTTCTATTGACCGCCTCATCTATGCATAAGATGAAAAATTATTGATTTTTGTTGCCTGCATCGCAAAAAAATATCACTTTTTATACCAAAAAAGGTATCATCCAGTAATAGTTGGATGATACCTTTTATTCATTCACAATCACTATTTTGTTCCGCCTATCACGGTTACAGAACCATTGAGGATGATAGTGTTGGTTTCGGACAATGGCATACCGTATACTACCCAATAATATACGCCATCGGATACACGGCTGCCTTGTTTATTACGTCCATCCCACCAGAAATCGGTGCCCGGGCTGGGACAATTAGGATCGGTACAACTGTTTTTCCATACCAATACGCCCCATTTGTCATATATTTCCATCTTGAATTCTTTGAAGAATCCTTTATCTTCAATAGGACGGAATACACATGGTTCACCGCCTACGGTAGCATCAGGTGTAAGCACGTTCGGGAACGACATACTTTCTGTTACCAATACTTGTTTTTGAACCGTGCTCTTACATCCGTATTCATCCGTAACCACTAAAGTAACGGTGATATATCCGGAAGTGTTTTCATAAATATGACTTGGATTTTGTTCAGTTGAATCCACTTCATCATCACCGAAATCCCATGACCATTTCACCAATTTACCGTCACCTTTGGTAGAAGCATCTATGAAATTAAATGTTTCTCCCGCATTTGCTTCCGTAGGTGTAGGTGTAAAGTCGGCAACAGGTGATATGTAAGCAAATATCACAACTGTATCGGTATAACGCTTTACACAATTTTTAGGTACAAAGGTTATATCCACATCGTAAGTGTAATTACCGGATTGAGCAAACTCTCTGCTTGCCGGATGTCCTTCCATGGTTTCACCATCGCTGAATGTCCATTCATATTTGGATATTCTGGACATTTGCAAAGGCGTAATGGTGCTGGAATCAACGGTGAACACCACTTCCAAACCATCACATGCCTTGGCTGTATCAGGTATAAATTTCACATCGGGTATTTCTATCACCTCTATATATTTGCTGGTGGATTTAGCACAAAGTTTGGAATATCCTGTAACGGTTACCTTATAGAAACCGGCAGAATCGTATTGAGTTTGTCCGTTATCCATAGTTGTGGTATCACCACCTTCATAGAATGTCCAAGTGGAAGAGTCCAGCGCTAAAATTCCCGGTTGAACAACAGTAGTATTATTAAATGTAATAGGCACTTGAGGACAATACAAGCTGTCTATATCAAAATCGGGTTTCATTTCTATTGCCCATATAGTATCTTCGCCGAGCCATTCCACTACACAACGTTCGCGGTTACCATTGTTGTTGGTCCATTTTATCAATGTGAAGAAAGGAATATATGCACCGGGAACCTTATAAGTATTACGCACCGTATTGTTAACGGCAATACCGGAACGGATTACCTGGGTAGCTCCATCAGGGTTGATGATAATACTGTCGGTATTGGTAATGGTAGGTTGGAATGCTACTGTCAAATTTACACAGCCTGATAGCGGAGTGTAAGTAAAATCACCGGCAGGACCATCTATAAAGAAGTAGCCTACATTATAAGATGTATCGGTACAACTTGCGTCATCGGTTACTATATAAATCACATCATAAGTTCCGGCAGAGTGATACAAGTGCAAAACGGTATCCATTTTGCTACCCTCTGCATGATTAGCCGAACCGCTTGCGGTATCACCGAAATTCCATTCGTAATAAACGATGTTACCTTGAGAATTATCATAGAAACTTGCATTGATACCCGTGCTTCCCGGACAAGGATAATTATGTCCGTTATCGGTGAATGCCGCTATAGGACGGGTTATGCATATAGAATCGGTGAAAGTGGATGAGCAATCCATACCATCTGCCTCACAAGTTACCGTAACGGCAATACAATTCATCACATTAGGTAAATCGTAAGTGTGAGGAACCACTTTTTGTGCTTGTGTGGAAGTGGAAGTAATGGTTTGTGTATACACAGGAGAACCATCACCAAAATCCCAACGGCATGTTAGAGTGGTATTCTTGTTATATGACTTAGGAAATACTTCCGATGTATTGGTAAAAGGAACCGGTGTTTTGTTGCAATAGGTCTTTTTGGTGGTGGTAAAACGAGCATCCACCATGTTTACCAATACATATTCGGGGAATTCTATGGTTGAGTCACAACCATATTCGTTAATAACCGTCAATTTAAGGTCTTTCAAACCATAAATGGTATCTACCAAAGCCGGATTTTGCAAATGAGAAGTATCTTTTCCAAGTACCCATTCCCAACCTGTAATACGCAAGTTTTCAAACGGGAACGGAGAGAACGATGCATCTTTCAAATACAATGTATCAGGATTATTCAAACACAATGTGTCTCTACCGAAATAATAGTTGGATTTGGTACGGCTGGATACAAATGCCGGAATACTCTGAGGATATACATTGACTATCAATGTATCGTTAAATATACATTTACCATAAGCAGATGTATCTTGTAATACAGCTACATAACTATTGGGGTAATAGAACTTAACCCATGTACCGCCTATAGGTGGTCGTTTACTTGCCACAGGTTTGTATCCATGGGTAGGATACATCTCATTGAGTGGCCATGCTACATGATTCGGATCTGCTGCCGAGATAAAGGAGAATCCCCACAATTCATGTGAAACGCAATTAAGCACTTCGGTGGAATCCCAAAAACGAATACTATCACCTGCACACACATACACATTTTCACTTCCCATATCGGTGGTAAAATTCATTCTATAGGGGGATATTAAAAATACTTGTTGAGTTTCATCGGTACAATATCCGCAACGATTGTAAGTCGGGCTGGTAGAATCCAAGGAATCGGTATTTTCTGCCCACAAGGTAGCTATAATCACACCTTCCAAATTACACAGGTAGCCCGGTTCTGCACCACCGGTGTCACAATAATAGAACGATGGATCCGGATCGGTCGGCAACAAAGTGTCCGTCCATGTTTGTTTGTATTTACCATCGCCAAAGCCCCAACGATATGCTGTACCCAAACAATTGTCATGTGTTTTGGCAAATTGTACGTTAATAAAATCACAATATTCAGGAGGTGTACCATCCATATCATTTTTCGGGTTATCAAATGCCACTACAGGAGGACACACATAACAAGTACTATCCAAAGTAGGACCGCTACCACCGCATCCGTTATGACTGGGTGATAATTGCAAAGCATGATAACCGGGTGAAGAGAATCCTACGCTGGTGGTATCTCCGGATCCTATGGGAGCGCCTGTAGAGGGATCTATCCACGTCCAATCATTGGCATAAGCATCACCGACTATATTGCCATTGCTATCCAACACATCGTATGCTCTTACATTCAAACCTATGGAAGCTTTACAATCTTCTTTGAAATCAAATTCGAAGGAACAAACAGGAGGATATCCTACCATAATGGTATTGATATATACATCATATTTACATCCTTGTTCGTTGATTAGCGTTACATATACCTGATATACACCCGTATCTTGATAAGTATGTGATTGAACATCTACGTCTAAAGAGTTAGTTGTATCGGTAGTATCTCCAAAATAATCCCAACGCCATATAAAATCAGTAATAGGCGATGATGTTACCAAAGAGTCTACTATATTGGCTAACGTAACAGAGTGAGGTGCACATCCGTGAGGCGGATTAGGTGGTGCAGGATCTATAACTGCAGCACGGGCACTCATTGCAAAGAAGTGCACTCTGAAAAATACTGTATCCAAAACACAACCATAAGGTGTGGTAACTATCATCTGGCATTCGTAATCTCCCAATGCAGGATAGGTGTGAGCTATGGTATCACCCACGCCTGTCATTCCGTCACCGAAACTCCACCATGTACTTTTAAAACCGAAATTATCGTTGGAATTATATGCTGTGGAATCATAGAACAACACAGGGGTTGCCGGGTCACACATATTGGTATCTATCACATAAGGAATACCGGCAACATCATCATATACATGTATGGTGAAAGTATCATAAGCGATACACCCTTGCGGGGCGGTAGCTTGTACTACTACATCAAAGGTACCGGATACACGGTATGTTTTTTCCAAATAGGAGTTAGCGGAGAAATTTTCATAACCATCGCCCCATGTCCATTTGTATTGAGTACCTCTCACATTCAAACCTTGTACCACTGTTTTGGAAGGCACGCCGCAAAGAATGGTATCGGAAACATTATAAAGTGCCTCAAAGTTAATCATTTGTATATAATTATACTTCGTAAGCGTATCCGTACATCCTTTGGGAGAGGTGGCTACCAAGGTAACGTTATAAGTTCCTTGAGGGAAAGTTACTGTCGGATTGGCTGAAGTACTGGTTTGATACGGGTTATTCATAGGACCGAAAAACCATTGGTAGGTGTTTCCGGTGGTAACACCTGTAGTATTGGTAAAAGTAGATGTTCCTGAAGTTTGGTTATTGTTATAACAAAATATGGAATCTGACGCATAAAAATCAGCTTCCGGCTTTTGCCACATAGGAACAGCATCTTGCATGGTATACGATGTTGAACAGCCGTTGGTATCGGTAATGGTAAGAGTTACAGGATATGAAACCGCTAAATTACCGTTGTTTTCATATACGTATTTAGGATTTGGCTGTGAACTTTGACCACCATCACCAAAACTCCACAAATATGAACGAATTTGACCGGCATTACCGGGGGCGGTAACGGATGAAGTAAACGATACTTCTTCGCCCGGACAAATAGTATCTCCTGCAGTGGTAAATGTTGCTGTTACAGGATTTACCATACGAATGGTAGCCGTTTTGGTTTTAGTGGTATTACTATAAGTTACCGTTAAAGTAACGGTAAATGTACCGGCTGTGGTGTAAGGGTGAACGGCATCCATGGTGGTTGCATGCGTGGTGTTATCACCAAAATCCCAGTCCACACTTTGAATACCACTCGGATTGGTACTGGTATTAGTGAATGTAACCGTACCGGGTACACAAGGCGTGCCATTGGTATAATACCATGTAAAATCGGCCATTTGTGCCATTGCCATCCCTGACATAAAACAAACAATACTAATAATAAAAAATTTCTTCATATTGATATATTACTTTTTTAATTACAAAATTATTTCACTCTATAGACGAAACACCTTTACAAAAAGTTGCCACCTATGTTAAAAAAATATTTGCAAAGGTACGAAAAAAATGACAATAAACCAGTTATTGTGAAAAATATTTTTTCATACTATCGTCTCACCCCTGTTATTTGGTCAATAACATTTTGGCATTCAGCACTAAAATTAGGAAATTTTTTAGCAGTACGCTCCAACAAAGCCAATGCCTCATCCCTATTGCCTGTTTGTGCCAAGAAAATAGCATCATAATAATTGGCTTCAAACGTACGCTTGTTTTTATTCATGCATGCTTCCATTATCTCTTTGCCCTTGTTTATATTACCCATTTGAGCATACATCATTGCCAAATTGTAATAATATTGCGGAGAATACGGATTTTCGTCTATCATGCGCTGATGTAAGGCAAATATTTGGTTGAGCATATTTTGGTCATGTGTGGCTTGATATACATTGCTATAAACATTGGCTGCCACATTTAAGAAATTTTCATTAGGACACACGCTTACTAATTGATTGGCATAATACAGCATGGAATCCACACGATGAATGTTGGCATATAACTCTATCAAACTCAGTATGGCTGTTTCATTATGAGTGTCGTAATTATATGCATCTTTATAGGCTGCAATGGCTTGTTGCATTACTTCATAACGTTCTTCATTTGACAAAGCTGTGTCGGATAATTTGGCCTTCAATTGATATCCTTCATAATCCGATTTGTTTTCGCGTTTGATAATGGCAGCTATGGGTTTTCCTCCTACATCTATGGTATGTATGGTTCCCTTGGGCGGCCATATCCCGTTTTGAAGTTGATATGCATTGATATAGGTATTGATGGAAATAGCATAATCCCAATCGGAATTACCACGTTCGTAATATCTGATATAACTCACCTCATAACTTTTAGCCGTATCGTAGCGGAAATAATATTCTATAGCCTTATGGTCGTTGGAGGCAATGATAATTTTCTTTCCTTGTACCGGCTTTAATTTATTTTCTATCAAATAATTATCCAACCATTTAGCTGCTGCACGCGTAGAATGTTGATAATAATCTGTTTCATATTTGCCGTAATTGGCGGCTATGCCTCCGCAAAGTTGGTTATAATATACATATTCATGCGGATGCGAACGTACAATATGCACTATCGGGAACAGCATTAACAATCCGAATAATATTAAAATCAAAGGACGAATTTTCGGTTTGACATATTCATATAAATGATCCCACCCCAAGGCTGCTGCCGTTACAAAAAACGGATAGGTAAACAAAACATGGCGCCACCCTCCATACACATTGGATGCCTTATATATTATATATAATATAGGGAATGCAAACGAAAAAACGATGATAAACGCTATTACCCCACCCTGCTTTTTCACTATTTTTTTTATGAAACAGCAAAATAATATTAAACCCAATATCACCACTTCGGGAATAGTCATAAATATATATTTGGGTAAATAATACCACGGAGCATTGGTTGACCAAATATTCACTCCCTCAAATATTTGTTTAAGATTAACGCTGTAATGCTCCATTAAGTCCAACGATTCTTTAGCATGACTAAACGGACTTTGTTGCAAATACGGCCAAAGAATAATGCTGACAAAAAATCCGCACAAGCCAGCTACTGCCAATTTAGCTATCAATATCAATCCTTTGGTCCAAAACTGCTTTTCCGTCCATTTGTTTTCTTTGTTGGCAAAAAAGTACCACACCCCGCAAAATAGCATCAAATAAGCCACCAACATCATACCGCCTATACGAATGCTGTTAGCCAATCCTATACCTAAGGCTATATAAATTAATCGTTTGATTTTTGTTTTCGGCAATTCTTTTACCAACAGCACCATTTGATAAATAGCCAAGGTATAACCCAAGGCAAAAGGAATATCTTTGGGGTTGTTGAAAGAGTGGCCGAGAAAACGAGGAGACAGTAATAGCATCAAAAAACCGAGCAAAGCGGCTCTATAGCCGCAAATTTTAGCTAAAAGCAAGGCGATAATAAAAGCTATGCACCAACCGGCCAAAGCATTGCAGGCATGCCTGAACTCATAGGGATGGTCTATGTGAAACCATTTGATAAACAAATAGGTAAAATTATCAAACGACTGTCCGTAATATTCCAAATTTTGCGTAAGCGGATCACCTTGGGTATTCAATGCAGCGGTGTCCCCTTTGGCGAAATAATCGTACACTCTGGATGAATGTACATAACTGGATTTTTCATCACCGGAAATACCCGAATTTAAACTCAAAATCGGAGTTAACACAAAAAATATTGCAGCTACTATATAAAATATAGTACGATAAATTTTACTTTCCCTGCCATTGTTTTGCTGAACATCATTTTGAGCAGCTTCGATATTTTCAAAACGCTTTGACGTATCCTCTTTTTTACGATATTTTATAGCCATTTACTTACTATTTTTAATGAAAAACGAATTTGCAAAAATAAACAAAAAAACATAACAACTCCCTTTTCAAAGAAAAAAATCATTGGTATCATTGCTGTAACATGATTTCTACCAATACAAATTTTAATTATCTCACAATGAACAACAAATAAAAAAATACGGCAGTAATGCGGTTTTGCATTGTTTTTTTTTGTACCTTTACTTATTTTGCACACATAACATAATATACTGAATAACAATGGGGTTAATACAGAAAGATTTAAGCAATTTGCAGGATTTGTTTCCAAACACATTTACCAAAGAGCAAGTATCGGCATGCAAAACTTTATTTTTAAAAAAATTGGCAATAAAAGCGCATGCCCGCTTTAAAGGAAAAATGCAAACCATTCCTAAGGTGCCGGTAAACGGCTACAATTGGTTCAATGTTTGGTACACCCCCGGAGTGTCGGCTATCTCCACGGCTATTCGTGACAATAACGACCTGTCCTATATCTATACCAATAGAAGCAATTTAGTGGCAGTACTATCCGACAGCACACGCGTATTGGGAGACGGCAATTGCACACCTCCGGGCGGATTGAGTGTGATGGAGGGAAAAGCTTTTTTGATGAAATATTTGGGCGGAATAGATGCCATGGCTTTATGCATAGACAGCCGTGATCAAACAGGCAATCCCAACCCTGATAATATCGTCAATTTTGCCCGCATGGCACAACATAGTTTTGGCGCCATCAATTTAGAAGATATATCTTCCCCTAATTGTTTTAAGGTATTAGACGATTGTCAAAAAGTATGTGACATTCCCGTATGGCATGACGACGCACAAGGAACCGCCTGTGTTACTTTAGCCGGATTAATCAATGCATTACGTTTGGCAGAGAAAAAAATATCGGAAGCGAAAATAGTGCTTTTCGGTGCCGGTGCCGCTAATTCCAGTATTGCCCGACTGCTCATGGCCGACGGTGCTCAAGGTAAGAATATTGTCATGTTTGACATCAACGGTTCGTTGAATATTCATCGTACCGACTATCAAAACAATCCTATGGCGTATCGGCAGTGGGATTTGTGCCAAAAAACCAATCCGCAATGTATCACCTCCGTAGAAGAAGCATTTACCGATGCCGATGTGGTAATATCTTTATCTAAGCCCGGTCCTGATACCATTAAACCTGAATGGATACGCCTTATGGCACCCAAACCCATTGTGTTTGCATGTGCCAACCCCGTTCCGGAAATTTATCCGTATGCAGCCAAAGAAGCCGGAGCTTATATAGTAGCCACCGGTAGAGGTGATTTTCCCAATCAGGTCAACAATTCCATTTGTTTTCCCTCCATACTCAAAGGAGTACTCTTAATTCAATCACGCAAAATAACGGATACCATGGCTATTTCAGCTGCCCGTGCTATTGCCGACTTCGCTCAAAAAAGAGGAATATCCGTTGATAATATTATCCCTAAAATGAGTGAAAACGATGTATTTCCTTATGTCGCCGCCGAAGTAGCCATGCAAGCTCAAAAAGAGGGATGGGCACGATTGTCTCTTTCGGCAAAAGACGTATATGCTATGGCTCAACAAGACATAGCAGATGCACAAAACACTATCAACCTACTTACAGAACATAATATGTTGCCACAAATGGAAGCATGCGAAATACAAGAAATACTGAATGAAGCCATTAATGAAACAACAAAATAACTCACAGCAATGATAGATTACATCAACGGAATAATAACCGAAAAAACACCCACTTACGTTGTAATAGAATGTGCAGGCATAGGATATATGATTAATATTTCTCTTAATACCTATAGCCATTTACCACAAACCCAACAACCATGCAAACTACTAACACATCTACAAATAAAAGAAGACGCCCATGTGCTATTCGGATTTTCCTCTGCTGAAGAACGACACATGTTCCGTATACTCATCAATGTATCCGGCATAGGACCGTCAACTGCACAAATGATGCTGTCGGCCATGAGCGTGTCGGAATTGGTGTCTTGTATAGCCTCCGGCAACGCTGCAGCCCTGCAAACCATCAAAGGAATAGGCGGGAAAACAGCACAACGTATCACCATAGAATTAAAAGATAAAGTCGCAAAAATAGATGTGGACGTTAATAATTTTTCAAAAATAGACAATAATTTGCGAGCAGAAGCGTTATCTGCATTGACTTCGCTTGGTTTTGTAAAAACCGCTGCCGAAAAAGTAGTGGATAAAGTAATCAGCAATAGCGATGGTTCTTTATCGGTAGAAGACATTATTAAGCAAAGTTTAAAATTGTTATAGAAATAAACATTGGTACATACTAATACACATTTGAAAAAAATCATCACCTATACACTTCTATTGTGTACATGTATCGGCTTGCACACAATAGTAAGAAGTAATAATAAGGTACTACAAAAAACATCGGTATCACCGTATTTTTCCAATGTTGTATTATGGTATGCCCCCGACCCTGACAGTTCCGACCTTCGCACAAGCAGGCCTCCCCGAAATTATGACCCTTTCGGAACCAATAGCAATAGCCCTTGGCATTTGAAAAATCCTTCTAATTTTTCCCGACAAATCACCTACAACCCCGCCACCAACTCCTATACTTTCCAAAACAAGATAGGAAACATTAACAACGGTCGACCTGCAAGCATGTCATTAGAAGATTATCTGGATTTTGACATATCCCAATCCATGAAAAATTATTGGAGAGAACGTTCCGGTGCCATAGGAGGCAACGAAAGCAGGGGTATTATTCCTCAAATACACGTACCGGGAGAAATATTTGAAAATATTTTCGGTAGCAATCTTATTGACATCCGACCTTCCGGATCTATTGAATTATTTTTCAAATATGTACATACTTTCAACGACAACAAGGCTTTAGATGTTAAAAACAGAAAACAAAACATGTTTGATTTTGACGCGGATATCCAGCTGAATCTAAAAGCGAAAATAGGCGATAAAATCAATTATGACTTCAATTACAACACCAAAGCATCGTTTGATTTTGAAAACAAATTCAAATTGGCCTATCAAGGTAAAGAAGACGACATTATTAAAGTTGCCGAGTTCGGTAATGTAAACATGCCGCTGAGCAGCTCGCTTATACAAGGTTCCCAAACATTGTTCGGGGGCAAGTTGCAAATGCAATTCGGCAAGCTAATGCTTACCACTGTTATCGCACGCCAAGACGGAGAAAAAAAATCAATTACCATATCCGGCGGTTCGGAATTGAACACTTTTGATTTTCGTGCCGATGAATATGAAGACAACAAGCACTTCTTTTTAGCTCAATATTTTTACGACCACTACAATGAAGCCTTGGAAACATTGCCACTGGTGAATTCCAAAATCAATATCACAAAAATAGAGGTTTGGAGAACTAACATAGGCGCTGCCGTAACCGAAAACAGAAACATTATCGCCATTGCCGATTTAGGAGAACCCAATCCCAATCATAAAGGAATAAACAGAACCACCTCCAGAGAATATCCCGACAGCAATGCCAACGATTTGCTCAATGGCATCAATTATTCTCAATTACGCGATTTGAACACCGCATTCACCTATCTGAAAACTTATCGTGGCGGCATGAATTCCGGTACCGATTTCGAAAAAGTGGAATCGGCACGCCTGCTCTCCTCGTCGGAATATACTTTCAACGCCAAATTAGGATTTATATCCTTAAACAGCAAACTTAGTGCCGACCAAGTATTGGCAGTGGCATTTCAATACACCATTTTGGGTGACACCACAGTATATCAAGTAGGACAATTTTCCAATGAAGTGGAAACACCTAATTGCTTGGTGGTGAAATTGCTGAAGAGCACCTCGGTAAACACGCAATTACCTATGTGGAAATTGATGATGAAAAATGTGTATTCCCTTAACACCTATCAATTATCCAATGAAGATTTTCGGTTAAACATACTCTATAGAGGTGAAGAAGGCGGCATTGCAAAAGGTTATTTTTCCGACGTGGCAGAAGATTTGCAGGGCATCGCTCTCATTCGCCTATTGGGTATGGATAGATTAACCCGCCAATTGGAAGCCGCACCGGACGGATTATACGATTTTGTTGACAATGCAGCCACCGACGGCGGTACCATGCAATCCAATACCGGTAGGGTATACTTGCCTTTGGTAGAGCCTTTCGGAAAAGATTTACGCACTATCATGGCTTCAGACCCTGCTTCTGCGGAAAAATATGCTTTTGACTCGTTATACACCCAAACCAAAATATTAGCACAGCAAAATCCTGACAAAAATAAATTTTATTTGGAAGGAAGCTTTAAATCCACTGCCGGAGCAAGTGTTTCATTGGGCATGACAAGTATAGCGGAAGGCTCGGTGGTGGTTACGGCAGGAGGTATTACCTTACAGGAAAACACCGATTACAAAGTAGATTACAACATGGGTACCGTTACCATTACCAATGAAAGTTATATGAATTCCGGTACTCCCATTTCCATATCGGTGGAAAGTCAGAATATGTTCTCCCAAAAGAAAACATTCTTCGGCTTGAATGCGGAATATACTTTCAATAAAAACATAATGGCGGGCTTTACGGTATTGAATTTAAGAGAACGGCCTATTGATGGTACCGTAAAAGTGGATTTTGGAGAAGAACCCATTAATAATACCATTTGGGGTATGAATATGGCCTATCAAAAAAATTCCAGATGGATAACTAAAATATTGAATTATCTGCCGTTTTATAGTTCCACCAACGATTCAAGATTTCAATTCAGCGGAGAGTTTGCCAACTTTGTTCCCGGGCACTCCCGACTGATAGGAAGAGGAAACAAAGCCGATTTATATATAGATGATTTTGAAGCATCCAAATCATCTTATGACTTGCGTTCCATGTTGATGTGGAAATTAGCCAGCACCCCGCAAGGACAAACGCAACGCAACATGTTTCCGGAAGGAGCTACGGGAACAGCTTTAGCTTATGGCTATAACAGAGCTCTTTTAGCATGGCATATAATAGATCCTTTGTTCCACAACAAAGAAGACGAAAGATATTTTAACGGTTCCATTGATGCCAATGCCCGTTCTCAAACCTATTCCAGAAGAGTAAAAGTGGTGGAAGTGTTTCCTAATCGACCGGTGGTTACCACTTCCGGAGAAGACCCGTATATTTCGGTATTAGACCTTGCTTTTTATCCTAACGAAAGAGGTCCTTATAATTATGATGCACATCCTTCAGCCTACTCTTCCGGATTGAACTATGACGGCACTTTGGCTAACCCCAAGTCGCGTTGGGGCGGTATTATGCGTAAATTAGATATTACCGATTTTGAAACATCGAATATTGAATATATTGAATTTTGGATGTTAGACCCGTTTTTAGATTCAGGAAGCCATTCCGGCGGTAAATTTTATATCAACCTGGGCGATATATCCGAAGATATACTCCGCGATGGACGTAAAAGTTATGAACACGGGTTGGCTGCTGACGGCAGTGACGACGGGGCCGATTACACGCTTTGGGGACGAGTTCCTATCAATCAATCTATAGTAAGTGCTTTTGACAACAGTATTTCCTCTCGGAGATACCAAGACGTGGGTTATGACGGTTTGTACGATTCCTTGGAAAGAGAACATTTTAGCAACTATTTAGCTTCGGTAAAAGGGCTGGTTGATCCCAATGTGTTTTCTAAGTTCAACGATGACCCGTCAGGAGATAATTACCACTATTTCAGAGGATCGGACTATGATGCAGCTTATTTATCCATATTAGACCGATATAAATACTACAATCAAGCAGAAGGCAACTCCCCTACCGACAACGACCAAACAGAATCCTACTCCACACAAGCCACCACCACACCCAACATGGAAGATATCAACAACGATAACACCATGAGCGAGGATGAGCGTTATTATCAATACGAAATGGAACTCACACCTGCCACTATGAATGTAGGGGAAAATTACATTACCGATATACAGGAAAGTACTGTCAGCATGGCAAATGGTAGCGTGGAAAAAGTAAAATGGTACCAATTCAAAGTACCGGTACGCCAACCCGATTTGGTGGTGGGAGGAATATCTGGATTCAGCTCCATACGCTTTATCAGAATGTTTTTAAAAGGTTTTGAAGAACCTGTGGTATTGCGTTTTGCTGCTTTGGAATTGGTAAGAGGCGACTGGCGAACCTATACCAAAGACTTACGCGAAGACGGTGCCTACCCGACTAACATATCCGATAACACAAGTTTTGAGGCTTCTACCTTAAGCTTGGAAGAAAATTCCAAACGCACCCCTATCCCGTATAAAATGCCTGCCGGTGTTGCCAGAGAAAAAACACTGGTAGGTCAATCGGAAAAAGAACTCAATGAACAAAGTTTAACATTAAAAGTTATCAACTTGTCGGATGGTGATGCCAGAGCCGTATATAAAAACACCAATTACGACTATCGTCGTTTCGGTACTTTGAAATGTTATCTGCATGCAGAAAAAGTGGATGAATCCGACGCACTTAACAAAGGTGATGTTAAATTTTTCATCCGATTAGGATCGGATTTCACGGAAAACTACTATGAGTACGAAGTTCCTTTCGACCTGACAGCATGGGGGGAAACAGATACTGCCAACATATGGCCGCAAAGCAATTATATTAATATTGAATTGCAAAAATTAATAGATGCCAAACAAGAAAGAAATGTGGCCAATAGATATCAAGGAACCATTGCGCTTACCGACATATATTCCGTATGGGACGGCCAAAATAAAATAAGCGTAGTGGGAAGTCCTAATTTGGGAGATATAAAGGTGATAATGATGGGCTTACGCAACCCGAGAAAACAATCGCTTAACGACAATGACGACATGGACACCAAATCGGTGGAAGTATGGATTAACGAATTGCGATTGGGTAATTTTGAAGAAAAAGGAGGATGGGCTGCATTGGGCCAAGCCCGTTTGGATTTAGCCGATTTCGGCGATATATCCTTATCGGCAAGCATAACCACAGCAGGCTTTGGACCATTGGAATCGTCCACCTACGACAGAAGTCAGGAAACAACCACATCCATAGCCTTGTCCACCACCTTGCAGTTGGGTAAACTTTTACCGGAAAAATGGGCTGTGAGCATACCGTTGCATTATGATTTTTCACGCATGGTGGCCTCTCCTGAATATAATCCGCTCAACCCTGATGTGAAATTGAAAAACGACCTGAAAACCTATCGTACAGAACAGGAAAAAGATTCCATTAAACGACAATCCACAAGCGTGGTGCAACGTCAAAATTTCAATTTGATGAACGTTCACAAAGACAAAGGAAATAGCGACAAAAAAGACCATTTTTGGAACTTGGAAAATTTTGATATATCGTACGCCTATACCGAAAAGAAAAGTTATGATATTGATATGGAATACGATAACGAAAAAACCCACAGAGGTTCTTTCGCTTATGTATACAATGCTAATCCAAAAAAATTACAACCTTTCAGCAAATTAAAAAAATACAAATGGTTACAACTTATTTCTGATATCAACCTCTACCCTTACCCAAAATCTTTCTCGTTTGAAACAGATGTATATAGATTGTTCAGTGAGAGCAAAATTCGCAATAAATCCGTCGGGGATATCATCATAGAACCTACTTTTATTAAAGCTTTCGAGTGGAATAGGGATTACACTTTGCGTTGGGATATATGCGAAGGCCTAAAGGCTGACTTTAGAGCAACGGCAAAAGCATTGCTCACCGATCCCCAAGGCAGAATAGATTCCAAAGTGAAGAAAGACACTATATGGAGAAGTTTCGGTAACGGAGGAAAAATGAATGACTATACGCAAACATTCAATGCATCGTACCAAATACCTATCAACAAAATTCCTATTTTCAGTTTTATATCCAGCAATGTAAGCTATGCTTCCACCTATGCATGGACGGCAAGTGCGGAAGCTGTTTCTTACTTGGGTAATAATTTGGAAAACACCAATACCAAACGATTGAATGTTATTGCCAATTTTACCAATTTGTACAACAAATCAAAATACCTTCGTAAAGTAAACCAACGCACTTTTGGCGGCAGTCTCAAAGACAAACCAATAGTGAAAAAGAAACAAGATTCCAAAACTGCTCCTGACGTAAAGAACCCGAATAAAACGCAGCAAGATACTGTAAAACAAGGCGATAGCAAGAAACCTCAAGATAAAAAAGACAAAAAGAATGTCGGCAAAGAAGTGTTGGACAACATGCTGCGACTAATGATGTTAGTCAAAAATGTATCGTTCGCATACACCGAAGGAAATGGTATTAATCTACCCGGATATACGCTCACACCTCAATTTATCGGATTAGATCCGTCTCACAACGGAGCTCCGGGATTCCTATTTGCTTTCGGACATCAGGATGATGACTTAAGATTCCGAGCCGGTCAAAACGGATGGCTTACCAATAGTGATTTGCTCAATACGCCTTATATAAGCAGACATAATACCAATTTAACCATGAAAGTGCAATTGGAACCTATCAAAGATTTAAAAATAGATATTACCGGTTCCCGCACTTATTCTTATATCAAACAGACCTATTATTTATGCGACTCCAATGGTGTATACGCCGATTATACCCCTCAAAACACCGGCGGTTTTTCCATTACCACCGTTTGTATAGGTACCTTGTTTGAAAAAGATGCTTCGGGTAAACTCAATTTATTTACTTTCCGAGGAAAAAACAATACCAACTCTGACCTCACCGGCACAAGCGACCGTTATAAGAGTACCAACTTTGAGAAATTCAAAAACAACCGTCTTACCATTGCCACCCGTTTGGCAGAATATAGAAAAGGTAAACGTGCTGATTACGATATGGGAACGGAAAAATTCCCTGACGGATACGGAGAATTAAACCAAGATGTATTGATGTATTCATTCCTGGCTGCTTATACTGGCAGGAGTGCCGATAAACAGAATATTCAATCACCCTTTACTAAAATTCCTTTGCCCAATTGGCGTATAACGTATAATGGCATTACAAAGATTCCGGGGGTGAATAAAATTTTCCAATCCATTAATCTCACCCATGCCTATACTTGCGTGTATCAAATAGGAGGATTTGCCACCAATGTGGCCTATGTAGCCGATGACGGTGATTTGCAAGATGTTAGAGACGCATTAAACAACTTTATTCCTGCCGTAGAAACGGGAACCATTGCCATTACCGAATCCATGAACCCGATTATAGGCATAGATATCTCTATGAAAAATAGTTTCCAATTCAAAATGGAATGGAAAAAAACGCGTACTGTTTCTTTGGCTATGACCAATTTCCAAGTAACGGAAGTTAGCAACGACGAATTGATATTCGGTGCCGGCTACCGATTCAAAAATCTAAAAATCACTTTTGATTTTGCCGGCGTTCGTCGCCAAACCGATGGTGAATTACAATTACGATTGGACTTCTCCATCAAAAACAACAAAACAGTATTGCGGAAAATAGAAGAATCCACCAACACACCTTCTGCCGGACAAAACATCTTATCCATAGCATTGAGTGCCGAATACCAAATTACTAAAAACTTTTTTGTAAAAGCTTTCTATAATCACATACTAAGAGAGCCTCATTTAGCCAATCAATTCAAAAATGTTAACTTGGAAGCAGGCGTAAGTTTGAAAATCATGCTCTCACAAATGTAGCAATGCCTGGATTGCATTCCTTCCCGTAGGGCCTACCATTTAAATTGCAACTGCAATTTTATATCTGTTTTGTGCTGACCCTTAATCTCTGAAAGTCCGCTGCTTATATTCTGCATATTGCGATAATATGTTTGTGCTATCTTGCACCATATATGCATCACCTTACATGGCTGATAATGTAACATCAAATACATTCTACATCCTTTGTTGTATAAAGTAGGTACTGAAAACGCATATAATATATCATCTTCATATACACTAATGCGTTCATTATAAGAATAAGTGTCAAACAAAGCAAATCTTGCTGATAAGGCTAAATTCCAACGTTGTATATGCCACTTTACATCTTCACTTATCCAATAGCCTTGATGATATTTTTCTTGCGGACGCAATTGGTAATTAACCACTTCTATTTTTGTTTTCAATTGCAGAAAAGCTGAAGGCTGCCATAAGCATTGGAATTGATAATGTTGTTTGTTATAATGATATATTTCATTATATCCGTTGGTATCATAATTAAGTGCTTTGGTTTTATACTTCACCTTTAAATACATAGAGCAATTTCTATTCACTTCATAATCGAATTGCAGTTTGGCACTCCAGCCGTCAGAAGGAGCATCTACTCTGTAGGTAAGCCATGGAAAGATAAAATAATCCACAAACGCATTGCAGGTAACACGTTTGCTCAATATAGCATTTATTCCTATGTATATTCCCTGCTCATTGGCATTATTACTTCTTTCCCCAAAAGCTCCTGCGTGCAAACTTTGATAATGAGGAGAATAATAACGATACAACACCGCAAAGGATAATTTGGGATGCAGATTGAAACACAACCCGTGTAATGTAGCCATACCTTTATTTGCACTCATGGCTACTTCTCCGTACCAAGAAGTTCGTCGCCATAATATTTTATAATCTATAGATGCATTCACATTCCACTTTCCGCTGAAATTATATGTATTATATAAAGCCGTTCCGCCTTGCAGCGGAAGTGAATAACGGGAATAATAACACCCTGCCCCTATGTGTACTACATTTTTATTAATATTAATGTACATACCGGCCATTTGTTCCTGAACACTATTTTTTCCTGCTATTTCGCTTGAAGTGCGATGATATCCTGTTTGTTGCAACGAAGTGATGTAAGCACCCGAAACACTATCCTCTTTTATAGCAGCATCCCTATAACAAAAAGAATAAAACAACAACAAATCCATCACCTTGCAATCAATCACCGTCGCTACGCCATGCAGATAATTACATTCATTGGAAGAAGAATGTGGTTTTAGCAAACGATTTTGACGATATAAATTGACAGAATTTTGGGGTTTACCATACATCAAGTCTTTGTTCATAGACAGTCCTTGACCAAACGAAAGCCGGTAACTTCCCAAAGCCACACTTTTAAAGCACTTGATATTCCTTACGAAAAAATGCATGGAATAATAATCAAAACCGGCTTTGTTTTTACCCTTAAAAAAAGGCTCCCCAGCATCCTTCTCGGCTGTTAATCCCAATTGTAGTTTATCTTTTGATTTAAATATGTATTTGAACATATAATTAGGGACTTTTCCCTCATAAGTCTGCCTTTGTCCGTTAGACATATATCCTGCCTGCGGTTCCAACACCTGTCCGTACCGCAATAACAGATTATGTTTGCCCTGTTTCCACACCGGTTTCCAACTTTGTTTATCTTCTTCAAGAACAGGTGCCAATTCCATAAAAGGCATATATTTTCTGACTACCGCCTCGCTCCACCCCGGAATCAATGCCAACTCTCCCCATGAATATATGGTGCCGTATAGGGATAAATATTTTTGTAAATTATATAATTGCCAATCCGATACGCCTATTTCTGCCAAAGCCTCGTAATCAGGATGGTTAATATTAATACGATGAGTGGCATAATCTATCATTTTTTCCATCAAATCGGAGCAGTCTGTTTCTTCATTCCCTTCAGATATAAAGTCCTCTATGGTATATTCTATATCGTTATACCCTGCAGAAAAATAGTTATTCATCACACTGTCAACTTGTCCGAATAAAGTTTGGACAAGGCACAAACACAATAACAAGCCTTTATTTTTCATGTTTACGCTGTTTAAAATGGTACACGAGCGATATTTGAGGGCTATAACCTAAAACAGTGTGATAAGAGGAAGAAACATCTATGGTTAAATCTTTTATTGTAGCACCTAAACCTATGCTAAAAACAAAATCGGGCAAACGCATTCCTGCTCGCAACGACAAATGAGGGGAAAAAATATATTCTACAGACACGGCACCATTGAGCCGGGTGTCCAAACTTTTTGACATTTCCACACTCAATTCACAATTTTTACCTGCATGCCACTCCATTCCCAAACGAAACAGAGTGGGTATATACTCTTTAATATCACCCGAGCACAGCATACGCAACCGTGCGGGGTTATAAACATGAAAAGCCAAAGACAAATTAGGTGTAACTCTTCCGTATATACCTACTTCAAAGGTAAAACCATGCGAACGTCCGTAATAAGATTCTCCGAAATAGTTCAATAAATAATCAAATTGCAAACCCACTCCGACATATTGACCGAACGCCCTGCTATAGGCCACCCCCGCCTGCAACTGATTAAAACCGCCCATTCCGCTCATACGCACACAGGTACTCAACACACCCGCTTTCTTAATAGGGCATACCACCCCTATCGCCCCCATGGAAGTAAACCGCGTAAGAAACCGATTTTCATAATATACACCTATGGCATAAGAAGTATAAAAACCCAATGCCGCCTGATTGTTATTGCAAGCCCAAAAATCACTCGCCGCTACTGACACATCCGCCTTGCCTTTAGCTTTTGCCCCCAAAACACTCATTTGATTATCTGCATAGGATATCATCACGGGCAATGACACCAATACAACTAATATTATATTGTTTTTCATATGTTTGATAGTTATAGTCGTTTTAATCATGCAAAGATACTATTTCTTTTCGTATTCATTTGTATTAAATAACTTTTTTTTACTCACCTTTTTTACATTTTTTTCATTCTGATAATTAATAATTTACATTAAATAAAGATAAACACATAAAAAGATATTGTTTTTTTTTGTACCTTTGGAGTTTAGAATAACATATAGGTTACCACATATAAGATACTGAAAAATAGGAGGAATTATTAATGGAAAAGAATATGGAAATAAAAAGATATTCTGATGAAGAATTGCAAGAATTCAAGCAACTTATTTTAAGTAAGTTGGAAAAAGCAAGAGAAGATATGAAAGTCTATACCGACGCAGTAAGCGGAGAAGACGGTAACGATGTATCCGACACATCCCCTTCGTTCAAAGTGATGGAAGAAGGTCAGGCGGCAGCAAGTAAAGAAGAAAATAGCCGATTGGCAGGTAGATTGGAAAAATACATAGAAAATTTAGAGGCGGCCTTAGTACGTATAGAGAACAAAACATACGGAGTATGCCGCGAAACAGGAGAACTCATAGACAAAGAACGCTTAAAGAGTGTTCCCCATGCAACATTATCCTACGAAGCCAAAATAGGAAGAAAAAATAAGTGAAAAAAAGAGCTTTAATCATCATTCTTTTAGCCATACTTCTTATTGTGGCAGACCAATTGCTTAAATTTTGGGTGAAAACCCACATGTATTTAGGCGAAGAACTACCTTTATGCGGGCAATGGTTTAAACTACATTTTATAGAAAACGAAGGAATGGCATTCGGAATGGCGTTCGGAGGTATGTGGGGCAAATTCCTACTCACTTCATTTAGAATATTAGCGGCTGTCATCATTGCTTACTTATGCATTTTGATGGTAAAACAAAAAGTATCTTGGGGGCTTTTGATATGTAGTACTTTAATTTTTTCCGGTGCCGTCGGTAATATTATTGATTGTATTTTTTACGGCAAAATATTCTCCGAAAGCATTTATTACGGAGCTCTTTCCACCATTTTTCCTCCCGAAGGCGGTTATGCTCCATGGCTTCAAGGACGGGTGGTGGATATGATACAATTTGATTTGTTCACTATCCATTTCCCTGAATCATTTCCAGTTTGGAGCGGACAATATTTCAATTTCTTTCCGGCTGTTTTCAATTTAGCGGATTCATGGATTACCATAGGCTTGTTTGCCATGATAATATTCTTTTACAAGCCATTATCTCTATTTGTAAACTCCATGAACAAGAAAAAACAATAACTCTTCATGCTACGCTCCCGTTTACCGGTAATACTTGCATGTTCGTTTTTGTTTACCTGCTTTCATTGGGGATACGGACAAAATTATATCGTTCAAGATATCACTCTCAATGGCAATCACCGCACTAAAGAACAGGTGATACTACGTGAACTCACCTTTCAAAAAGGGGATACTTTGAACATAGAAGATATTGACAAATTGATTACCCAAAGCAAACAAAATCTGCTTAATGCATCACTGTTCAATTGGGTAGAAATTCTCCACACCACCGACCAACAAAATATCTATATATATATTAATGTAGAAGAGCAATGGTACTGGATTCCTATACTGCACATCCGCACCGCTGAAGGGAATTTTAATACCTGGTGGCAATCCAAACCGCGTAATTGGCACACCTTAACTTTTGGCATAGAACTTACCGACTATAACTTTTTGGGACGCAAACACCAATTATCAGGCACCGTGCACGCAGGCTACGATAATTTATTAGATATCAAATACACCATACCTTATATCAACAAAAAACAAACTATAGGTCTCCAAATGGGTGCAGGATTTAATATCAGTAGAAAAATCATCACCTCCATTCACGATTATCAACTACATTCATTCAGGAGTAATAAAGCCATACGGCGTGGCGGATACGCTATGATAGGTATTATTTGGCGTCCTAAACATCATTTCTCATGGGAAAACAATATTTCCTACTATATTGATACTTATAATGATACTATATTTCAAGAGCAAAATGATTTTTGGCATTCCCGTTGCATAAATTATTTCCGACTTTATACTAAAGCCAAATGGGATTTCCGAGATTACGCATCATATCCGCTCAAAGGCTATTATGCGGATATTATATTGGAAAAAAACGGATTGTTTCTCCCGTTTGAAAGTGTTAACACTTTCTATGCACAAATAAACGGAAGATACTACACTCCTATAGTGCCTCGCTTTTACTTTGGAGCAGGAATCAGTATGTTTTCCACTTTCAATACCAAATTTCCTATCACCATAGGAAAATTCATTAATAGCGACAATATAGAAATTAGAGGGCTCTACTCCTATCTCATTCCGGCTAATCACATGGTATTGTTTAAAACCAATTTCAAAATCGCCTTGCTTGAACCTACGTTCATTCGCATTCGCAATTGGGATCCTCGTATCGGACATTTAAGTTTTGCCTGCTATTGGAATATATTTTTCGATGTGATGTACCATGCTTCCAACAACGATTATCTAATATTGAACCGACACGAAAAGCTGACTCCTTGGCAACAAGTTTTGGGCATGGGAATAGATTTAGTAACTTCTTACGACAAAGTGTTTCGTTTTGAAACATCCTATAGTTTTCAAATAGGAAAATTGTTTTACGGCATCAGTTTCAAAACCGCTATTTAAAAAAAATGTTCTCATCCGCTCAATTTGTCCCAAAAAATTAGTATCTTCGCAATTATGAAATTAGATTACTTTAAATAATATTTTTATGGATTCAGTACAATACAATAAAAACTATATAGTATATAGAGCTTCTGCGGGCTCGGGTAAAACTTACAATCTGGCATTAGAATACGTATATCTATGTCTTAAAAGCAAAGACAAGTTATTATATACGCATATTATGGCTATCACATTCACTAATAAAGCAGTAGGTGAAATGAAACGCCGGATATTGGATTTCTTTTCCGCACTATCTTCCCTATCGGATGAAGAACTTTTGAATAATCTACTGGAGAAATTTCAAAAAGATAATATTACTATCAGCACCCAAGAAATACAAAACCGCAGCAAACAAATATTACAAAACATCTATCACGACTACAACAATTTTTGTGTTTGCACCATAGACAGTTTGTTCCAAAGAATAGCCCGCTCCTTTTCCCTTGAAATGCAATTGCCTGCCAATGCAAGCATAGAACTCAACAGCAAAACCATCATCAACAATATTGTGGATATACTATTGCAACGTATAGGGAAAGATAAAGATGTTACTGCCATTTTATCGGATTTTATACAAAAAAGGCTGGAAGAAAACGCCACATGGAATATTGAATCCAATTTAAAAAATATAGCAGTAAACATTTTTTCCGAACAAGCAATAGGCCCTTTGAATATGCTTAAACAGTTTAATTCTGATGATTTTCAAGCTATAAGCCATAAAATTCGTCAACAATTGAAGGCATATAAAAAACAGATAAAAGAAATAGGTACCCGATTGCTCGCATTAATATCCGACAATAAAATAGAATGTAAAGATTTTAAGGGTGGTACTAAAAGTGGCATAGGCAAATTGATTGTGGAATTAAATAACGCTGAAGACATACAAGAAGACTATGTTACAAAACTTACCATTCCCATAAAACACGCACAGGAAAACACGCTGTATGCTAAAAGTTTGACACCGGACAAACAAAACTTGATTAACAACATAGCTCCTGATATAATCATCCTTGTACAAGAAGTTTATAATATTGCTCAACTGACATATACCCTTTCTTTGATATACAAAAATTTTCATTCCGTAGCCCTATTGCATCAATTTAACGCTATAAAAGAAGAAATATATAATAGCCGACAATTGGTTCATATAAGCGAAGCCGCAAAACGTATCGGCGAATTGTTGAATCAAAGTGAAGAATATTTATTTGAACATCTGGGCAACAAATATTATTACTTTTTTATAGATGAATTTCAAGATACATCAAAACTACAATACCAAAATTTATCTCCCTTGCTGAAAAATGCCGTATCAGGAAGCATAGGTTTAAACACCGACAAAACAGGAAAAGTATATTTTTTTGGTGACGAAAAACAATCCATCTATCGTTTTCGCAACGGTGATATTTCCAATATGATAACTCTCACAAATGAAAATTCCGGAGCCGAAATACGACCATTGAATACCAACTATCGTTCCATGGGCAGAATAATAGAATTCAACAATAAGTATTTTACCCGATTTGCTCATGACAATAACGAGTTAATTCAATATATTTACCAAAATGTAGAACAACAAGTCAAACCAGCAAACAAAGACAAAGGGTGCGTAAGTATTTCCGCTATTAAAGATTTAAAAAAAGACCCTTCCATGACCATTGCTGATGCAAATAAATTGGTTGCAGAATTGTTTTGTAATGAATGTCAACATAAGATAGAACAAGCCGTTAACGACGGATTCGCTTATAATGATATTGCCATATTGGTACGCACAGCAAAACACGGGATGATGATAGCCAAACATTTGCTCAAAAACGGCATTCATGTTATGTCTTCCGACATGCTCTATCTGAAAAACAATGCCGACATACAATTTTTGCTCAACCTTATTCAATATGTTGACCAGCCTCAAAACGAACTCAACAAATTGGTTATTCTATATTATATTGCACAAAAACAAGGATTATCGCCTAACGAAATACTATTTTTAGCAAAAAAAGATATCACTCCTTTTTTAACGCAATATTACCCGCAATGGGATATCAATCATATTGTATCGCTGAATTTATACCAAAAAACCGAATATTTCATACACTTGTTTAATATGGACAGCAACAGCCCGCACATATTGACATTTTTGAATTTTGTAAGTCAGTTTTACTATCAACGACGCTACGGAAGACACCAATTTATGGAATATTGGCAAGATGCAGACCTCAAACTTGCCAGTCCGAACAGCAAAGACGCTGTGCGCATTATCACAGCCCATTCCTCTAAAGGATTGGAATTTCCGGTGGTAATATATCCTAAAATGGATAGCAATAAGCATAACAAACAAAACAGCATGTGGGTTGATATACCTTCTCAACTCAATCTCGAACTGCCTGTAACATATATACAAAATTCAAAAAACTTAGTTAACAGTCTTTTTACCGCGGAAAAAGAAAAAGAAGACACGCTGTCGGATATGGACATTTTGAATTTGGAATATGTGGTTTTCACCCGTGCCATTCATCGCTTGCACATCATATGCAGAAAAGACAACGAGGAAGCCATTGACAATATTTCCAAATATTTGGATACTGACTCTAAAGATATGCAATGCAACGATGAAGATATGTATTTCACCCGTTACCAATACGGAGAATTAGAAAAATATACCGATAACAAAAAAGAAGAAGATAAAGATAAGCCTGTGTTGTTGAAAGTTCCCGACATAAACAGCTCCTATAAATTACACATCCCCTATTCGGATATTCATGAAAACACACCCGAAGAACAATGGGGCACCACCGTTCATGCTTATTTGGCCCAACTTCAATATCCGCAAGATAAGGAAACGGTGCTCCGACAAATTGCCGACTCCTCGCTTTCGGCTGCGGAAAAAGAAAAACTTACCGCTATCATATTGTCGGTATGTCATCCTGATTACCACCATATAATATTCGGGGACGACCGCTCAGTGATTAAAACGGAAGTTGAAATTTGGCAAAACGAAAACCAATCATTACGCTTGGACAGGCTGATATTAAATGGCAAGTCGGCATGTATTATAGATTATAAAACCGGTTTGCCCAATCATGAATACGAAAATCAAATTAATGAATACGCTGAAAAAATAGCACAAATAGGCTACACCGTTACCGGCAAAACCCTGCTGTATATACACAAAGACGGCTCGATAGTATTAAAGTCCTATTAAAACAATAAAAATAAACAATTCTCCGTTTGAGAAAAATAATTAAATACAACTTATGGCATTTGAACAGACCTTTAAGAACATCGACAACATCCTTTTCACCGATGAAGGATGTGGTTCAGAACTTGATTACGCTGAACAGAAATCGTGGATTCTGTTTCTCAAATATCTTGACGACCTTGAAAAAACACGGCGAATGGAAGCCGAACTTCAAGACAAGACCTATACCCCTGTGATTGCCGAGGGCTATCGTTGGAATGATTGGGCAATGCCACGCACGAAGACAGGCGAACATGATGTGCATAACGCCCTCGTTGGCGACGACCTCATTGAGTTTGTCAACGGCAAGTTGTTCCCCTACCTGAAACGCTTTACGAGTTCAAACAACACGGGCATTGAGGCCAAAATCGGGGTGGTGTTCGGCGAATTACGAAACCGCATTGCGTCGGGCTACAACCTCCGTGATGTGTTGGAACAGGTGGACGGCTTGAAATTCCAAACCACCGAACAAAAACACGAATTGAGTTATCTTTACGAAACTTCATTAAACAAGATGGGCAACGCAGGACGCAATGGTGGTCAATTTTATACGCCTCGTCCACTCATCCGTACCATCGTGAAGATAGTGAACCCTGAGATTGGCAAATCGGTGTATGACGGGGCATGCGGCTCAGCGGGCTTCCTGTGCGAGGCTTACAACTATATGCACGGCAACGTGAAGAAGACCGCCGATGAGCGCACCTTGCAGACTTCAACTTTCTACGGAAAAGAGGTAAAGGCTTTACCTTACATCATCGGGATGATGAATATGATTTTGCACGGCGTAGAGTGTCCGAACATAACCCGAACCAACACCCTGACTGAGAACCTTGCCGACGTTCAGGAGAAAGACCGCTTCGACTACATCTTGGCCAATCCCCCGTTTGGTGGCAAGGAGCGTGCCGAGGTACAACAGAATTTCCCTATCAAGACGAGCGAAACGGCCTACCTGTTCTTGCAGCACTTCATCAAGTACCTGAGGGCGGGCGGCTCAGCGGGCATTGTCATCAAGAACACCTTCCTGAGCAACACCGATAATGCCTCTATCGCCTTGCGCAAGAAACTCTTGGAAGACTGCAACCTGCATACCATCCTGGACCTCCCTTCAGGCGTTTTCCAAGCAGGTGTGAAGACCATTGTGCTGTTCTTCAAGAAGGGTGAGCCGACCAAGAAAGTGTGGTTCTACCAACTCAACCTTGACCGCACCTTGGGCAAGACCGACCCGCTCAACGAGAACGACCTTGCCGACTTTGTGGAAAAGCAGAAGACGAAGGCTGACAGCCCAAATTCGTGGAGCATCGACGTGGCCGACCTGAACGAGAACTACGACCTGTCGCCCAAGAATCCGAACAAGGTTGAAGCTGTGGATGAGCGTACACCGCAACAGATAGCAGACGAAATCAGGGCGTTGGCAAGCGATAGCCAAACATTGTTGGATGAGATAATCGGGATGCTATGAAACAAGGTTATGCCAATAGACAAGTAAAGGACATTTGCACCAAAGGTTCTTCCCAAATTGCCCAAAAGGACTTGGAAGGGCTGACAGGTGATTATCCGATATATGGCGCAAGCGGTCTTATCAAGAACGTGGATTTCTACCATCAGGAAAAGGAATACATCGGACTTGTAAAGGATGGCTCAGGCATCGGGCGTGTTATGTTCTTACCACCCAAGTCATCAGTTATTGGAACACTTCAATACATCTTACCCAAAGAGGGGTACAATATCCGATATATCGGCTATTGCCTTCAAAGTTTGAAATTGGATAAATACAAGCAGGGAGCGGCAATCCCGCATATTTATTTCAAAGACTATGGCGAAGCCCAAATTCTCATTGCCGACAATCCCGATGAGCAACAACGCATCGTAGCCCTGTTGGATGCCGAGTTTGCCAAGATTGATGCCCTGAAAGCCAATGCCGAAAAGAACTTGCAGAACGCAAAGAACTTGTTTCAGGCGGCGTTGAAGAAAGAGTTAGAACCAAAGGAGGGATGGGAGGCAAAACACATTAAAGAAATTGCAGACATCAAAGGTGGAAAGCGTGTGCCCAAAGGATATAAACTAATGACCGAGCCAACATCCCATCCCTATATTAGAGTAGCCGATTTCAATGATAATGGTTCTGTGAGTTTGGACGATATTCACTACATCGAAGATTGGGTGTATAAGGAAATAAAACGATATACCATTTCTGCCAACGATGTGTATATCAGTATTGCAGGAACTATTGGGAAAAGTGGTATCATACCAAAAGAATTAGAAGGTGCGAACTTGACAGAAAACGCTTGTAAACTTGTTCTTAATCAGGGACTTTACAATCGCTATGTGTATTATTGCACTATTAACGAATCGTTTAAAGCACAAATCGCTAAATTGACGATGCAAGCAGCACAACCCAAGTTAGCATTGACAAGATTAGCCTCAGCAACAATCAGTATTCCTTCTTTGAAAGACCAACAATCCATTGTTGCCCGCCTTGATACCTTGAAAGAGAAATGCAAGACCCTTCAAGCGAACTATGAAAAGACCCTGAGCCTTTGCGATGACCTGAAACAAGCCTTGCTGAGGAAGGCGTTTAACGGAGAATTATAATTAAAATGGAAGATAAATCATACAGACATTGTGCATCATTTGGCAAACGAATAGAGCATTACTTAATCGGACAAATGCTCAAAGAAGGACTTGACGTGTACATTCCTATGGTCGATGATGATGCAATAGATGCGGTTGTAAAACGCCCTGACGGGAAATATGTGGAGATACAAATCAAAGCCCGTTCAAAGGATGTTGGATTTGGAGATGCTGCCTTGTTTGCTGCAATTCCTCACGAATATAGGGAAAACTATTGGTTCGTGTTTTATTCAGAGCGATTAGATTCTATGTGGATAATGTCATCCGCCGAATTTCTTAAAGAATCCAATCAAAATAAGAATGGGAAGAATGTCGGTAAGCGTTCAATATGGTTCAATGGAAGAAGGAATGGTAAAGAATATTGTTATGAGAAATTTAACTCATACAAATGTACCACGTTTGAACGCATACTAAATGAAGAACCTCAATAGGAAAATAATGAATGAAGCCCAAACCCGATTGAACGAGATAGACTCTGCACTAAAAATATATTTAACTGAGAAATACGAATTGGATAAAAAGAATAAAATAATTATTTGCCATGACCGAGAAAGAATTGAAATCAATAGTAGCGGATATCAGAGCAGCTTCTAACGAGTGCGAATGGGTAGAGGTAAAAGAAAATAACACCGACCCACAAAGCATTGGTGAATATGTGTCGGCATTGTCGAATGGTGCTGCCTATATGGGACAGTCGCGTGGATATATGGCTTGGGGAATAGACGATATGACACACGAAATCAAAGGAACAGATTTCAATCCCAAGACAGCAAAGATAGGAAATCAGGAATTAGAAAACTGGATTGCTACCCTATTGAGTCCGCGAATAGACTTTTACTTTCAAGAAGTACATTATCCCGATGGAAAAGTAGTAGTAATGATTATTGATTCTGCAGGAAACACACCGGTCAAATTCAAAGGAACAGCTTGGATTCGTGTGGGTTCATATAAAAAACCGCTAAGCGAGCATCCGGAAAGGGAAAGGAAAATATGGCAGAACACCATCAATAGTTGTTTTGAATCAAAAATTGCCTTATCGGGTCTTTCCGTCAATGATGTCCTTGAATTGTTGGATTATCCTAAAATGTTTCAGCTATTACAAATTCCGTTCCCCGATACGAAAATTGCGACCATAGAAAAAATGATTGACGAAAACCTCATCACCAAACGGCAATCGTGTTACGATATTACCAACCTTGGGGCAATTTTATTTGCAAACGATTTATGCAAGTTTGAGATGCTACGCAGAAAAGCAGTAAGAGTAATCTTTTACAAAGGGAACGATAGAATAAACGCCATAAAAGAGCAAGTTGGGGTAAAAGGATATGCAATAGGATTCGAGGGATTAGTCAATTATGTTAGTTCTCAACTTCCTGTAAATGAAGAAATCGGAAAAGTGTTTAGAAAAGATATTCCTATGTATCCTCCCATCGCCATTCGTGAATTTGTCGCTAATGCACTTATTCATCAAGATTTCTCAATCGGAGGAGCTTCGCCGATGATAGAAATTTTTAATAATAGAATAGAAATAACCAATCCAGGAAAACCGTTGATTGATACTTTCCGGTTTATAGATCATTCACCTATCAGCCGCAATGAAAGATTGGCTTCCATTATGAGACGAATGAATTTTTGTGAAGAGCGAGGCAGTGGGATTGACAGGGCTATTGCACAATGTGAAATAGCACAACTTCCTGCACCTGATTTTCAGCACGAGGATTTGTTCACAAAAGTAACGATGTTCGCACCTATGACGCTTCGGCAAATGAATAAAGAAGATAAACGAAGGGCTTGCTATCAACATTGTTGTTTGCAATATCTTGCTGGAAACAAAATGACAAACGAAAGTTTCCGTGGCAGACTTGGCATTAGTGATGCAAATTATTCAATAGCTTCACGTATCATTATGGATACTGTGAACAACGCAAAATATATTAAACCTGAGGATGCAAATACTACATCAAAAAAATACGCAAGGTATGTCCCATTTTGGGCATAATTTTTTATGTGATTGTTATGTGACTAATTTAAATATTTTTTACGTATCTAATTGATAATCAATATATATTTTATGTGATTATTATGTGATTAAACATTTTTTAACCTGATATTTTATGAATGAGAGCCAAACACGATTGAACAAGATAGACCCCGCATTGAAGAAAGCGGGATGGAATGTGGTTGAGCAAAGCTATATCATCGTGGAATATGCCATTACCAATGGCAGGGTGAGCAAAAGTGTCGCCCCCAAGCCCCTGAAGGCTGACTATATCCTGACCTATAAGGGCGTGAAGTTGGCTGTGGTTGAGGCAAAGAGCGATGAAAAGGACGTGAGCGAAGGCGTTGCGCAAGCCAAGCAATATGCCAAGATGCTCAACATCCGCTTCACCTATGCCACCAACGGCGATAAGATTTACGCTATGGATATGGGAACGGGCGAAGAACAGGAAGTTTCGGCCTATCCCACCCCCGATGAACTATGGACATGGACTTTCGGCGACGCTGACGAATGGCGGGATAAGTTCAACGAACAGCCCCTGTTCAACAACGGGACGAAGAATCCCCGCTATTATCAGGAAATCGCTATTAACAAGGCCCTGGCCGCCATAGCAGCGGGCAAAGACCGCATCTTGCTGACCCTTGCCACGGGAACGGGAAAGACCTATATAGCCTTCCAAATCGCTTGGAAACTCTTCCAAACCAAGTGGAATGTGAAAAAGACAGGCAACCGCCCCCGCATCCTGTTTTTGGCTGACCGCAACGTTTTGGCCAACCAAGCCTTCAACGGATTCTTTGGCTTCGCCCCCGATGCCCTTGTTCGCATCAAGCCCGACAGCATCAAGAAGAGCGGCAAAGTGCCTACCAATGGTTCCGTGTTCTTCACCATCTTCCAAACCTTTATGACAGGCGAGGATGGCAAGTTTGTGTTTGGCGACTACCCCAAGGACTTCTTCGACCTCGTTATCATCGACGAATGCCATAGAGGTGGAGCAAAAGACGAAAGCAATTGGCGGGCTATCCTTGAATACTTTAGCCCCGCCGTGCAAATCGGTTTGACCGCAACACCAAGACGGGAAATCAACGCCGACACATACAAATACTTTGGCGAACCTGTGTACCAATACTCGTTAAGACAGGGCATAGACGACGGCTTCCTGACCCCGTTCCGCCATTGCAAAATGCAAGGCACGATAGACGATTACATCTACAGCCCCGAAGACGAGGTTCTATCGGGCGAAGTGGACGAGACCAAGGTCTATACTGAGAAGGATTTCTACTCAGGCAACATCTATATCAAGCAGCGTGATGAAGCCCGTGTGAAAGAGTTTATGCAGCATATCAAGCCCGATGAAAAGACCATCGTGTTTTGCTCAACCCAAAACCACGCAGGGCAAATCAGGGATATGATAAACCGCATCCACAGAGGCAATCCCGAATATGCGGTGCGTGTCACGGCAAACGATGGTGAGCAAGGCGAACAATACCTGAAGGAGTTTCAAGACAATGAAAAGACCATACCAACCATCCTGACCACTTCGCAGAAACTTTCAACAGGCGTGGATGCCTTGAACGTGCGCAACATCGTATTGCTCCGACCCATAAAGAGTATGATTGAGTTCAAGCAAATCATCGGAAGAGGAACAAGACTTTATGAGGGCAAATATTACTTCACCATCTATGACTTCGTGAAGGCATACGAAAACTTCCAAGACCCCACTTGGGATGGCGAACCCGTTTGCCCTGTTTGCGGCAACAGTCCTTGCACCTGTGGTGATGGAGCTGATGATGACTATGAGGATGGTGATAGTGGTAAGCCCAAACCACCGATCCCCCCGAAACCGCCCCGTGGTTGTCCTGTATGTGGCGAAGACCCGTGTGTTTGTCCTAAGCCAGAGAAACTTGAAATACGCCTTTCTGACGGGAGAACAAGGGAAATCCGCTTTCTCAAATCCGATATGTTTTGGGGTGCAGACGGAAAGCCTGTAAGTGCCGAGGATTTCTTGAAGGCGATGTTCGGCCAAATGCCTGAGTTCTACAACTCCATTGAAGACCTCAGGGAAAAGTGGTCATCACCCAAGACGAGGGAAGAACTCTTGGATAAGATGAGCGAAGCGGGCTATGACATCGAAACGCTCAACCGCATACGAACCTTGATAGATGCTGACAACTCCGACCTGTTGGACGTGCTTGAATACATATCCTTCGATATTGAACCTATCCAAAGAACAGAACGAGTAAAACGTACCATTTCTTATGTATCAACCCTTTCCGCTTCGCAGCAAGACTTTGTGAATTATGTGATTGCTCTCTATATAAGAGAAGGTATGGAAGAACTTGGAACAAGCAAGTTGCCCGAATTGTTAAATATGAAATATGGTTCAGTTCAGGATGGTATCTATTTCCTTGGGGGATTGGATATTGCGAAGAACACATTCTGTGATTTTCAAAAAAGTCTATACTTAAATTAAGCAACTAAAAAAGAGCAAAGCCACTTTAACTTTGCTCTCTTTCTTGTAGCGGGATCGAGAATTGAACTCGAGACCTCCGGGTTATGAATCCGACGCTCTAACCAACTGAGCTACCCCGCCGCCTGATCGGACTGCAAAGGTAGCACTTTTTTTTAAATATCTCAACTACTTTCAAAATATTTTTTGTCTTAAACATTTTTCTTACGTTGGTTAGTACGAAGGCAATCCTGTTGTGATAACTTTTGCCCTTGAATGAGAATTCCTTTCGCTTGGTAAATTTTATCATGCGAGTTTCCTAAAACTCATGCATTATTCATTTATCGCTGATTTTTGACACAAACAAACTGCAGAGAACGCAATGCTATATACACTATCATTCAGATAAATATTTATTATTTCTGCCATATAAAAAAAAGTACTACCTTTGCCGAATAGAATCAACAATAGCATGCACCACAACGAAAATCTTGAAGTCGGTAGTTCGGACAAAATCACTAAAGGCAACCTCTATTTTTTACTACTTTTTACTTTCATTGTAGTTTTTGACAGCAGAGG
>DBXT01000032.1:0-131 GCA_002309615.1 Bacteroidales bacterium UBA1205
CATGAAATATTTATGTCAGGTTGATTAAAACGGACTTATAAAATCTTTAAACAAGGGATTGTTCCGGTCTTTTTCCGATACAATGGCATGTTGTATGTTCCAGTTGATGTTGAGGGTGGGGTCGTCCCAAC
>DBXT01000032.1:285-12307 GCA_002309615.1 Bacteroidales bacterium UBA1205
ACGGCAACATCCAGTGCCGCACCATGCACCACTCTTACCAATTTGGCTTGAGCGTAAGGAGGTGCTTGCAAGTGCAATCCTCTCACCACGCCTTTTTTTGACACAGACTGGTTGTCTTGTACAAAATTGGCAATGACACCATTTTGTTCAAATAATTGTTGGCTAAAACTTTCAAAAAAACAACCACGATTGTCACCAAATACTTTCGGTTGTATAATCAATAAACCGTCTATAGCTGTCGTTAAAAATTCCATGGGTATGTTTCCTATAATGATTGTTGTTTATTATTCTTTTTTTTGTTAAAGAATGGCAGGTGCTTTTTTATGCGAGATGTTTTCTCGGAATGTTGATTGTTATCATAATTGTAATACCCATACCCGTAAACAAAGCCGTATTTCTTGTGGTTACTGTTTTCTTGAGAAGAAGCATTGAGTACAAAACTCAGTTTCTTCATTTGTTGGTCCTCATATAAATCATTAATGGATTCTATATACGGAATAATAGAATAATGTTCTTTGAACACATAAATGGGATAGTCGGTTATTCGCATACATGCAATGGCATCGGTGACTAAGCCGATAGGAGGATTGTCAAAGAAGATATAATCATAATTTTGTTTTAATTCATCCAATAGTTTAGTCATATTATCTGACATCAATAATTCTGACGGATTGGGAGGAATGCTTCCTGCAGTGATGAAATGTAGGTTTTCTAATCTACTTTCATTAATACATTCCTGCCAACTATATTCTCCTATCAATATATTGCTCATACCTTTAATATTGTGTATTTTCTTTTCAGGAGTGGAAAATGCAGCATGTATTTTAGGTTTTCGCATATCCATATCCAGTATTATCACTTTTTTTCCGGAGTAGGCAAATATTCCTGCCAAATTCACAGTGATAAAAGTTTTACCTTCTCCTGATACGGTAGAGGTGGTAGATACTAATTTGGGGCCATCGCTGTTATTCATAAAAGACATATTCGACCTTAATCGGCGAAAAGCTTCGGAGATAATAGATTTCGGGTCTAAATCCACCACTAGTTGGGAAGTGTTCATCTCACTATCCATTTTGGGAATACTTCCCAAAAACGGAATGTCTACATATTTTGTGATATCGTCTTTACTATCTATATAATTGTATGTTAAATATTTATAAACAATATAAACGACAGATATGATTAATCCTATAACAATGAAAATAAGATAAATTCTGGATTTATCGGGAGAGGCTTTCAGGGAAGCGGGCGAGGAATATTGCAAAACAATAAAAGGTGAGGTTGTTCCTGCTTTGAGCAATGTGTAGGACATTCTGGATTCCAACAGGCGGTCGTAGTAGGAATTGCTTATATTGGCATTACGCAACAATTTTTTAAATTCCAATACATTAGAAAAGTTATCTTGGGATTTAAGGATGGCTTGATACGATTTGATTTTTTGTTGCAGCAAGTCTTTTTCGTCTTTTATAGAGGCAATATTGTTTTGAATAATTTCTTTAAGAGCGCTTATTTGAACATTTATTTGGTGATTCAAATTTTGGATTTTACCGCTATTGGTTGTATAGTTATATTGTAAATTTTCTTTTTCTAACAACAATTGTTGTATTTTATCAATACAATGGCTGACATTATTTTGTAAGTTGCTTCCGATGATTTGTCCCATCAACTTATAGGGGTCGCTTTCTGTTTCAAACGATTTTTCTATTTTTCGCAATCGTTTTTCTGTTTGTTCCAAGGTGTTGAGTTTGGCTACGCATTCGTCATAGTCATCTTGAATGGTAATAATATTTTTATCATCCGGAGCAATAAAATTCTTACTTTTCTTATATTCATCCAATGTTTCTTCCCGATTATATACTTCTTGCTCCCATATTTCCAATTGTACATCAATATAGTCCAATACTCTGTTAAAACTTTCTTGGCGTTGTATTGCGTAAAAATCCAAAAAGTCTTTTGTGATGGAATTAATAATATAGCTGGCTTTTTCTGCATTGTTGTATGTGAGCGAGATATCTATACCTCCATTTGCATTTTCGGACGGGTATGCATTAATTTTGTTAATGTATTTGTCATTGCGGTTTTTGGCATCTTGTAATATGCAGTAATAGGTATGACCAACCATATTGGAGAGTTCGGTTTTGAGAACAAAATTGAATGCAAAATAAGAACAACTAACATAGGTAGTGTCTTGAGAAATAGTAACAGTTTGTGATATTGCCTTGTTATTGTTGCAATAGATATGAATGTTATTTTTATCCAGAAATTCTATATAAATGGGAGTGTTGTGTATTTGGTTATGGTTGGTATCAAATATAACCTCAAAAGAATTGTTCGGGAAAAGTTCGGAATCCAATACTTTACCCTTCATATAGTAGTCAACATCTAAATTAAGTTTGGATAAGCTTGATTCCAAGAAAGTTCTGGATTGTATTAGATTGATGATTTTATTGGGAGATTCTTGACGGGCTAAAAAATCATTATCAGAATTAGAGAAACTGATATTTTTATCATCCGATTTTTGTATGGTGGTAATCGCTTGATAGATAGGAATAGTATATCTAAGATACAGAAACGCTATCAAGAAAGTGATGGTTACGGCTATAGGGATGATGAACCAGTGCATTTTGAGTACTGATTTTATCAATTTCGGGTTCAGTTGGTCGTTAATGGGTTTGATTTCTCTTTTCATAGACATAATTAATCATTAATATTTTTAAACTGTTTTACCGAGTTGATAATCAACAATGTATTTGACAATAGGGTGATATAAGGATTCAATTCGCGGAGTAATCGAGTTACAGGTTTCAATCTAGGTTCAACATAAATAATATCGTTGGCTTTAAGTGTCAGGTTGGCCTTTTTCATACCATCGATAGTGGAAAGGTCTACCTGATATACGATAGGATCTTTTAAATCCCCGCGTATAAGTCTTATTTTGCATGCTCTGCCGTCTGTAATGCCTCCGGCTTGGGCAAGTGCTTCTATGAGGGTGGTGTTTTCTTGATTAAGGGTAATCACTTTGGCGGTTCCGCCTTCCCCTCCGGGGAAGATGGTTACCCTGTGATTGGTAATTTTGACTCTTACCATAGGGGAATTCATATATTGTGAGTATGCCAATTCCAGTGTGTCTTCCAACTGTCGGGTGGTGAGCCCTGCCACTTGTATGCGTCCCAAGCGGGGTAATTTAACCATTCCGTCAAATTCCACGGTAAAGGGGCGACCATAGTTACCGCTATTGTAATTGGAACCGTTGTTACCGGAATTTTCAAATATGGCTTCACCTTCTTGCAAATCCACACTTATCTGCAAAATATCATTGGGAGCTATTTTGTATTCCGTATAGCGTTCTTCTTGTGGAAACGGCTGTATTTGACTTTTGGTGGCTCTCAACATGCGGGTGGGCATAAACACTTTGCATGAATTGAGTAACAATATCATTGAAACGAAGAGTATGATATGTCTTTTCATTATTTTTACTTGGTTTTATGGTTGTCAATAATGGATAATATTATGTAAAAAAACATAACGGGGATAATGGCTAAAGGTAAAATCTTTTTTATTGCAAAAACTATTATCACTGCTATACAACAGATGATAAATGCGTAGCGGGCGGAATTGTTTTTAAAGGAAAAATTGTGAAATTTGAGCGATAATAACGGGTATTCGCATAGCATGGCTATACATAGTAATACCATTATGCTTATCGATACAATAAAAAGTGTTTGATTAGGTATACTTCTGCTCCAAAGCGGAATGGATATTAATACAAAAGCCGCGGCAGGAGAGGGTAGGCCTAAAAACTGTTCGGTTTGTCGGGTGTCTAAATTAAATTTGGCCAAACGAACGGCTACACAGCAACAATATACTATACTGCATACAGCGGGTATGATATTAATATTGGATATTTCATATAAAGGCATATCGGTTAATAATGTAGTACGGGATAAAAAGTAGTACATTATAAGGCCCGGTGCCAATCCGAATGACACCATATCGCATAAAGAATCCAATTCTTTTCCTATATCGGACTTGGTATGTAACATACGAGCGGCAAAACCATCGAAAAAATCAAAAACAGCAGCTGACACAACCATCAAAGCAGCATAATGGAACTGCCATTGAGCAGCTAATAAAACAGCTATGCTGCCGCATGTCAAATTGCCTAATGTTATTGCGTTGGGAATATGCTTTTTTATGTCCATGTTAAAAAGTGTTAGTCAAACAATGTTCCGGTGTATTTGTCATTACGGTATCCTAAATGTTCGTAAGCGGCGGCGGTAACTTCTCTCCCTCGCGGGGTGCGTACCAAAAAGCCTTCTTGTATCAAAAACGGTTCGTACACTTCTTCTATCGTACCTGCATCTTCTCCTACGGCAGTAGCAATGGTGGTAAGTCCGACAGGACCGCCTTTGAATTTGGAAATAATGCAATTGAGTATACGGTTGTCCATTTCGTCCAATCCGTGTTCATCTACATTTAAGGCACTTAATCCGAAACGGGCTATTTCTAAATCTATATTGCCATTGCCTTTTATTTGAGCAAAATCCCGTACTCTTCTCAACAATAAATTGGCTATACGTGGAGTTCCTCTGCTTCTACGAGCAATTTCGTGAGCGGCTTTACTATCTATTTGTATATTCAATATATTGGCGGAGCGACTGATAATGCGTTCCAAAGTAGGTGTATCGTAATAGTTGAGGCGTAAATTAATGCCGAATCGGGAACGCAAGGGTGCTGTGAGCAGACCGGAGCGAGTGGTGGCTCCCACCAATGTAAACGGGTTAAGCCCTATCTGTACATTGCGAGCGTTGGGGCCCGATTCTATGAGAACATCTATCTTATAATCTTCCATGGCGGAATACAAATATTCTTCCACCACAGGGGACAAACGATGTATTTCATCAATAAACAATACGTCGTTGGGTTCCAAATTGGTAAGCAAGCCTGCCAAGTCACCGGGTTTGTCTATCACAGGGCCCGAACTTACTTTCACGTTCACACCCATTTCGTTTGCAATGATATATGAAAGTGTGGTTTTGCCTAGTCCGGGAGGACCGTGAAGTAGCACGTGGTCCAAACTTTCCCCTCTTTGTTTTGCAGCACGAACAAATATTTTAAGATTTTCAACCACGTGTTCTTGACCAGCAAATTCTTCAAATCCTGACGGACGAATAACCTTTTCTATTTCTTTTTCCGAAACAGAAAGCCTGTCAGCATGTGGATCTAAATTGGGATTGTTCGTTGTCTTTTTTGTTCCCATATTTTGTTTATAATGTTAGATCTTCTTCTGTACGAAGATTATCAATAATAAAATTCTGTCGTTCCATGGTGTTTTGACCCATATAATATGCCAGCATGTCGTCTATGGTGGCTTCATTGCTTATCACTACAGGGTCTAAGCGGATGTCTTTACCTATAAAATTCTTGAATTCATCAGGAGATATTTCTCCTAAACCTTTGAATCGGGTAATTTCTACTTTTCCGGACATTTTTCCTGCGGTGATATTTCTTTCTTCTTCCGAATAGCAATAACGGGTTTCTTTTTTATTACGCACTCTGAACAAGGGCGTTTGTAATATATAGAGATGACCTTTCTTTATAAGGTCGGGATAAAATTGTAAAAAGAAGGTAAGCAACAACAATCGAATGTGCATACCGTCAACATCGGCATCAGTGGCAATGACTATGTTGTTGTATCTTAAGTTATCCAAACCGTCTTCTATGTCAAGAGCGTTTTGTAAAAAATTGAGTTCTTCATTTTTGAAAGTCTCGTCCTTTTTTTTGCCGTAGCTATTGAAAGGCTTGCCTCGCAATGAAAACACGGCTTGAGTTTCCGCGTTGCGGGATTTGGTTATGGAACCTGATGCCGAATCACCTTCGGTGATAAAAAGGGTGGTTTCCATCCGACGGTCGTTGTCGGTATTTTTGCTTTTAAAACTGTCGCACAAATGAATGTGACAGTCTCTCAGTTTTTTGTTTACTATATTGTTCTTTTTACCGTCTTTGTTCTTCTTGTGTAACTCAGCTATCTCCTTACGTTCATTTTCTGATTCTATAATTTTTTGTTGCCATATAGCAGCCACTTCCGGATGCATGTGGAGATAATTGTCCAACTGGCGACAAACAATATCCATAATATACCATCGTATGGTAGGACCTGCTGCAATATTCTTTTCCGGATTGGCAGGCCACATATTGGTAGAGCCCAATTTGGTTTTGGTTTGACCTTCAAATTGCGGCTCTTGTATGCGTATGCTTAATGCAGCACAGATGGATTGTCGGATATCTACTGGGTCGTATTCTTTTTTGAAATATTCTCTGGCACATTTTACCAAAGCTTCTCGCAAGGCATTTTGATGCGTGCCGCCATGAGTGGTGTGTTGTCCGTTTACAAAGGTGTAATATTCATCACCGTTGCCTTTAACTTTGTGCGTAAAAGCCAATTCCAACTTGTCTTCTTGTAAATGCACGATGGGGTAGGCAGGCTGGTTGATATTTTTTTCCATAAGGTCCAACAAGCCGTTTTTGGAATAATAGCGTTGCCCGTTGCATATTAAAGAAAGTCCTTTGTTTAAAAATGCATAGTTCCATAGCATTTTTTCTACAAATTCGGAATAGAAGGTGTAATTGCCGAATATACTTTCGTCATTATCGGGAATAAAAGTGATGATAGTACCATTAGCTTCGGTGGTAGCCGATATAGGGTAATCTTGTGTGAGTATGCCGCGTGAAAACTCCGCAATTTTAGTTTGTCCGTTACGTACGGATTGTACTTTAAAATAGCTGGACAAAGCATTTACCGCTTTAGTTCCCACACCGTTCATACCCACTGATTGCTGGAAGGATTCGCTGTCGAATTTGCCGCCTGTATTCATCTTGGACACGCAATCTATGGTTTTCTCTAAAGGAATACCGCGTCCATAATCGCGAACGCTTACACAATTGTCTTTAATGGTAATTTCTATGGTTTTACCCACTCCTTGATTGAACTCATCTATAGAGTTGTCAATTACTTCTTTGAGCAGGATATATATGCCGTCATCCGCAGACGAGCCGTCACCCAAGCGGCCTACATACATGCCAGGTCGTTTACGAAGGTGAATTTGCCAATCTAAGGTTTTAATATTCTCTTCTGTGTAGTTCGTCATTTATTTAAACTTTACCTCCAAAAAATATCACAAAGATAGTTTTTTTTGCTTAAAAAATGTCAGGTTGGGTCTACTTATTTTATAACATTTTTATGTTAATAGTCATTGTTATCATTTGCTTTGTTTTAAATGGAATGTCCCCATAGACGGATGCGCCCCTCCGTTATAGAAAACATGACCTGTAAATGTGCCTTCTATTATGGATTTATTGCCTATGGTATTGTATTTCCCTTGTACTATTATCATATTGATAACGGGGGTGGAATGATCGTCATTATGACCCATAATGTCAGCAAAACCTATGGCACCTTTTATGGAATCACCTTCCGTTTTTTGTAAAGTAGACGATGTATTGCCGTTTTTTTCTTGTATTACTATTTCTTTTGTAGTACTTTTGGTAATATTGAACAAATAAACGGAATGAAATTCTATAGAATCGAGTGAGTCCGTAATATAGCCGGTGAAGTTTCCAATATATTCACCCTTAGCGGGTTCTTTGTCGCAAGCAACAAAGAAAAGGGCTGAGCAGATAATTATAATTATAATTTTTTTCATGAAAGCAAGTGTTAAAACAACAATTATGCAAAGATATAACATTTATTTGAATAACAACGTATTATTTTAAATAAAAATAAACGGAGAGCAGGAAAAATATGTCAGTGGAGTTTTTTTAACAAAGTTAAGGTTAAAAAAAATTTTTTATACTACTGATTCATAATAAGCTAAATTGTATATTTGCAAATTATACATATTGTAAATGATGAGAAGAAGTTTGATATTATTTGCTGTAGCAAATTTATTGTTAACATCGGTCTGGTCACAGTCTAAATCAACTGTCCCACAAACAAATGTTACTACTCGTATTCTTTTTATTTTTGATGCTTCCAATAGCATGTGGGGAGATTGGCAGAGTGATAAAAAAATACATATAGCCAATCGATTGTTGTGTAATATGATAGACAGTTTGGAGCAGTATCCTAATGTGGAATTGGCACTCAGAGTGTACGGACATCAAAAAGAATACAAGCAATACGACTGTTATGACACCAAGTTAGAAGTGCCGTTTTCCGCTAACAATTTCCAACGGATCAAGCAAAAATTGAAATCCATTTATCCCAAAGGCACCACTCCCATAGCATTATCTTTGCAGGCTGCGGAAAATGATTTTCCCAACACACCCAATTGTCGCAATGTAATAGTTCTTATTACCGACGGCATAGAGGAATGTTCGGGCGACCCGTGTGAAGTTTCTAAAGCATTACAACGAAAAGGAATCATACTAAAGCCTTTTGTAATAGGCATAGGTTCCGATTTTAGCGTGGATTTGAGTTGTATCGGTAATTATATAGATGCTACCAGTGAAAAAGATTTCAGTCATGCTTTGGGCATAATAGTGGAACAAATATTCAATAAAACCACCTGTCAAGTCAGTTTGTTGGATGCGAACGGTTTACCGACAGAATCGAATGTGGATATGTGTTTTTATGATGAGTCAAACGGTCAATTGTTATATAATTATATACATACCTTGAACGCAAGGGGAATGCCTGATACATTGTATCTTAATACCATGCCGTCGTATCGGCTCAAAGTGAACACCATTCCGCCTGTGGAAAAGCAAGGTATCAAACTTAATCCCGGCACGCACACCATCATTCCTATAGATGTGCCCCAAGGTAAGTTATTGGTAAAAACAGCCACAAAAAACACGCGTTATCAAACGGTTCCTATCATCGTTCGCCAAGCCGGAAAGCAGGAGATATTGAATGTGCAATATTTTTCCATAGAAGAAAAATATTTGATAGGAAAATATGATTTAGAGGTGCTTTGTTTGCCGAGAGTAAATATCAACAATGTGGAAATTAATCCTAATTACACGGCTCAGGTAAAAATACCCGATCCCGGTGTGGCAGTGGTGAGCAAAGGCGATTTTGGTTCGGGAAGTTTGTATGTGGTGCGTAACGGAGGAGATGAATGGATATATAATTTACGCAATGACGATACGTCCGAATCCATACTATTACAGCCGGGAACATACAAGGTGGTGTTCAGAAGAGACAAAGAAACACAAACCGTTAAAACGGTTGAACAAGTGTTTGTGGTAAAATCCAATGCCACCACTAATGTTAATCTGCCGATAAAAAAATAATGCAATGGGAAAGAAAAAGAAAACAAATCAGATAATAGAAAACTTGAACATATTGGGTGCCGGTTCCGAAGGCGTGTGCATTGGTCGCTATGAAGACAGAGTGGTGTTTGTAAACAATGTAGTTCCTGGTGATGTTGCGGATGTGGAAGTGTATAAAAAAAGACATTCTTATTATTTGGCACGTCCTTTAACCATAAAGCAATATTCAGAAAAAAGGGAAACTCCACGGTGTGAGCATTTTGGTATTTGCGGCGGCTGCAAGTGGCAAAATATGCAATATCAATATCAATTGTATTATAAGCAAAAGCAAGTATATGATAATTTTATACGCATAGGTAAATTCCGGTTTCCCGATATTAATCCCATATTGGCATCGGACAAAATATTTGCTTATAGAAATAAAGTAGAATATACATTTGCCGACAGACGCTGGCTTACAAAAGAAGAATTGGAAACAGCCGATATGAATAATATCAGCGGTGTAGGCTTCCATTTGCCGTCCGTTTTTGACAAGGTGTTGGATATACATTATTGTCATTTGCATGATCAAACAGGCAATGAAATTCGCGATAGTATTAAAAAATATGCCCTTGAACACGGTTTTGATTTTTATAATGCCCGTTCGCATGAGGGCTTGCTCCGAAATATTATTATCCGTAATTCGGTGTGTGGTGATTTGATGGTAATAATGGTATTTGGACGTCAGGATGAAAATATAGTTCCTATTATGGAATATTTACATACTACGTTCCCGCAAATCAGCACGTTGTCGTATGTTGTTAATGAAAAAATGAATGACAACATAGCCGATTTGCAGGTACACACATTTTTCGGAAGAGGGTATATGATAGAGCAAATGGAAAATCTTCAATTCAAAGTATCTCCGCAAGCTTTTTATCAAACCAATGCAGAACAGGCGTTGAAATTATATCAAACCGCTTTGCGTATGGCTGATATCAAGTCTTCTGATGTGGTGTATGACCTATACACCGGCACAGGCACCATTGCTTTGTTTATGGCCCGAACGGCAAAAAAGGTGGTGGCAGTGGAATATGTAGAATCAGCGGTAGCTGATGCCAAAGAAAATGCGATAATGAATAACATTCAAAATGCGGATTTTTTTGCCGGCGATATGAAAGATGTGTTGAATGAAGATTTTGTATCCTCTCACGGACATCCTGATGTAATAGTTACCGATCCGCCTCGTGCAGGCATGCACCCCGATGTGGTGAACACCATATTGCAAATCCGTCCGAAAAGGATAGTATATGTGAGTTGTAATCCTGCAACCCAAGCAAGAGACATAGCCTTAATGATGCCGTGGTATAAAGTAATGGAGATACAGCCCGTGGATATGTTTCCGCACACTCATCATGTAGAAAATGTTACCAAGCTGGAACTTAATCAGTAAGTAAGAGCGGCAACGCTCCTTTAGAAAACAGCGGGGGGGAAGTAAAAATAGCGGAGTAAACAACGTCTTATGTGTTTTCCTTTTGAAAATCAGATGTTGTTTTTGTTTTTCGCATTTGAAAATAGAGCAAAGTGATAATGGCGATTACTATAACCAAAACAAACACCATCAAGCTGTTGTCTTTGCTTATTTTGTTAATAATTGAAAATAAACCGCTTCCGATAAGTATGAATACAAAACTGATAAGATTCATATAAGCCAGCATATCACCATTCTTACAGCCTGTTTCGGCTTGTTGTATCATGCTCAGACAGGGTACCTCCAGGCATCCGGCAAATGCGGCAGTGAGGAATATTAGCAAAGAACAAATGTAAATATCGGGATTGGTAATTACTATAATGCTTAAGCAAAGTATTACAACTGTTAACCCTATTGTAATTAGTGTTTTATGCTGATAATAGGAACACAACTTACCACATAAGGTGCAACCCGATGCAATGCCTATTGCCGCTAAGGCCATTACTATTCCCGCTGCCGTATTGCTATGCCCCAAGGTGTGGGTACAATGAAGTATTAAATTCGATTGAAGAATTCCGCCTATCATCCAAAATACAGCCACTCCCAGCACTCCTGCGTTTACATGCGGGTGTTTGGATGCATAATGATAATTGGTGATTAGAAATTTAAAGGGATTGGCAGTCCCGATGTTGTCAGTATCAAGAGCTTCTTCTGTAACATGTATGCTACGACATAAAAAATAGGCTATTGCGGCAAATAATAACATCAAAAGGCTGATTATAAGGCTGTTGTAATGGTCAGACAGCCATGCGGCCAGGCAGGTGCCTACTAAAATAGCCAAAAATGACATGGTTTCAAACATTCCGTTGCCGAAACTTATTTTTTCAACTCCGCCTATATCCCTGATAAGTCCGTATTTGGAGGGGGAATACATGCAGCTTTGTATGCCCATCAATAGCACTGATGACAATACTATTGTTATGTTTTCATAAATAAAGCCCAAGCCCGCCAATATCACTATCGGGAATTCCAGCAATTTGCATATTTTAAATATTTTATGTTTGGAGTAGAGCAGGGTGATTTTTCCGCTTAATGGTGAAAAGAATATATAAGGCAACACCAAAGCGGCAGCTACCGTCGCTATTAATTGGGCCTGTGTCATCCATGCGGGCAACGACCATGCAACGGCAACGAAAACGATGCAATGTTTCATGAAATTATCGTTGAGTATGCCGAAAAAATTGGCAGAAAACAAGTAAAACCAATTTTTTTTAGGACATCTCTAAAAATAGATAA
>DBXT01000037.1 GCA_002309615.1 Bacteroidales bacterium UBA1205
AAGTTGTCTGACGAACGTTACAGCCGCAGGCTGTAAAAGGAGGAGTTTTGTGTTTTAGCGAAGTATTCCTCTTTTCCGATTTTTTTCTGCAGCGGTGATTTTTCTTTCGCATCCTTTCTTTTCATGGCTGGAAAAGAAAGGATGAAAGAAAACGCTTGCTAAAAGAATGAGCATTTAATATTAAATAACTTTTTTTTCTTTACTTTTGTCTTGTTACAAAAGTAACAAAAGAACAGGGCTGCAATGAAAAAACTAAAAAATGACTCATAAAGCTAAAGTCAGTAAACTCGCACGCAATACCGGTTTTATAGGTATTACTATCACATCACGCCATTACGAAAGAATCCTATTTACTATTCAAACGCTCAGACAGTACAGACTTCTTAACGCTTTATTTCATCATTTTTTTTAACGCTTTTTCATTGAATGCCCGGGTGGTATGCTGTCGTTATTCCGTAAAATAATCAATATAGGACAATATATGCAAAACCCTTGTTTTCTGCCACCATAGGTGGCTGTTTACTTGCTTCCCTCGTCGTGCAACGACAAACATCCTCTGACAGTTTTTTTTTGATTTTAAAGAAAACGCTTGTCAAATTATGTATGCTTAAAAATGTAGTACGTTTAAGTACGGTTTAACCATTCTGAACTATTTTACCTATAGCAACTATGACAAGACAAAACAGGCTTTGCTTCGCTCGCCTAGAAAACAAGGCTGTCGCCTTAGAAAACAAAGGATTCCACCGTTCCTTCCTGTAGGTAGGTGCCCTTTAGGGCGGAGAATTTAATTTAATTTAATTTAATTTTGTCTAGTTACAAAAGTAACAAAAAAACAAGGCATTCAAGAATAGGATAGTAGATAAGAACACCTTTCTAAACGAATTACGCCGGCAGATACCGCCTTCCGCATTAGGAAAAAATCGAAGAAGAAAAGAGGAAGACTGCAGCGTGAAGAAACACAAGTTGTCTGACGAACGTTACAGCCGCAGGCTGTAAAAGGAGGAGTTTTGTGTTTTAGCGAAGTATTCCTCTTTTCCGATTTTTTTCTGCAGCGGTGATTTTTCTTTCGCATCCTTTCTTTTCATGGCAGGAAAAGAAAGGATGTAAAAAAACACTTGTCATTAATTGAATATGTCTAAAAACGTGATAGGTTAAGTAAGATTTAACCATTCTGAACTATTTTACCTATAGCAACTATGACAAGACAAAACAGGCTTTGCTTCGCTCGCCTAGAAAACAAGGCTGACGCCTTAGAAAACAACGGGTTCTCCGTTCCTTCCTGTGGCAGGTGCCCGCAGGGCGGAGGATTTGATTTTCTTTACTTTTGTCTTGTTACAAAAGTAACAAAAAAACAAGGCATTCAAGAATAGGATAGTAGATAAGAACACCTGTCTAAACGAATTACGCCGGCAGGCACCGCCTTCCGCATTCGGTTTACATGCTAAAAAAATAACGTAAAACATTTGAGAACAACGAATTACGCAATTTTTCCATTTGTATTATTCTTTTCCTTCCAAAAAACGAGTTATTTCGTTTTCACTAAAGGCGATATAGTCTATGGATTTGATTATTTTTCCATTGTCCGACAACAATATCACCGGTTGCTGTCCTTTGGTGATATTTAAAAAAGTATCTACGGTGAAAGTGGTATATTCCATGTCGGAGAGTTGCTGCTTATCGTAAAAACGAGTGATGGCACTATCGTTGGACATTCTCCAGAATATCAATTTTATATGCTCCGTATTCCAATGTTCACGTTGTGCCATCAACTGCACCCTGCGTGCCGACTTGCGGCAATAGGAGCAGGCCGTGGAATACATGCATATAATTTGCCTGCCTTGGGAATAACTTTCCTGCTTTTGCTGAGCCGCCAACGCCTGATGATACAAATCTTCATCTATTCTCACCTCACTACCGTAAATTGCGGTATAGATATAATCGGGCGGATTGAAAGCGAATGTCATTCCTAAAGACAATATTGCTAATATCAAGACCACTATCCATGATTTTCTAAAATCTTTCACACCTTTGGGTGATAGTAATAATAACAGCACTATCAGTATGATATTTTTTATAATGGATTGTGTTCTATTCAATATTATTTTATCACCAAAACAGTGACAATTGTTCATATCTACATCAAACAGCAGGGGCATGCTAACCAAATATATGGTGAAAGCTGTCAACAATAACAAAGCTCCGAAATACGCCCACCGGAATTTTAAACCGAAAATGAGCATGACACCCATGCAAAATTCACAGGCAATCAGGCAGCGAGTAAGCGTTTCGGTGAGGGCTAAATTAAAAATGTTATGTTCGTAAACATACAAGTCAAATATATCTATAGACAAGTATTTCAGCACTGCCGATGCCACAAATACACCACCTATGAAAATACGAATAATGTATGTAAATAACTTATTGTCTATAATCCGATTTTTCATATTTTAAAATATAAAAAATGGGCAAAAAAGATTGCCCATTTTGATTTCGGTTAACACAAACTTATTATTTGCATTCAACACCGGTTTTTAAACCACCGTCTTCGTCGGTAACGATAGTAGTGTAATCACTACATTTCATTTCACCGTCAATTTCTTGTTCGTATTCTTTAACGACTACACCTGCTGCATAAGTTTTGCATTTGCAATTTTTGTTGCAAGAGGTAAAAGCGGCGATTAATGCTATAGCTGCGCATGCTACTAAAACTTTTTTCATTTTTAATTTAAATTTAAAATCAACCTACTCTTTATCGGATTTTCGGTATACTCCATTTTTTTTGCAAAGGTATAATTTTTTTTACAATTATCTTTAATTGTTTTTCATTTATTTTTCACTATCGGGATACATTACAAATTGGTCATCAATAACATCAATAATAATTGTTTTTTGAGGATCAAATTTGGAATCCAAAATCATTTTAGACAAATTATCCATAATATTTTTTTGTATCACCCTTTTAAGCGGACGGGCACCATAGTGCGGGTCGTAGCCCAAATTGGCCAGTTCATCCATGGCATAATCGGTTAATTTGATAGTGATATCTTGTTTGCGAAGCAATGCTTGCAAATGTTGTAATTGCATATCCACAATAGAACGAATTTCACTCTTGGTTAATGGTTTGAACATCAAAATTTCGTCTATTCTGTTCAAAAATTCCGGTCTGATGGTTTTCTTCAACAAAGCCATCACTTCGTTTTGTGTTTTTTCTTGCAATTCTTCGGCCGACAAGGACATTTGATTATCATAATTTTCTTCTATGATATGCGATCCCAAATTAGAAGTCATAATAATGATGGTGTTTTTAAAATCCGCCACCCTTCCTTTATTATCGGTAAGTCTTCCGTCGTCCAACACCTGTAACAATATGTTAAACACATCGGGATGGGCTTTTTCTATTTCATCAAACAGCACTACGGAATAAGGTTTTCTTCTTACTTTTTCTGTCAATTGGCCGCCTTCTTCATAGCCCACATATCCCGGAGGGGCACCCACCAAACGAGAAACGGTATGTGCTTCCTGATATTCACTCATATCTATTCTCACCATAGCATCTTCGGTATTGAACAAATATTCAGCTAAAGCCTTGGCTAATTCTGTTTTACCCACACCGGTAGTACCCATGAATATAAAAGAGCCTATAGGACGATGCTCATCTTGCAATCCCGCACGGCTACGGCGAATGGCATTGGCGATGGCGGATATTGCCTCTTCCTGACCGACTACCCTTTTGTGCAGCTCTTCTTCCAAATGCAATAGTTTTTCTTTTTCACTACGCATCATCTTGCTCACGGGTATGCCTGTCCAACGTGCCACCACTTCGGCTATGTCATCGGCATCCACCACTTCATCTATCATTGGCTTATCGCCCTGCAGTTCACGAAGTTTCTTGGTACTTTCTTCAATTTTCGATTCCGCTGCTTTGATTTTGCCATAACGCAATTCCGCCACTTTGCCGTAATCTCCGTCTCTTTCAGCTTGCGTGGCTTCAAAACGATAGTTTTCAATATCATTTTTCGATTGTTGAATTTCGTCCACCAAAGAACGTTCTTCTTTCCAGCGAGCGTACAAGGTATTTCTTTGCTCCGACAGCTCTTCTATTTTCTCGGACAATTGAGCAATTTTTGATTGGTCAGATTCTCGTTTTATAGCCTCCCGCTCTATTTCCAACTGTCTGATTTTACGTTCAATATCATCCAAAGATTGTGGCACGGAATTAATTTCCAAACGCAATTTGGCTGCTGCTTCATCTATCAAATCTATAGCCTTATCAGGAAGATAACGTTCCGTAATATAACGTTTTGATAAAGTCACGGCCGCTATGATGGCTTCGTCTAAAATACGCACTTGATGGTGATTTTCATAACGTTCTTTCAAGCCTCTCAATATCGACACCGACGATTCCACATCCGGTTCGTCCACATATACAACTTGGAAACGTCTTTCCAATGCTTTGTCTTTTTCAAAATATTTTTGATATTCGGAAGTGGTGGTTGCACCAATGGCCCGCAATTCTCCTCTGGCGAGAGCAGGTTTTAGAATATTGGCGGCATCCATAGCTCCCTCACCGCCGCCGGCACCGACCAAAGTATGAATTTCATCTATGAAAAGTATAATTTCACCATTGGAAGCCACCACTTCTTTGATTACACTTTTCAAACGTTCTTCAAATTCCCCTTTGTATTTGGCACCTGCTACCAAAGCCCCCATATCCAAAGAGAACACCTGTTTGGTTTTTAGATTTTCGGGCACATCTCCTTGTACAATTCTGTGAGACAGACCTTCTGCTATAGCAGTTTTACCCACACCGGGAGCTCCTATTAAGATAGGATTGTTTTTGGTACGACGGGATAATATTTGCAACACTCGCCTGATCTCTTCATCTCGACCGATTACGGGGTCTAACTTACCTTTTCGAGCCAAGTCGTTCAAGTTTTTTGCATATTTATTCAAAGCATTATAACTTTCTTCTACATGCGGAGAATCGGCTTTGCTTCCTTTTCGCATTTCCATAATGGCTTTTTTTAATTCTGTTTCTTGCAAACCTGCATCTTTCAATATTTGAGAACATTTTCCTTTGGAACGCACTACTGCTAATAATAGATGGTCCAAAGATACATATTCATCGCCGTATTCCGCTAAAATTTTGTCTATACTTTGGAAAATGCCGGCCATGGTTTGGGAAAAATACACCCCGCTACCACCTGAAACTTTCGGCAATGATTGATATTCTTTATCGACCACTTTTTTCAACAAATCGACATTGACTTCACATTTTTTGAACAAATACGGAATAACAGCTTCTTCGTTCAACATGGCTTTTACAAGATGCACATCTTCAATAAATTGGTTATTGTTAGATGTTGCCAATTCTTGTGCAGCCATGATAACTGATTGTGTTTTTATAGTAAACTTTTCTAAATTCATTTTAATCCTCCTTTTTTAAATAAATATATTTAGGATAGCTTCCTAAAACAAATAATGTAACTTGACAAAGCCAAATATCACGGTCAAAACCGTCAAGATTGGTTACATGATAGGTACCGCCTTCTGAAACAGAAGCTTTTACTCTCTCTAATTTGACATAACCAGAGCACTCTTTTTTCTCTTCATTTGATATTACGACTTCAACTTTTGTGGTTTTATCATCATTTGATAATATTGCACATAATTCATCAGCACCGGCTACCATCATAAGATTGTGGTGACTCCACCGCCAATTCGGTAAATGAATATACCAGCATCCGTCATCTTCATGATCAAATTGAAGATGATATTCGTCTTTCTTTTTATTTTGTCTTTATCGGGAGTAAAACAAAATTTGATAAATTTTAATGATCCTATTATGAACTCTTTCATATTACTTTTTTTTCTATTTATTAATACTATTTTATTGAGCCGTTTATACACATGCTCGGGTGTTATTTTCAAGCAAGGCCATCCTTTTACTATAACCTCAATGATTTATTATTAATCATCATTTTTTCAACTATCAAAACCCATTCCAAATCCAAATTCATGACATTATGTCCGTTTATGCAAATATTTAAACAGTTTTTACGACAAAATGTCAGCATTAAAAGTAATATCAATGTTCAAATAAAGCAATAAAAGATGAACAGATATAAAAAAATGCTCAATATTGTGCATTGTATAGAATAATTATGTATCTTTGCAAAGTTCATTTGTATAGAACGATTTTTAAAAAGCAATTGATTGATAAAGATTTAGATAATTAATAGATTCACGAATGAAAACAATTAAGTACATTTTATTAGGTCTATCCTTATGTTTGGTAGTCACTAGCGGAGCACAAAATGCTAAAGGTAGAAAATCCGGTAACGGTTGGACTAACATTGGTCCGGCTAACATTTCCGGTCGTACACTCACTATTTGCGTTGACAAAGATAACACATCCAAGTTATACGCAGGAGCAGCAGGCAGCGGTTTATGGATATCTACCAATGGTGGTGCAACATGGTCTATTAACACTGCGTTTAGCGGTTCTGCCGCTGTATCGGCAATAGCACAAGATAATGCGGGCACATTGTACATAGGTACAGGAGATGGTTTAATCTCTTCAGGTTCCGGCTATGCCACTCCGGGTGTGGAAGACAATTACAATAGTTTTGGTATCAAAGGTGACGGTGTTTACAAATCCACCGACGGCGGTGTCACATTTACACAATTGAGCAACACCACCGATTGGGAAGCTGTAAATGCCATGGCATACGATGCCGATAACAATAAATTATATATAGCCACCTCTGAAGGCTTAAAAGTCACCACCGACGGTGGTAACTCATTCACCGACATAGGCAGCACTGTAAAATGTACCGATGTCAGAGTAATGGGAGATATAGTTACTTACTGCACTTTTGCCGGAACGGCCGATGCATTTATTTCCACCGATGCCGGTAAAAATTTCACTTCAGTGTGCAGTAACACCAAACTTCCCAAAGACGCAGGAAGAATCAGCATGGCTATTGCTCCTTCTTGCCACGATGTAATATATGCATTGTTGGCTAACGGAAATAGTTCTTTCTATGGAGTATATCAATCCAAAGACAAAGGAAATACTTGGAGATTGATATGTCCTATCGGAGGATTGATTGACCCTATAGGCGGTTCTTGGGGAATAGATTGCAACCAAATATTGGTCAGTGCTACCGACTCCGCTGCTATCTACGTAGGTGGTAGAGCTTTATATTACGGTACCGAATATAGCGAAAACAACTATTTCAACTGGAATAGTTTAGGTTCTGTTATTTACCTCTACGACATGGTAGCCGAAGGCGAAGACATTTATCTTTGCACTCAAAACGGAATACTTAAAAAATCGGGCAACACCGGTTTTGTTGCCAAGAACAATTATTTTGCCACTATGCAAGCCTATTCATTAGCTGTTGCCAATGATGGTCGTTTTATGAGTGGCATCAAAAACGGCGGTATGGCCTATTTAGCCAATCCTCACAGCACCACCAAAAACGCCTCTGAAATAAGTGTTCCTCAAGGCGATGGAGGCAATTGCATATTCTCCTTTATTAAACCGGAAGCAGTATTTTACACAGGCTACTACGGATATTGCTATCGTAGAGCCAGTATCAACAGTGATGCCCAAACACCGGTGGATTGGTATGGTAACAATGAAGAAGTTTCTACCATTATGGCAAAAAATGCATCCTATACCCGTTGGCATCCCGATGAAAACAACTTAACCAACAGATATACTTATGCAAGAGTAACCCCTATGGTAATGTGGGAATCTATTAACGACGTAAATAGTATAGACAGCGTATCGTTTATCATAGATAAAACTTATGTTACAGGTGACGAAATATGCGTAAAGAGTCAACGTAACAACTATCCTATACATTATAAATATGAAGGCACCGATACTTTACATAGAAATGAAGATACTATAACGGTTCAAGATATAGTTACTTCTCGCTTGTTTATAGGCGGTGGCGGTCATAAATATACTAAGAATTCCAATATAGCAGTCGGTGCACCTGTATATATGACCACTCAAGCACTGGATTTCTCCAACAAACCGGAATTTATATGTGTATTCCGTACCGGCGATTCCACCGAACAAGTAATGGACCTCAAAGTCAGCAATGACGGTAATGACTTATTTGTTCTTACTCACAAATACACCGGTAATGTTCAAAGTTATTCTATCTATAGAGTATCCGGCTTTGACACCTATCGTACTCCTGAACAAATAGATGTTTCTAAACACGTATATGATCCTGAAGCTGCATACACCACCTATAATGACCACAGAATGTTGGTTGACGATACCTTAATATTTGAATTATCGGGAGCAGATATCCTTTCCATAGCTTTGGATCCTCAAGATAACAATACTTTGGTATATACAACTAACGGAGACGGTGTAGCTTACTATCGTGTTAATGCCATCACCAATGCTCTTACTGCCACTTTGAGCACTGTAATAGAAGAAATAAAAGAAGGTAGCGGCATTCCTGAAGATGTTGCCATCTACACTTCCATAATAGAGATGTCCAATTCAGACATTGCTTATGTAGGAACGGAAGTAGGTGTATACAAAACAGAAAACTTCACTTCCGATATGCCTACCTGGACATTGTACAACAATGGTATCAATGTAAAAATACCTGTATTTAAATTGTTCCAACAAACAAAATATTTCCCCAACAATCAATCCATCACCTATTCTGCTGACGGCAATAGCGTTAAAATTGATTTTCAGGGAACTTCCAACTACGGTAGCATATATGCCGCTACATATGGTTTAGGTATTTTTATTGACAGCACTTACTTCAACGGTATTCAAGAAAATCGTTATGCTGAAGACAAAGCCAATGTTAACAACATGACTATTTATCCTAACCCCACCAACAGCCATGCTACTTTATCATTTGAGATGACAAATGACGAACAAGTAACATTGAACATATATGACATTACAGGCAGAATGATAAGCAATAAGAATTTGGGTTACTTGCCTTACGGCACACACACCGAAAATATTGATTGCAACAATATGTCAAATGGCATATATTTTGTAAATATAAAAACAAACAATAACACCAAAACCATTAAATTGGTGATTCAAAAATAAAATAGTCCAATAAAAAAAAGATTGGTACTATTACCAATCTTTTTTAGTTTAAATTCAACAAAAAAATTAGAAAGGATACAGATGAAAAAATTAGTTCTAACATTAAGTTTGGCTTCCTTGATGTGCTTTGTTTTTGGTCAACAAGTAGATGTAAACACCGCTCAAACCATAGCACGGAATTACATAAAAGCCATGGATGTAAAACACAGCAGCGACATTGCTTCCGTTCAAACTAAAACCGACGCAAATCAACAACCCGTGTTTTATGTATTCAATTTCACCGATGGCGGATTTGTATTAGTAGCCGCTGACAACAGAATGGACCCTATTTTAGCTTATTCACTCACAAACGAATATAAAATCAACAAAATACCCGCATGCGACGATTTTGTAACCATGTACGAACAAAAAATTGCGGATATTCGCACCCAAAACGCTCCGGCAGAACCTGAAATAGCTAAAGAATGGGCTTCTTTGGCAACCAACAAAATACAAAAAGCCAACACTACCAGCATCATATTGATAACCAGCAAATGGAATCAAGATAAATATTACAATGCTTTATGTCCTGATGAGATAGACGCTCCTAACGGATACGATTTACACGTACCCAACGGATGCGGTGCCGTGGCTATGGCTCAACTATTCTATTATCACAGATATCCGAGAAGCGGATACGGCTCAAGTGCCTACGTATCTGAAAATTACGGCAAACTATCTGCCAACTATGCCGCTACCAATTACGATTATGAAGCCATGACGGATGCAACCAACAATTACAGCGATGCTATTGCTCGTCTTATTTATCACTGCGGTGTAGCCGTAAAAATGGACTATGATGCAGAAGGCTCCGGTTGTGTAGCTTCCGATGTGGTGACAGCCATAAAAGGAAGATTCTTATATGCTACCACTGTTAATATTAAAAGTAAGGCAGGATATAGTGATGCTGATTGGTTGAATTTAATAAAAACCGATATCAATGACAATTGTCCTGTATATTATAGTGCTTTCAACGGTGGTTCGGGTGTACATGCAGGACACGCTTTTATATGCGACGGATATGACTCCGACAACAAACTCCACATCAATTGGGGATGGGGCGGATACAACGACGGTTTCTTCGCTTTAAACAATATGAACGGATATACATTAAGCAATCAAGCTATTTTTGGTATCAAACCACGTGTAGACACCACCAATTTCTTCACCGGTACCAAAACGCTCACCGCAACCTTCGGTTCGTTTGATGATGGAAGTTGCCGCTTAAAATACAGAAACAACACCAATTGTTCTTGGTTAATTTCTCCGGGTGAAAACACCACCAGTATCACACTGAATGTATCACGTTTCGCTACCGAAAACGGCAAAGACATAGTAAAAATATATGCCGGTAACGAAGCTAACGATGCCAACTTAAAAGCCACCTACTCAGGTGATGTAGCAGAAGGCACTTATATTACTATTAACAATGCTCAGGCATTTATAACTTTTACCAGCGACAGTGATTCTACAAGAGACGGGTTCCGTTTTACCTACACCTCCTCCAAAACTTCTCACGGTTATTGCTCCACCACTTCCAATCCTATTAAACAAACGAGTGCAACAGGTTCTATCACCAATGGAAGCGATAACAGCGAGTACGATAAAGATATGACATGCTATTGGACCATTGCACCTAATACCAATCCTTCCAAAGTAGGTATTATTTTCAAAAAATTTGATATAGGACAAGGTGATAAAGTGGAATTGATGAAACAAGGTTCATCGGTAGGTGCAGCAATGAAATACCCCACTCATGGTCAATATCGTTTTTCCAAAGATAATATGCCCACATTGGATTCCATATATGTGGTAAATTCCAATGCGGTGTATGTTAAATTTTTATCTGACAACGTAGATGCAGGAACCGGCTGGGAAATAGCATGGATAGATAATGTAAACATCAGCGAGAATGAGGCAGGATTCGGTTCTATCAAAGTATATCCTAATCCGGCCAACAGCATACTCAACGTTGAAGTAAATACCATTAACGGCGAAGACGCAAACATTACTCTTTACAATGTATTAGGAGAAATGGTTGCCAATACTTCCACCGCTGACACACGTGCTACTATCAATGTAGATAATTTAGCAAAAGGAATGTATTTACTTAAAATCACTTCTTCAAAAGGAAGCACTACCAAAAAGGTAACTATACAATAATAGAACCTACTATATTAATGAAACAAAAAACACTATCAAATTTGATAGTGTTTTTTTTTGTGGATATTAAAATATAGTATGATAATCTTTTGTCAGCAATCTATATTCTTCCGTATATTGATTGTGCACATTCCTTATGCACAATTGTTCTTGCTTTATTGTTGGATTATCTTGTTCACGCATAAATTCCAACAGCATTCTATGGGGATTTTTCCCTTGTTTGGGATACACCTCGCATTGTCTTATTATCTGCAAGCCGTATTGCTGCCATTTCGATTTTACTTCCATAGCGCTATCTATCGGAAGAATGACGGCAAACACCCCCCTGTCGGCAAGTAAATCGGAAACAGCTTTAGCCAAATCGGTATATGAAAGTGTAATAGTATGCCTGCTCAAATTTCTTTGAGGATTATGCGATAATAATGAATGCTCAAAAAACGGAGGATTGCTCACTATCAAATTAAATTTTCGAACACATTCTTTAGCCATGACATTGATATCCGCTAGTTCAAAATGCAGACGTTGTGCCCATGGTGAAGCTACTGCATTTTGCTTGGCTTGTTCTATGGAAGGAGCATGTATATCCACGCCCCATATCTCGGCTTGTGTTCTTTGTGCTAACATAAGCGATATCACTCCGCTGCCTGTTCCTACATCCAATACCGATTTACAATTTTGCGGTATTGCCACCCATGCTCCTAACAACATGGCATCTGTCCCCACTTTCATGGTAGACAGGTCGTGCTTAACGATAAATTGTTTGAAACGAAACGGAGACATCATAATTATCCACAATATAAACTTACGATAACAGCAAAGATTCTATCAACTGTAAAGCTTTTGACACATTATCAATTTTATCTACGGTAAGAGTAAGTTTGCCGGGTTGCTCTTTCATGTGACACACCTGAGGGTGCGTTTGTACATAAGTAAGCACATTGACAAATTGCGGACTTTCGTAATATGCGGAATCTTGCATGGCAGGAAAATAACCTACAAATCGTTTTTGCTTAAGCACTATTCGTTCAAAACCCACCTCTTTAGCCCTATTGCGCATTTTCATGGAAGTAATTAAATCAGAGGTCTGCTCGGGCATGCTCCCGAATCTATCTATCAATCGACTGACATACGAATCCAATTCCTCATCGGAAGACAAACCGTTAAGCTCTTTGTACAAAGCAAAACGTTCTTCTCCGGAATATACATAACTATCGGGAATGAACAATTCCATATCGGTTTCTATAGTACACTCACGCACAAAACACACCTCTTGCATCTCATTGCCGGCAGCAGTGCTTTCTTGCATTTCTTCCAAGGCTTCCTGCAGAATTTTTTGGTACATTTCGTAACCTATTTCCGTAATGAATCCACTCTGCTCTGCTCCCAATAAATTGCCTGCACCACGAATATCCAAATCTCTCATGGCTATATTGAATCCACTGCCTATATCCGCATATTCCTCTATGGCATCTAATCGTTTACAAGCAATGGTGGATAACATATCTCTTGGCGGAGTAAGCAGATAACAAAAAGCCTTTTTATTATTTCGCCCTACCCTGCCTCTTAGCTGGTGCAACTCACTCAACCCGAAATTTTGTGCTTCATTGATAATGATGGTATTGGCATTAGGAATATCCAATCCTGATTCTATAATGGCTGTAGAAACCAAAATATCATAATAACCGTCAATAAAATCCAGCATTATTTTTTCTAACTGATTGCCTTCCATTTGTCCATGAGCCACAGCTACTCTGTGATTAGGAAAATGACCTCTTATCAAATCGGCGATTTCATTAATATTTTGCACTCTGTTGTGCACCACAAAAACTTGTCCGTCTCGGGACAACTCATATTCTATAGCAGTAAACAAAGTATGCTCATCATACACCTTTACCGATGTTTCTATAGGATATCTATTTAAGGGCGGGGTACGCATAATAGAAATATCTCTTGCTCCCATGAGTGAAAATTGCAAAGTACGAGGAATAGGTGTCGCTGTCATGGTAAGGGTATCTACATTTACTTTCATACGCCGCAATTTTTCTTTATCGCCCACCCCGAATTTTTGCTCTTCATCTACTATCAACAAGCCTAAATCTTTAAATTCCACATCTTTACCCAACAAACGATGTGTTCCTATGATAATATCCAACTGTCCGTTTTTGAGTTTTTGCAGAATTTCTTTTTGTTGTTTTGCCGATTTGAATCGGTTTACATAATCCACACTACACGGAAAATTGGATAGTCTGTCTCTAAAAGTATTATAATGTTGGAGTGCCAACACGGTGGTGGGGACTAACACAGCCACTTGTTTATTGTCACACACGGCTTTAAAAGCTGCTCTGATAGCTATTTCGGTTTTCCCGAAGCCCACATCACCGCATATTAACCTATCCATAGGATACGATGCCTCCATATCTTTTTTAACATCGGCGGTAGCTTTTATCTGGTCAGGAGTATCTTCATACACAAACGATGCCTCCAATTCATTTTGCATATAATTATCAGGAGAAAAAGCATAACCGTCTGCTGCCTTACGCTCCGCATATAATTTAGTTAAGTCAAAAACCAATTGCTTAACCTTGGTTTTAGCCTTCTCTTTTACCTTGTTCCAGGCACTGCTTCCCAAACGGTGCAAGGCGGGAGCCATGCCGTCTTTACCGGAATATTTGGCTATGCGATGCAAAGAATGAATGCTGATATATAATACATCTTTATCCTTATACAATATTTTGATAGCCTCTTGCTGCCTTCCTCCTACATCTATTTTTTCCAATCCCGCATATTGACCTATACCATAATTGATATGCGTTACATAATCCCCTGGTTTTAAATCATATAATTCTTTTAAGGTAAGCGATTCGTTTTTTCTGTATTTATCTTCTATTTTATACCTATGGTAACGATTAAAAACTTGATGATCGGTATATAAAGCCAATTTACTGTCTTTATCCACAAAACCTTCATGCAAGGAATAATTGACATATTGCACCATTTTGTTTTCCATTTGATGCAACAACTCCTCCCCGTAAGTTTGCTTAAACCTCACATCCTGGAGCATGTCTCGTACTATATTTCTTACTCGTACACATTGATTTTCATTAGTAGAAGTAAAAATATTACCAATTCCTTGTTGATAATGCTCTATCCATTCATTTACAAGTATGTCAAATTGTTTGTTGTAGGATATTTGAGCCTGCATGTTGAAGACAACTTCAGCAGTGGATGCGGTATAAAAATTATGACCGAATTCCAACAAATTATATTTCAAAATATTTCGCTTAAAATCGTCAACGCTGATGCGTTCTACTTCACCGTTACCTTCCGAAGCTATAGCTTCTATCGATTTTTTGAGCATGTATTCACATGCTTCTATGTCATCTATCCATACACAGGCATTTGTCGGCAATAGTTGCATGATATCTATATTATCCGCCGTATGCAACGTTTGCATATCGGCGGTAATAATTGCTTCGTCCAATACTTTTTTAGTCAGCTGAGTGGCTATATCAAACAAACGAATGGAGGCTATATTATCTCCTTTAAATTCTATTCTCACCGGATGTTCATCGGTAAAAGAGAACACATCTATTAATCCTCCGCGTACGGCAAACTGCCCGGGTTGAACCACATAATCGCTATACTCAAAATCGGCATCGGACAAATCTTCCACCAAAGCGTCTAAGCCGTACGGTTGGTTGGTTCGGAGTGTTAATTGAGCATTTTTTGCTGTTCTTATATCCGCTACTTTTTCCGACAAGGCTTCAGGATAACTTACTATAATGCCGGAATGACCTTCTACCAAATGCTGCAACACGGTATTGCGAAGCATGGTCATATAACTGTCCATTTTTCTATTCTCTGTTCTTGCAGCATAGAAAAGAACCTTTCTGTCTTTAAAATCCTTATCTTGCTCTTGGAATATACATTCCAAATCGCCAAAGAAAAAAGAAGCGGCTTCTTTATCGGGCAATATACATAATTGGACAAAAGGTGTTTGACGGGTAAGTGCAGACAAATAAAAAGCTTTCGCACTTCCTTTCAATCCTTTTAAATGTATCCGTTGCAAACCGGTAGTCTGCAACGTGCTAATGATGGTTCTAAGCTGCACAGAATGCTCATATATGCCGAGTATATCGTTTATTTGCATAATTCACTGCTTTTTATTTCATCAAATTGATTGACTATGGTGGTAAAATGCAATGTATCAAAAAGCATGGCAAAATTCATTATACTATAGTCATTTTCATCCTCCAATTTCAATAAATTTACGTTCAAAGCATTTTTGAATACATGCCATATCATTTCCGTACAAAAGAACTCTGTGCTGTCGTCAAAATTAAATTCATCATCAAAGGGTATTTTTTGTTGATAATAATTCCATGCTGAGCGGGCTATTTTTTTCCCTGCTGTTTTATCTTGAGATACATACCTTTGTATGATGATAGAATTTTCATGACTTTCGGATAAAAACTTTGGCAAAGACACCAATTGCATACCGTCTATTTTTGCCAATGAATTAGATACTGTATGTATTACATACCATGAGCTGTCCGCAGTTTGTATCAACACCCCGCAATGCGAAACGGAATATTTATCATGTGCATATTTTGCTATTGTGTTGCTGATGAATCCGAATCCGTGTCGCAATATCACATCTCCGTTTTGCAATCGGGCACAACTGCCTGAATCCAAACAAGCTACCGGCTGGCGTTCGTAATATTTGGACGTTCCTCGGCACATACGACCTAAAAATAGCATTAACAATGCTATCGTTATCATTATTGCCAAAATATACGCATGCCTTTTTTTCATAAAAAAAAATAGCTGTTTGATATCAAACAGCTAATATAAGTTTCGGTATAAAATTATTCTTCGGTTTCAACTATATTCTCGTCTTCCATAGGCATCATATCTTCCTCTTCCAATTCGGAAGGTATTTCTTCTTCCGGTTCGTCCATGTAATCATATCCGTTTTCTTTTCCGGGGTCTACATACCATTTTTTGCCTACTTTTTTCAAATCTATCACTTGAACCATTTTTTCTTTTTCCGAAGTCAGTTTGTCTTCCAAACTGATTTCGCAAGTGCAAGAAGCCAAAGTGTCGTCAACTATTTCACATTTCACGTTTTGAATGTCTAATTTCAAATTAGCGGCATTGGCTTTATCTTCTTCGGGAACCATAGACTGCACTAATTGATAATAAGCTCTGTCTTCTTCCAAAACGCAATCTTGAATTTGATCAAATTCGTATTTGGCATAATGGGTGAAAAATTCTTTTGCCACTTCTTCCGGAGTGTTTTTATCGCAACTTACCATAGTAAGTGCTACTATACCTGCAACTAATGCTAATATCTTTTTCATATTCTATAAAAATTAATTAATATACTAAAGGTCGGTTATCTTTGATTTTCACCATTTTCTTCAAAGCGGGGGTCGTTTGATTTTGTACCCTGCTTTGCATCATCATTTGATATTGTTGTACAAGCATATCCTCGTTCTCGTCATGAGCATTCACATCCATAGACGGAATATCTATCTTGTTAATTTTGATAACATATACGCCCATATCGCCGACATACACTTTGGTACTTCCTACTTGTCCTCCCATTAATTGACCTATTACCTTGTCTTCAGGTCCGAAATGAGAGAAATTTCTATCGGAATAAGCAATGGTTGCTTGTTCGTTTTCTGCTTTATATTTTCCTGCTATTGTTTGCAAAGAAGAACCGCTCTTTAAGTCTTTGTTAAGCATTTCTTCCAATTTAGCGGCTTTTTTATCTCTTTTGGCCATGGTTTCGCAATAGGTTTTAACTTGTTCTTGCTCCAAAGACATGTATCCTTCTGGATATATACCTTTTAGTGCTACCACCACATAGGCTCCTTCGGTGGAAAATACGGAAGATACATCACCTTTTTTGGTGTTTTTATCGTATATCCAATGTACTATATCACGACTTGTAACATTTACGCCCGGCAAAGTATAGGTCATCTCTTCTACTCTTTCAAAACTACGTTTATCCAAGTTTTGTGCCGATGCAGCTTTGTCAAAATCACTTATTGTGGCTAAACCGTTTACAAATGTATTGGCTCTGCTTTCTATATTATCTATTGTTTCACGAGAAGGTGCTATTTCTTTTTTACCTATAGCCACTTGTATTTTACGATTGAAAGCGGTACGGGCGTTTATTTTGAAAATATAGGTACCACCTTGGTGTTTATATTGTACCAGACTTCCTTCGGGATGGAGATATAAAGTGTCGAAAAACAATTGTCCGTCACCAACTCCGTCTTCCATCCATATTTCGGGCTGACCTTCAATAGGAATATCGGAATACTTGGAAGCTACTGCTACAAAATCTTCACCTTGATGCAATGCGTTCATCGCACTATCCACCAATGCGGCTGCTTCGGCAGGAGTTCTGCCGTTACCCTGCACTCCCATATCGGCAATAAATATGAAACTGATGTTCAAAGAATCGGGACGTTCCTTTACATTAAGTAATTTAGCAAATACCCACATATTACCGTCAACGAAAGGCTCTACCAAAGTTCCTACTGGTGCACCGAACAATACGGTATCCAATGCAGGCATCAATTCACCGGGTTTCTTATAAGCACTATCGTAGCGAGTGTCCACCATGCGATTTACATAATCTTGTGGTCTCTCACTGGTGGCAAATTCGGTATACATTTGATTTACTTCCTTTTCTATATCTTGCAAATCACCTATTGAGGGTTCTACGCGGAAAAGCACGTATTCCACTTCTCTATATTCTTTGTCTTGTTTGAAACGGAATTTGTTGTCTTCGTACCATTTTTTAATATCCGATTGACTTACCGATATTTTATCATCGCTAACCAAATCATGGCTGTAAGGCACTTGCACAAAATCGATATCGGCTTTGAGTGAATTTTCCGCTTGCATTTTTTTCACCATAGCCTTAGGCAAGTAATACGACTTGCTAAGCATGTTGAAATATTTATTCATGGTAGCCTCACTGACAATATAGCGTTCTAATTCCAAATATTGATTTTTGATAGTGGTGTCATATTGGTCCATATTGTCCAAAAATTGGTTAGCCAATTGCATGCTGTATGACGTTCCGTCAGAGAAAAAACGTTGTGCATATTGATGTGCATTAGGACCTGCCACTAAATCTCTAACTTCTTCATTGGTAACGGTAATGCCTAAACGATTGAACTCATCGGCCAACAATATGGAATCCACCATGGATTCAAACAATTGTGTACCCAATTGAAAATCTTCCTCAGAAGAGAGATTTCGATTTTCTCTTTGTTTTACCAATTCTCTATATGCGTTGTAGCGTTGCATATATTCAGTGTAGGACACGTTGTTTTTTCCTACTACTATAAATTTGTCTTGTAATTTTGAATTACCGCCTTTGCGACCAAAATCTCCCAATATAAATGCTAACAAAGCTCCTGCCACTACAATAAGCAAGATAGTTGAATGCTTTCTAATTCTTCCTATTGCTGCCATATTTTTCTTACTGTGTAATCTATAATTTTATTTATTAAACAATCTGCAAAGATAGTAAAAAAATCAATATGTTTATTCAAAAAAAATCAATAGACAAAAAAAATATTGAAAAAACGGTTTTGTTGAAGATTAATAACGTTGTATAACAATGGCTTGATGTATCACAATGTCTTTTCTATCTTCTTTTTTTTAAAATTAAAAACAAGGATTACAACGGGTTAATATTTCAACACATTTTTTTGAAAAAAAATACCTGAAAACGCATTATTGATAAATAGTTTTTTTTTACATTTGCAAAAAAATTTTCTAAAGCAAAAATAAGACATGAATAAAATATTAATTGTAGGATCCGGTGGACAAATCGGAACAGAATTGGTGAAAAAATTACGTGCTACTTACGGAAATTCCAACGTGGTTGCCAGTGACCTTCGTCAATTGAGCGGAGAGATTGTAGAGCAAGGTCCGTTTGAAAGGATAGATTCCACACAAATCACACAAATAATTGAAGTGGTAAAAAAATATGAAATTGACACCATTTACAATTTAGCCGCCATACTTTCCGCCACTGCGGAAAAAAATCCCATGTTGGGTTGGAATGTCGGCATAGGCAGTTTGGTTAACTGCTTGGAAGTGGCTCGTATTTTCAATTGTGCCGTATTCACACCTTCATCTATCGGAGCATTCGGGCCCAGCACTCCACACAACCTCACCCCGCAAGACACCATACAACGTCCTAACACTATATATGGTGTTACCAAAGTTACCGGTGAATTGTTGAGCGATTATTATTTTACCCGCTTTGGCGTAGACACCCGTTCGGTGCGTTTTCCGGGATTGATATCCAACCTCACTTTGCCCGGCGGCGGCACTACCGACTATGCAGTAGAAATATATTATGCCGCCGTAAAAGGAGAAACTTTCGTATGCCCGTTGGAAAAAGGCACCTACATGGATATGATGTATATGCCCGATGCCTTGGATGCTATGGTGGATATTATGGAAGCCGACCCTTCCAAACTGATACACCGTAATTCATTCAATGTAACGGCTATGAGTTTTGACCCGGAAATTATTTATCAAGCCATTAAGAAATATATTCCCGATTTTAAAATGGTTTACCAACCCGAACCCGTCAAACAAGCCATTGCTAACAGTTGGCCGGATAAAATGGACGACTCATGCGCTCGCAACGAATGGGGATGGAATCCTAAATACGACTTGGACAAAATGACAATAGATATGCTTGACACCCTCAAGGCAAAACATGCCAAAGGTTTAATCTAACATATTATTGATCAACAAACAAAAGAGAGTTACCCAAAGGTAGCTCTTTTTTGTTTTATAAATTTGAAGTATGCTTCTCCTGACACAACTACATAAACTCCGTCTGCTTTAGATTTGTCCTAAAAAGGGGATGTTTATAAGGTCAAAATATTTATTAACAAATTTTGTTAATAACAAAAACAGACAGTTGGTAAATACTTAATATACAAGTAAATAAAAAAACATAATGTATTTTAATACATTATGTTTTAATATCTGAATATCTAAAAAAGTTATTCTCTGTTGCGTTTTTGCATAACGCAGCGGAATCCGAATTTTCCTGCCTCACCGGTAGTAATTTCAGACTTCAATCCATAGGTGCCTGCTCCTACCACCAACTTTACTTCAGCAGTAATTTCCGCTGTAGTTCCGCCAATACCTTCTACGCCCATATCATAGGCTTCCTGCATTTGTTCCATAGTAGGCAAAGAATAAATCACATATTCATTTCCTTTTTTGCTTTGAGCATTGTCTCTGTCGGTTCTCCAACTGCAATAAGCTTTTATTTGCTCCATGCTCAAACCCACCACCGGTTTTTGTTGGTAGGCAGCCACATGCATCACATCAGACCTTCCGTAAACGGATTTACAAATATCGGCACTCGGCATAGCCATATCCGCATATGCATCTCCCGAAACCTTGCGTAAATAATCCACATATACATTATAATCCGCTATTGTTACCAAATTGGCATCTATGTAAACGGATTTGTCACTTTTGAGAGGGAGCTGTGACGTTTTTTTCCCATCTGCCCATGCGGTGGCACAACTAATTAAAATCAAGGCTAAAACTAATCTTTTCATTTTTCAGTATATTTTATTTCTATTATTAATTACTTGGTTCTATTTTATCTTCGCTTTTTTGTTTTTTACTGCCCGAATACATTTGATAAACATAAAAAATGCTTTCCAACTCTGCATTATATACATTATATTTTTGCGAGCACTTCAATCCGAAACTTTTCATGGCTTGCTTATTGGATGTAAGTATACCCGCTATACAATTGATATATTTTTTCTTCAAAATGTTGCCTATGGACTGATAAAAATTTTCAATTTTTTCTATCTGCAATCTTTCCCCGTACGGCGGGTTAATGATTACGTATGCCGGTGTTCTTGCCGGTGCTGTATCCGCAAAATCATCCACGGCCAAAATGATGATATCATCTAATCGTAATTGTTCTATATTTTCTTTAGTATTCCTTATATATTTATAATTGATATCACTGCCGTAAATTCTTATATCGGTGGATTCATTCATGGCATTGTCTGCTTGCGTACGAATGTGATTCCACAGATTTTCGTCAAAATTCTTCCATGTCATAAAGCCATAGCCGCTTGTGCGATAATATCCTGCCGGCATGTTTAATGCTTTCATGGCTGCTTCTATCAATATAGTACCCGAACCACACATAAAATCTATCAAATCACAATCGGCATTCCATCCGCTAAGGGCAATTATACCCGCTGCCATCACCTCATTGAGAGCCGCTTGATGTTTTGATGTTTTATATTCTCTGCGATGCAGAGACATTACGGAACTATCCAATGAGATGGTAGCAGTATCGCGATATACATGTACTTCTACTGCCACATCGGGGTTTTGTTTGTCTATACTCGGACGACAATCATACATATCTCTATACCTGTCACAAATAGCATCTTTGGTAAGAAGATTGGTATATTGCGAATTATAAAATATAGATTCCGTTACTACGGAATGTACACAAAATGCGGCATCTTTATCCAGATAATCCGTTAAATCAATATTAAAAACAGACTTGTAAAAATCTTCATTGGTTTTAAATGAAAATTCTTTTACCACCAACAATACTCGCAATACCAAACGACAGGTGTAATTCACTTTGTACAGCAAGGCCGTATCACCGCAAAACGATACGGCACGAGTAAGCTCTTGCACATCACTTGCACCTGCTTGCCGCAATTCCTGCGACAACATAGGTTCCAATCCTGCAAATGTTTTAGCAATAAATTTCACTTGAATTACTATTGGTATAAAATGCAAAGATAATATTTTTTTTAATATCTGACATCAAGGTTATTTTTTACTTAGCTTTAAAAGTCCGAATTGAACTTATATTATCCACTTTTCTAAATAAACTTTTTTAAACTTTTACCCATTATGCTTGTTACATAAAAAGTGGTATCTTTGCAAATATTGAAAACATAGTGGTAAAAATACATTAACAATTGAAAATAATACTATTAGGAACCGGTACATCTCAAGGCGTTCCCATCATAGGATGCCAATGCAAGGTATGTTGTTCTGCCGACAGCAAAGACCACAGATTGCGTTCATCGGTGTATGTTGAACACAAAGGAAAAGCTTTTGTTATTGATACAGGACCGGATTTTAGAGCACAAATGCTACGAGGACATATTACACATTTGGATTTTTTGCTTTTCACTCATCAGCATAAAGACCATTTAGGCGGCCTTGACGACATTCGTGCTTTCAATCACCTTCAGAAACAAGTCATGGATGTATATGCAAACCAAGCCACATGCGAAAGCATACGCAATGAATTTCCATATGCTTTTTGCGAAAAGCCCTACCCTGGTGTTCCCGAAATTGCATTACACACCATTCATCAAGAAGCTTTTGATGTGCAAGGCATACATATTATTCCTATACAATTAATGCACATGCACCTTCCGATATTAGGATATCGTATAGATAATTTTGCCTACATTACCGATGCCAGTTATATTGCTCCCGAAGAAATTGCCAAACTTTATGGCTTGGATGTATTGGTATTGGACGCCTTACGCAAAGAAAAACATTATTCGCATTTCAACTTGCAGGAAGCTTTGCAATTAGTGAATGAAATAAAACCCGGACGCACTTATTTTACACATATCAGTCACCACATGGGACTGCATGCACAAGAAGACATCCGCCTTGCCAAACTTCCTCATTACTGCAGGTTGGGCTACGACGGTTTACAAATTGATACAGAAGATACAAATATATAATCACTAAAAACAACATATATGTCATACAAAAAATTTTATAGAAATCGTTCGGAAGCTAAAATTGCCGGTGTATGTAGCGGCATTGCTCATTATTTTGAAGTAGACCCCACATTAATTCGTATATTAATGTGTGTTTTATTATTAGCTGGTGGCGGTGGCGGATTGTTATACATCATAGTATGGATATGTTCCTCCTACGACACGGAAATACTACCATAATATTTCAATAAAAAGTGGTATCTTTGTATTTTCTCTTATTTTAAGAATAAAAATATAAACATTTTAATAATGAATTACATATCAGATAGAATTATGCAAATGGCAGAGTCGGAGACTTTAGCCATGACGCAAGCAGCACGTGAGCTGAAGGCTCAAGGTAAAGATGTGATAAGTTTAAGCATAGGCGAACCCGACTTTAACACTCCTGAAATAGTAAAGCAAGCCGCCAAGAAAGCTATAGACGACAATTTCACTCATTATCCCCCCGTTCCGGGTTATGCGGATTTGCGAGAAGCAATCAGTCTCAAATTCAAAAGAGACAATAACTTGGATTACAAACCCGAACAAATAATCGTATCCACCGGTGCAAAACAATCCATTTACCAATTAGTAATGGCTACAGTTAACCCGGGAGACGAAGTGATTATCCCCACACCTTTTTGGGTTTCTTACAAAGCTATAGTACAAGTAGCCGGTGGAAAATGCGTGTATGTACAAACCAAAATTGAAAACGATTTCAAAATAACGCCACAACAATTGGAAGCGGCTATCACGCCCAAAACCAAACTCATCATGTTCAGCAGTCCTTCCAACCCTACGGGTATGCTATATACCAAAAATGAACTGCAAGGCATAGCCGATGTGGTGGCTAAACACGAAAACATACTCGTAATGGCTGATGAGATATACGAACACATCAACTTTGTAGGCAAACACGAAAGCATAGCCCAATTCAGCGCCATTAAAGACAGAGTAATCACGGTAAACGGTGTTGCCAAGGGTTTTGCAATGACAGGATGGCGTATAGGATTTATAGGTGCACCGCTGGCAATAGCCAAAGCTTGTAACAAATTGCAAGGGCAAGTTACATCCGCTACCTGCTCCATAGCACAAAAAGCCACCGTTGCCGCCATGCTTATCAACCCCGCAGAAAGCGAAGATATCATCAATATGCGTAACCGTTTCTTACAAAGAAGAGATTTGGTGTACAAACTTTTGCAAGAGATACCTGACATAAAAGTATGCTTGCCTCAAGGTGCTTTTTATTTCTTCCCTGAAGTAAGTGCATACTACGGAAAATCGTATAAAGATTACAAAATCAACAATAGCACCGATTTGTCTATGTATCTTTTACACGAAGCCAATGTAGCTACCGTTATGGGTGTGGCATTCGGTGATGACAAATGTATACGTTTATCCTATGCCACCTCAGAAGATTTACTCATAGAAGCTATACGACGAATCAAAGAAGCTTTGAGTAAATTGAAGTAAAAAAAGGTGCTAAAACGACTAAAAGGTTGCCTCTTGGCAACCTTTTTTTTGATATTATATCGCATTTATCACAATAAAAATGCTAATTTTGCGTAATAGAAAAAAAGATTTTCTCTAAATGTTGGTCAGACGTCATATATTTATCCTGCTTTCATGTTTTATGCTTATAACAGAATATAGCATAGGACAGAATATGGCTAAAATATACGGCAAAATCACCGATAAGGAAGGTATTCCTATTGAAGGGGTAAACATAGTGGTTCAAAACGACAATACCATAGGTACTTCAACTACTGAATCAGGAAGATATGAATTGCTCATTCCGCACGACCGACCATTAACCATAGAAATATCTTGCATGGGATACGCCACCATTTCCGATACCGTCATGGTAAACAAAGGTAAGCGTAAACAATTGGACTACACGCTTGAAGAAACAGTTATCACCATGCCTGCTTTCAATTTAAATGAACGATATACCCTTTCCGACGAAGACCTCAAACCCATCAATCCTAAAGTACTCTCACATTTACCCGGAGTAAGTCAAAGTGTGGAATCACTTATAAAAGCAAGCGGATTAGGGGTATTTTCTTCCAACGAACTTACCTCTCAATACAATGTTCGTGGCGGCAATTACGATGAAAACCTCATCTATCTCAACGGCATAGAGGTTTATAGGCCGCTTTTGATTCGCTCCGGCAATCAAGAAGGTTTAAGTTTTATCAATCCGGATATGGTATCATCCATCAATTTTTCTGCCGGCGGGTTTGATGCTTGTTACGGGGATAAAATGTCTTCGGTATTGGATGTTAACTATAAAATTCCTATTGCATGGGGAGGCAGTATTTCTGCCAGTTTGTTAGGTGCTACCGGACATGTGGAAGGATGTAGTAAAGACAAAAAATTCTCCATTTTGGCAGGGGTACGCTATCAATCCAACGCCTATCTGTTTCGCAAAATGCAAGATTCGGGGTCATACAAACCCACTTTTACCGACGTGCAATTACTTCTCAACTATCAGCCCAATGCCAAATGGGCGTTTTCTCTTTTCGGCAATTACACACGCAATGTATATCGTTTTATGCCCGTATCAAGAGAAACGAATATAGGAACGGTTAATTTTGCAAAAAAACTAAAAATATATTTTGAAGGGAATGAAGTGGATGCTTATCAAACCATCTATTCTGCTTTCACTGCCCGATATCAAATGAATGATAACAACAAACTGCGATTCATACTTTCTTATTTTAACTCTATTGAAAAAGAAACATTTGATATTTTAAGTCAATACTTTTTATCGGAAGTCAACACCTCTTTCGGTTCGGAAGATTACGGAGAAGAATTATCTTCCCGTGCTGTAGGTTCTGACATGCACCACGGGCGTAATTTTTTAATATCTCACCTCTTCAACGGAGAAATACAAGGCTCGCACCTGCTTAAACACAACAACACCCTATCGTGGAGTGCAAAAATGCAAGGAGAAATTATCAACGACAACCTTACCGAATGGCGTTTGTTTGATTCTTCCGATTATTCTCTACCCATGCTCCCCACCACTCCCGGAGATTCGGTAGCCCTTGATGATCCGTCGCGTGTTTTATCCGCATCGGAATATCTTAAAGTATCCCACCAATTAGCATCATATCGTTTGTCTGCTTATGTGCAAGACAAATGGAATTTCGGTAATGATAAACATCATTTTTCGCTCATTGGCGGAATACGATTTTCCTATTGGAATTTTAACCGTGAATTTTTTGTTACTCCACGGTTGAGATTGGTTTATCAGCCTCAATGGAAAGTAAAAACACAATTTTATTTAGCCGCAGGCATGTATTTTCAGCCGCCTTTTTATAAAGAGATGCGCCGAGAGGACGGCAGTTTGAATAAGGATATCCAATCTCAGCGTTCATACCATGTTATTATAGGAAGTGACGTATTATTTACCATCTTTAGGCGTCCTTTTAAATTTTCCACAGAAGTATATTACAAATATTTAGATAAACTCATTACCTACTCTTTGGACAATGTAAGGGTAATATATTCGGCATTAAACGATGCAACAGGATATGCCATAGGTATGGACGCCAAACTCAGCGGAGAAATAGTGCATGACTTGGAATCATGGATATCATTTTCCATTATGCAAAGCAAAGAAAGTATTAATCATGGAGAATTCACACCGAGACCTACCGACCAAAGAGTAAGCATGAATTTATATTTTCAAGACAGGGTGCCTAAATTACCCATGCTCAAAGCTCATATCAACATGGTTTTCGCGACCGCACTTCCCTATAGTTTTCCCCACAAAAGAGCCTATACTAACAGGTCAAAAGCCTATTTCCGCACCGATATAGGTTTATCGTGGCAATTTATAGACGAAGCCACACGATTGGGCAAAAAGAAAGCCATACATTTTATCAATGCCGCTTATCTTACCTTTGAAATCACGAACTTATTCAATTATTCCAACATACTTTCTTACACATGGGTATCGGATATATACAATCAATATTATGCCATACCCAACTATTTATCGCCAAGAATGTATAATGTAAAACTTCGCTTTGAATTCTAAACACCATGACCATAGAACAAGCCCGACAACGCATAGAAGAACTCAGTAAAGCCATACATCATCACAATTACCAATATTATATATTGGACAATCCTGACATCAGCGATTATGATTTCGACATGCTTTTGAACGAACTGATTGCTTTGGAAAAAGAATTTCCTTCTTTGATTCAACCTGACAGCCCTACCCAAAAAGTCGGAGGCGGGGTCACCAAACAATTTGTGCAAGTAAAACACAGTCGCCCCATGCTATCGTTAAGCAACACCTATTCAGAAGGTGAACTGGAAGAGTTTTTCACAAGGGTGAAAAACTTGTTAGGACACGACAATGTAGATTATGTATGCGAGCTCAAATACGATGGCGTAGCCATCAGCATTAAATATGCGGACGGGATACTCACACAAGCACTCACACGAGGCGACGGCGTACAAGGCGATGATGTGACCGCAAATATCAAAACCATCAAATCCGTTCCGCTCCGATTGCATGGCAACTACCCTCCCGAATTGGAGGTAAGGGGAGAAGTAATCATGCCTCATGATAGTTTTCTAAAACTCAACCAAGAGCGTGAAGATATAGGAGAAACACCGTTTGCCAACCCTCGCAATGCCGCTTCCGGCAGCCTCAAGTTACAACAGTCCTCTTTGGTTGCCAAAAGAGGTCTGGATTGTATATTGTATTTTGTATATGACGATTATCATAGTTTCTTCTCTCATTACGACAGCATTAAAAGCATAGGCGAATACGGATTTAAAATTGAACCCTATTTCAAAATATGCCATGACAAACAAGATGTTTTCAATTTTATCAACTATTGGGACAAGGAACGAAAAAATCTTCCATTCGACATAGACGGTATCGTAATAAAAGTAAATAACTTGTCTTACCAGCAACAATTAGGCTTTACCGCTAAAAATCCGCGTTGGGCCATTGCCTATAAATTTCAGGCAGAAAGAGCCTGCACTACTTTATTATCCATAGATTACCAAGTAGGCCGTACCGGTGTGGTAACACCGGTAGCGAATATGGAACCCGTTCTTTTGGCCGGCACAGTCGTTAAACGAGCCACCATGCATAACGCCGATTTTATACGGGACATGGACATACGCACAGGAGATAAAGTATATATAGAAAAGGGGGGAGAAATTATACCCAAAATTGTTGCCGTTGACACGGAGCATCGTTCAGCCGACAGTCAGCCGCTGCAATTCATAAGCAGATGTCCTCATTGCGGAACACTATTGGTACGTAACGAAGGAGAAGCAGCTTACTATTGTCCTAACAATAGGTACTGCCCTCCTCAAATAAAAGGGAAACTCATCCATTTTATAGGCAGAAAAGCCATGAATATAGAGGATTTGGGCGAAGAAAAAATAGAACTTTTGTTTGACAACGGTTTAGTAAGAAACATAGCCGATTTTTATCGTCTTGACTATGACAAATTGATAGGGCTGACTAAAATATACACACAAAACGACCAAACCCGCACCATCGCCTTTAGGGAAAAAACGGTGGAGAATATTTTGTCTGCCATAGACAAATCCAAACAACAAACATTTGAAAAAGTGCTCTTTGCCATAGGAATACGTTATGTAGGTGAAACTTCGGCAAAAAAAATAGCCAAACATTTCGGCAACATCGACAATTTAAAACAAGCCTCTTTGGAACAGCTCATGGAGGTGGAGGATGTGGGCGAAAAAGTTGCACAAAGCGTTATTCAATATTTGGCAGATGACCACAATTGGCAAATCATACAAGACCTTCGTGCATTCGGAGTTCAAATGTCCTGCCGACAAACGCAAGAGATATTGTCCGAAAAACTACAAGGACTCACTTTTGTGGTAAGCGGTAGCTTTGACACCCCCGATCGAAGAAAAGAAATAGAAGAAATGATAGAATTGCATGGAGGGAAAAAAGTAGACAGCGTAAGCAAAAAAGTCAACTATATTATCGCCGGAGCTAATATGGGACCCTCCAAACTATCCAAAGCCCGAGATTTGGGAATTCCTATTATTACAGAACAAGATTTTTTGAAAATGCTTTAAAAGTTTTGTCATCTCAACTTCCTTGTTGTAAGACCGACAAATCTTCCTACAATGCCTATCGGAATATACTATAGATGAGCCTATTCCTATCCTCACCCACTCTTTTCGTGTGTTAGGAATGAGTGAAATATAAGTCTAACGCTAAAGTTTAGCCAACTCTTTGCCCTATGGGTGACGGCGGAAGGCAAATCCATAAAAGAAACGTTTCTATATAGTTTTATCATCCTATTTTTTCAGCCGATTTAAGTTCCTGTTAATCTACAATTTCAAAAAAAAGCAAAAAAAAGTCATCGTATTAAAATTTTGTTTATTTTTGCACATTGAATACAAACGGAATGTTGTAATGTCGGCAGTTTTAAGGGATTACCCTCTGTCTGTTGCGACATTAAGAAATATTAAAAACAAAAAATTTTCACACATTAAAACATAAAGCAATGATAAATACAGTAGACAAAGTGATAGCAATAGCTATGGCGGAAGAAGGGTATTTGGAAAAGTCCAAAAGTGCCTATCAAAAAAATCAAAAAGTATTGGATGTAAAAGAAGATGGTGCCGGCAGTGACAATTATACTAAGTACGGACGAGACCTGATTAACCTTATAGGTTCTCCTTATGCAAATGGCGTAGCTTGGTGTGATATGTTTGTAGATTGGTGTTTTATTAAAGCTTTTGGCACAGATGCTGCTAAAAATCTTCTTAACGGATGGTCTGCTTATACGCCCACCTCAGCCCAGTATTACAAAAAAATCGGTAGGTTCTATCAAAACAATCCTCAAGTTGGAGATCAAATTTTCTTCAATAACAAAACCGGTCAGATTTGTCATACGGGATTGGTTTACAAGGTTGCCAAAGGATATGTTTATACTATTGAAGGGAACACCTCTTCTGCACAAGGCGTAGTAGCCAATGGAGGTTGTGTACGGTGTAAAAGTTATTCAATTAGCTATTGCCAAATTGCCGGATATGGACGTCCTAAATATGATGGAACTATAGCTACGAAAAGCGAACCGCAGTCTGGGGCCGGCACCAATAACACATGGCAGAATTTAATTGAGGAACTTCAAAAAGCACTCAATGCGGAATACGATGCCCGATTGACAGTGGACGGCGAAGCCGGTATGAAAACTCTACAAGCCACACCCACACTAAGTGTACGCATACGTAATACCAAACCCAAAACGGTGAAAGCATTCCAAAACTTGTTGAGTTATTGGGGGTACAAATGCTTGGCTGATGGTGATTTTTACACCGCTACGGAAAAAATGGTCAAATCGTTCCAACAAGAAAAAGTTGGTGTGTCCAAACCCGATGGAGAGTTCACTGCACAGAAAAACAGTTGGAAAAAACTGTTGAATATATAGCAATCTCTGTAAGAACGCACCACGTGCGTGAGTAATCATAAGAGGGCGGCTGAGAACAAAACCTGTGAACCTCATATATAGATTAATCTCTTCATATCTGCTGACCAAGTACAAATTGTCAGTCAGACACCGACTTGATGCAAACCATCAGAGTGTTAATGCTGTTTTCCTGCCTAATAATGACACCATTGAAATTGTTGGACTTGGAATTATAAAAATCTGACCATCTCCGTTCCGCTTCGAGCGCACGGAGATTGTCTTTTTGTATTGGAAGTAAGGGAGGAAAATACTTCATAATAGTTTTCTCATATTCAATCAAGAGTGTTAAGATATAGGAAAAACACCATTTACCCACCCGCAATGCCGATTCTGACAACCTCAAATTACAATAGTATTCTTTGGTATCCAAACAAAGTTTGAATTGTATTTTGTATATGACGATTTGCACATTTTTCCTCACTAAAACAACCTTCAAAGCATTGGCGAATACGAGACCTTCCAAATAAACAAAAAACACGGAATCTATATATCACAATTAATCCGGAAAAAGATTATCGGAAGAAGATACAATAAATATCTTTTTTTGAAAACTTTTTATTACGATTCCTGTTTATCTATTTATGGCATTTATACGTCTATTCTTTTAAAACTTTTTAACGGCTATAACGGATTTTTCTTCAAATGTATGCAATACATTTATACTGGAATAATAATCGTAATATATTATTCCTCCTTCATCATCCTCACTCCATTGACCTATATCAACTCCTCTTGCAAAACATGATGCATATGCCTTTCTTTTTCTTGGCTCTGTTGCCGCATTGTCTATTTCGGTGCTGCTCCATAACCATACTGCACCTTCATGAAGTCCAAGTTGATTACAAGCTATTCGTTTCCATTGTGGATAGCCTTCAAATTTGGCGTTTAAAGAATCTCTCAACACCCGAAACTCCAATATTTCCAATATGGCAGGCAAATACCATTCAGGTCCCTTTTCCCTGCACCATGGGGCGGCTTGTAAACGTTCCGGAAAACTCAAAGTGGTGTCATATCTCAATTTCATCAGTTTATCAGTATTGGCTTCTCCGTCCAATGAATCAAAGGCATAGGCGAATTTCATGTCAAAATACGAACTATACATCAGTCCTACTTCTCTGTCAAATGACATGATTTTTCCATGCTTGCCGTATGGTTTGCCGTTGTCATAACCTATGGTGTCACTTAAATGCCATACAATACCCTCCGGTCTGTCTAAACTGTCATAATAGATATCCAATAAGGTGTAACCGGATATTTTACTGAAAACAAAGGTGATGGCAGTGTCATTAGCGGTAAAAATTTCTTTCCAGCCCACACATTGTTCTACCCCCTGAACACGTCCTGTATAGGCAATTGTATCTCCCGGCTCAAAGTCGTATCGGCTGTCTGCTTTGCGTACTAAAGAAATATGTTTTTCAATAGTTTGTATTTGCATGGAAAAATTTCCCGCACCTGTTTCTGCCAACATTTTTATGCTTTGGCTGCCCTGTGCGGTCTGCACCTGTAAAAGATACATCTGCGATGTGCCTACGGAGATTTGTATGTTATAATTTCCTGCCGACAAGTTTGCTGTTTTATACATATATTGTTTGCCTGACAAGTCATATAAAGCCATGCTTACTTCTTCATCCTGCGGCAATTGCAATTGTACGCTTGTCTGTCCCTTAAAAGGATTAGGCGTGTTCTGGGCTATGGAAAAAGCATTGGCATTTCCTTCCTGTATGCCTACCCAGTTGAATACAAGAACTGTATCAGGCCATTCCAAGGTCTGCACCCATTTTTTTGTAATGTTTTCCACCCTTACAGAGGATAATGAAACATAAGAGTCATCCGTATAACGGGCGGTAAAAGTAATGGTTTTGGTGTTTTGTGCCTGTATTGGGGATACACAATAGATAAGAACAGAGAAAAACAACAATACTTTTTTCATTTTCATATACATAATTTTATTCTTTTACAAATTTTTTAATAATAACAGTTTCATCGGTTTCAATAGACAACAAATACATTCCTTGCGGTAAAGAAGATATGTCCACACTTGTCATATTACTTTTTTGCTCTTTCAGCAAAACTCCCAATACATTGTACAAACTAACGCTTTTTATCTTTTCTTCCGGAAGGTCTATATAGATATAATCTTTGGCAGGGTTGGGATAAACATTTATGGTAGTTTGAAGCGTCGGACTTGTTATGTCCAAATCCCTGCAACTCACTTTCAGCACGGAACCTCCACTGGCTGCCACATAAAACAGAGAATCTTTTCCGTCAACGGCGTTGTATGCAGTATCGCGTGCTTGGTGCAAGGGATTCCACAACGGATCATATATACGCATTCTGCCAGTTGTTCTGTTTAAAGCACTAAAATAGGTATAATTACTGCTTTCTGCCTTATAAAAATGTTTAATCTCATACGTATTTGCAGCTATTATGCCAATACCGTTATCGGTATATTTTATACTTACATATTCAGGTACATATGGTATAGAAATGCCGTTAGCATGCAAAGAATCTCTATAATACATTTGCCTTTTGCTGTATGTTTGAAAATTGTCAAAGGTGTGATATATAGAATCCTTATGAACCCAAATTGCTTCAGACTGATTTAAAAATGCAATATCGTAATTATTGCTTAAAATATCTATATAGAGGTCGCTATCAAAATATATGGATGCATGAAAAGGCAATTGGGCTATACTGTCCCATGTGTTTCCATAATCTTGTGATTGAAAAATACTACCTCCTGTATGCTTACGATCAGGTAATTCAGGTATATGTAATTCAGAATAATCATCAAAAACGATGGAATCAGGCAAAACGACAGTATCAGACACAGCCCTTCCCGCTATAATATAAGCGTTTGGTCCGTTAAAATAAAAATCGGAAAGAATATAATCAAACGAACTGCCGTTCCATGTTGTTCCGCCGTCAATACTTTTATACAATTTATTGTCAAGGAATCTTATGGCATAGATTGTATCTGCATCTATAGGACAAATCTTGAAAAAGGTGGGTAAAGAATCTTGGGTTTGCACCGTCCATGTATTGCCCCCATCGGTTGTTCGGAGCAATATGCCTCCTTTTAATAATACATATTTGTATAAGTATCCGTTCTTTAGATAATTAAGGTTATGAAAATTCTCATTGTAAAAGCCGGCGGCAAAACCGACACTGTCATTGACAAACTTTATGCTTAAAAAAAGAGCATCTCCATTGGTGTAACTAGCATTCCATGTGTTTCCAGCATCGTTTGTTTTATATATCATCCCCCTGCCGCCCGTAAATACAATGCTGTCTGTAACACAATGTATTGCAAACAAATCTCTTCCTTGGGCATCAACTTTTGTGCTTTGCCATTGACCATAGATGGATGTTGTTAATAATAAAGCACATCCGAGAATCAGCATTTTTTTTGACAATAATGTTCCTGCACAAATAATTGATATTATTGTAACTAAATATTTCTTCATATTACTAAGTTTTATTGGTGATTTATCCTTTAATTATTTTTTTCATGGCTATTTTTTTATAAATTTAACATATCCTCTTTGATTGCCATGAACAAATGTTGCGACATACAAACCTTGGGACAAATGACTGATATTGATTCTATTGTTGTTACTCATTAATTCTTTGCTGTACATAATTCTGCCGGTAGCATCATATAGTGTGAACAGGCATGACAAAATTTCGTCTTTAATACGTATATTAATATGGTTGTGTGCAGGATTGGGAAATAATGTAATATAATTGAGCATTTCAGATTCTTCTACTTCTACCGGAATTTCCCCGTATTCTTCGCATCCGGATGGCGGGTTGGCAGCATAAATTAGTGAATCCGGATGATAAGTATAATTAATGTCCATCATACTTCCGTACATAATAGTATCCAATTGGGCAACACTGGCACACCACATTAAAGGAAGATAGTGGTATAAAACTTGATCTATCAAACAATAACCTCCCGGTCCCCATGACGGGCCTATTCCTTCTATCATACACACTTTGATCTCATAGGGTGCTAAAAAGGATTCTTTATAATAACATGAATAATAATAATCAGAATGAGCGGGCTCAATATATGGAAAATAGATAACTTTGCGTCCGTTGATATATCTGACAGAATCCACCGGTAGTTTTCTTCCTCCTTCGAAATAACCATATTTCTTCAAATACGGAAGTGAAAAAGTATCACCTTCGTTTAAAGACATGTCGCACCATATCACCTCTGTGTCCAATGCTGAATAATAACGATAAATGCGACCCAGACTATCTTCCCTAATACCATCATATGGAATAGTATTAAAATATCCTGCCATATAATAGTATTGCTTATTATTTGCCTCAAATTGTCGTTTGGTGTTAATGATATATGGTAACACGACTGCCCGCTCACTAATTTTAAGAGTGTCGTCTTTAGACTTGTATCGCACATGCTCCCCAATAGCTATACTATAATATAAGTAATCATGCGAAAAGAAAGATTCAAAGGGCTGAGCGTAACCTATTGATAATAGATAAATACCGACAATTACTAATCCTATTTTTTTCATATTATTTGTATTGGATATTGAAAGTTTTTGCAAAGATACCATTTTAAAACATAAAAATACTATTTAACATAAAAAAAAAAAAAAATCAACAATATTACTAACGCACTATTGACAATACCTCTTAAGGCCTCGTTTTCACAAGCCATTCATCTGTTTTTGAAGCTCTGTTTTGTAATTATAGTTGTTACATAACAACATACTACCGCCATTTTTATATTACAAGCTTTATTTTGCTTTTTATTTTTTGATGCAAGCTTTCCTACTATTCTATCATGGTACATTTTCAGGAATAAATGTAATAGTTAATCCGCAACATTTACAATCCATTGAAAAAAATCCATATTGTTTACCTTTTTATTCAATAAAAAATTATACCTTTGCACGTCAAATCGGAATATGGTCAATGGAAGACAAAACGTATTTTAAACAATTTGACATTAACATAAGTTCCTTGAAAATCGGAAAACATAATTTCGATATGCAAGTGGACAAAACGTTCTTTGAAAAGCATGTAAATGAAGATATTATAGATGCAGATATATTAATCAAACTCATCGTTACATGTGAAGGAAATGTTATTGACATGGATTTTGACATGCAAGGTTACTTGGTTTCCACATGTGATATATGTTTGGAAGAAATGCAAATTCCTGTATCAAAACATGAGAATTTGGTACTAAAAAAAGTGGATCAGCCGCGCATAAGTGATGATGAAGACATTGTTTACATTACCGAACATGATTATAAATTCAATGTGGAACAATACATCTATGAATATCTGATGGTGACCATCCCTATTCGTAAAGAGCATTCCAATAAGAATGACAACGACAGGTGCAATCCGCTCATGCTTGAATTGATACATAAAAATCAGGAGCAATCTCAAGAGCCTCATTATGACAGCCGTTGGGATGCACTAAAAAAATTAAAGTTAGAAGAATAAAACAATAAGAGTATAATTAAAAAATAATATCAGTCATGCCAAATCCGAAAAGAAGACATTCTGCAACAAGAAGAGACAAAAGAAGAACCCATGATAAAGCGGTTGCTCCTCAATTAATGGAATGCTCCAACTGCGGTACAGCAGTCATGTATCACCACGTATGCCCTGAATGCGGTTACTATCGTGGCGAACAAGCTATTGCACCTAAAAACAATGAAGTTGAAGCTTAATTATTAATACTGAAAAATAAAAAACGCACATGTGACATGTGCGTTTTTTTTATGTCTTACGGAAACTCCGGCTTACACCAACTGCTGTTTGCGAGGCTGATACCAACAACGATATCCTGCTATCAACAACACCAACAATATAATAACAATAGAACTTATCATAGATAAATTCCGTGCCATGAACCATGAAGAAGGATAAAATTCAAATTTTATCGTGTGTTCACCTTGCGGCACCATGAGTGCTCTTAAAATATAATCTGCCCGCATAAGTCCGTCTGTTTCTTTTCCGTCTATGCTTACCTTCCAATATTTAGGATAATATATTTCAGAGAATACGGCTAAGACGTCACTTTGAGCATTCACTTTGTATTCACAAGTTTTAGACGTTTGCTTCAACAAAATAATTTCCGATTGATTATCCTCTTTTGCGACAAAATTATTCAGCTTATCTTTATACTGTTTATCTATTACGGCAATATGACGAGTGTCCGCATTTTTGGTCATATCCAACTCCTCATTCGCATTATTTGCCCATTGCACATCATTCACTATCCATGCAGGACCGTAAACGGAAGTGTTTACAAACGGCTGCGATTGATATTGGAATATAAAATATTTGGCATTGAGCATGTTCAAACTTTTCAACGATGAAGTGAGTGCCACAATTTCGGAATCAGAACGAACATTTCCTATTTGTGTGGTAAACGTATGTAAATCGTTCATCATCACAGAATCTACAAATTCCTGATATCTTCTTAATTTGGCTCCGTGATACCCGCCTATAGAATGATGAAAATACGATGCATGCGTATCGGTGAAAGGATTGGCTGCCAAATTAAGCACTCTATAGCCGGGGGTTTTGTCCGCTAAAATTGCATTATCACAAGGAGTCATTGCATATTGTTGCGAAACTGCCTGATCGTGCTTTTCAAAATCTTGTTCATTTAAATAGCGTGTATCCACACCCCACAAATCTATTAATGCTATGGCAGCTATAGCTATAACTACGTAATTGGTTTTGATTTTTTTATTCACTCCCAGCCACAACACCACAAATGCCAACAATATAAATATCAACGACCGCCATGCATCCGCTACGCACAGTGCCTTTCTATCGGATATCAATGATGATTGCAATACTTCCGGCAAAGTCGCATCACGCTCTACCGTAAAGTTGAAAAACAAATCAGGCATTATCGCTATCAAGAAACACAAACCACCCACTACGGCCAAGGAAATATATAAACTCTTTTTCAGATAGGCTTGATTATTATCGGTATTATACAAGGCTTTTAGACCGTAAAAACCGAAAAATGCCATCACAAAAGTGGTTAGCACCAATATCATGGAAGGAGTTCTGAACTTATTGAACATAGGAAAATGATAGAACATAAAATCATTGACAGCAGGGCAAAATTTTCCCCATGCAAACACTATAGAGCATATAAATACCGCTATTGCCCATATTCTCATTTCTCCTTTTACCCAAAACAAACTCAATATAAACAACAGACACACCACCGCTCCTGCATAAACAGGACCGGAAGTAAACGGCTGTGCTCCCCAATAAGTGGAACATTGCTGTAAGAGTTGATTGGGATCCTGTCCTAAAGATTGGGATTGTAAAGTGGTAATAGTTTGCGGCAAGGCCTTTTGATAAGCTTCCCAGCTATCAGGATGAGATACACCTCCTCTGGCATTGGGGATCAACAAGGTGAATGTTTCGCCTTTGCCATAACTCCATGCATAAGCATAATCATAATCCAAACCGGAACCTGTGGATTTAGCAGCCAATTCACTTTGTCCCCGCATGCTTTCTTTGGAATAATCGTATGAAGTATATAAATTACTCACATTGGGCAAAATAGCTAATACCGCTGCTATGGCCAATACCCCGCTTGCTTTTGCAAAATTAAGAACAGACTTACGAATAATGGCATAAATAAATGTCACCAATACATATAATGCAACGGCTATACCTGTGTAATAGGTGATTTGCGGGTGCGACTGTGCCAAACTGAAACCAAAGCCGAACATGAACAATAATCCGCCGGCTAAATATTTATTACGATATGCCAAAATCACTCCTGCTACCACCAACGGAATGGCTGCTATGGTATATGCTTTGGTAACATGACCGGCCTCTATAATTATAAGGTTATAGGAACAAAAAGCATACGCCAACGATGCTGCAAACGCCACCAAAGGATGAACATCCAATTGACACATAGCTATATAAAAGCATAATAGCATCATAAATATGATTCCATAACTCATCATGGGTGTACCTTTTTGAATAGGAAGACCCATCCACCAATACACATTTGCATCGGGTTTGGCATACAAATAGGCTGCAGGCATACCCGAAAACATAGCGTTAGTCCAATAGGAATAATCGCCTGTTTCGGCATGATAATCTTTCAACTCTTTGCTCATGCCTTCAAAAAACATCATATCCGATTGGCGTACATCTTTCCCGTCAAGCAATGGTCTGAAATATATTAACGTTATCACAGCCATTACCACCACCGCTAAAACGTGTTTCAAAATTTTGATTTTGTTTTCTTTTGTCATATGTTCAATAATTTATATCAATGCAAAGATAGCAAAAATACTAATACAAAAAAAGTGAGCAATTTTACTCATTACCCACTCTATGCTTTTTTTAGAAACTTTTCTAAATTAGAATTTTCTGCCACTCAATTTTTCGTCAGAAACTGTTAATTTTCTTCTTCCTTTTGCTCTTCTTGCAGCCAAAACTCTTCTACCATTCGCGGTAGACATTCTTTTTCTAAAACCATGTTTATTGGTTCTCTTCTTTAATGAAGGTTGGAATGTTCTTTTCATCTCTTATATTATTTATTAACCCTACTATGCATTTTTATAATGGAATGCAAAGGTACAACTTTTTTTTCAAATAACAGCCAATATACTATTTTTTTTTGCAATTCGTGATAAACAACTCATTATCACTTTTATAAAATAAATAGGGCAACTATTCGACGTTGCCCTATTTATATCGTGCTATAATAATTAACCTTTATAGAAAGGCATTTTAACTACTATGGCTTTCAAAAGTTTTTCTCTTATTTTTACATATACTTCGGTATCTTTTTTGCTAAAAGCAGTAGCTACATGAGCTGTTGCTATAGCTTTTCCGCACGAGGGGGATTGAGTACCGGAACAAATATGACCTATCACCTTGCCTTCGGCATCGCATACTTCATAACCTTGACGAGGAATACCGCGGTCTATCATTTCCAAACCGACTAATTTTTTGCTTACGCCGTTAGCTTTTTGTTGTTCCAAACGTTCTCTGTCTATAAAATTATTACCATCTACAAATTTGGTCAACCAATTCAATCCGGCTTCTATAGGAGAGGTTTCATCGTTGATTTCATGTCCGTAAAGGCAGAAACCCATTTCCAAACGCAAGGTATCACGACAACCTAAACCTGCAGGCTTGATACCGAATTCTTTTCCTGCTTCAAATACGGCATCCCATATTTTATCGGCATATTTCTTATCAAAATATATTTCACATCCACCTGCTCCTGTATAGCCTGTGGTGGATAATAATACGTTTTCAATACCGGCAAAGGTTAAAAATTTAAACGTATAATATTCCATATCCACAATGGGTGTGGAGGTTAGTTTTTGCATGGCTTTGAGTGCCAAAGGACCTTGTACTGCCAATTGTCCGTAATAATCACTTTCATTGGTGAAATCTTTGCCTAAAACCAAACCTTTTTCTTCGGCTATTTTGCTCATCCAGTTCCAATCTTTTTCTATGTTGGCAGCATTGGGAACCATAAAATACTCTTGTTCCGATATGCGATATACTAACATATCATCCACGATACCACCTTTTCCGTTGGGCAATACCGTATACAATACTTTGCCGTCATACAAGGAGGCTATATCGTTGGAAGTACAATATTGAATAAACTCAAATGCTTTGGGACCTTTAGCTCTGAATTCGCCCATGTGCGATACGTCAAATACGCCCACTGCATTTCTTACATTGTTATGTTCTATTATTAATCCTTCATACGAAATGGGCATATTATATCCGGCAAATTCAGCCATTTTGGCGCCCAAATCAATGTGTTTTTGTGTAAACGGTGTGTTTTTCATACTCAATATCTATAATTTTAATTATTACTCTATTTTTTTATTGGTCATGCAAAGGTAACATTTTTTTTGATGGATTTGTCTTTTTTTTTATTTATTATTCAAAAAACCAATCTAAATTATGTTGTAAACCATCGTCTTGCATAGCTACTTCTGTTCTACCCGTGTCAATATTGTTTTCCGACAAACGTGTTAAATTCCATTTTCCTTTAGGCACATCACATTTGGCAAAATGGCAATGACAGTGATATATGGTATTTCCATACCGATAGTGTATGGTAAAATTGCTCCACGAGGTGGGCACATGCGGATTAAACGATAATTTTGTCCCTCTTACCTGCAAACCTAATATATTCTCCACTCCCACTTTATAAGCCCATGATGCAGAACCGGTATACCATGTCCAACCGCCTTGACCGGCATGTTGTCTGTTTGCATATATATCGGCAGCTATACAATAGGGTTCCACCTTATATTTAAGCACATCTGCCAATGTAGAGGTTCGATGTATAGGGTTGATTAGCGAATAATAGAAATAAGCTTGATCCACCTTTCCTTCTTGCAACAAAGCCATAATATACCACATGGCACCATGTGTGTATTGGCCGCCATTTTCTCTCACCCCTTTGGGATAATCCATAATATACCCCGGATTGTTTTTGGATAATTTAAATGCCGGCGTAAGGAGTTGTATAATTTCGTGTTCTTTATTTACCAAGCGTGTTTCCACTTCCTTGAATATTGAATGCTTTTGTTCTTCGGTTGCAACATTGGTGAGTATGCTCCATGATTGAGAAATCAGGTCTATTTGACATTCTGCATTGTTTCGCGAACCCATAGAATCTCCGTTATCGAAATAAGCACGCAAAAACCATGCTCCATCCCAAGCATTATCTTGTAACGCTTGTCGAAGTTCGGGTATGGCATTTTCGCATTTTTCAGCAAATTCCTCATCTCCCCGTTTGCGAGATAAATCAGCCATTTTAGGTAACAAATCCACTAAAAAGAATGCCACCCACACACTTTCTCCTTTGCCTTCCACTCCCACTTTGCTCATTCCGTCATTCCAATCACCGCATCCCATCAGCGGCAAATGATGTGATCCCATTTGTCTCAAGGCTTTTTCCACGCATAACTGCAAATGCCTGTACAATGTATCCTTCTGCTCTCCTATGGAGAAAGACATGCCTCGCTCGGCTTCGCCGTTGCGTAACATCTCCGCTTCGGCATAAGGAACCATCTCTCCCAATATATCTTCATCACCTGTAATAGTAACATATTGGTAGGTCACATAAATCAGCCACAAATAATCATCGGAAAAGGTAGTGCGGGCTCCTATTCGCAAATCATCATGCCACCAATGCAACACATCCCCTTGAACAAATTGATGTGAAGCATGAGTTAATATTTGTTTACGAGCATAATCACTATTGCTATACAACACACTCATCACATCCTGCAATTGGTCACGAAAACCGATAGCACCTCCCACTTGGTAAAAACCGGCTCTTGCAAACAATCGTGCTGAATACACTTGGTATAAATACCAATAATTCACCATGTAGTTAAACTTATCATCGGCTGTTTCCACTTGTATGACAGACAATTGGTTTTGCCAATAGTCTTGTATTATTTTGCATTGCTCTTCTATTTCGGGAATAGACCATTGCCTATAGGGTGTTCGCTCTACATCTCTACAAGCTATCACAAAGGCTAATTTTTTGGTTGCGTTGGCAGGGATAGTTACATTTACTGAAAGCATTTTTCTATTCGGATAATCTATCTTGGCAGCTTCTATGGTTTCGGTTGCACTCAAACATACTTGCTTTTGCCCATATACAGCATGATACATATTACGAACATACAGTGTATTATCCTGAGGTTTCCATTCCGAGAACAAATAACGGGCTGTTTCTTCTTCGTTGGTACCTAATACCAACTTATATACCATACTCAATTGCAATGTTTGTTCTTGGGGCAATAAATTAGTAAGGCTTATATGATAAAACTTTGTCGGACTGTCTTTGGCTACAAACAATTGCACCTGTACCTTATAATTGGTATAACAAGCCTCAAATCGGGAATAGCCCAAACCATGTATGGCATTAGTGGGGATGAATTGTTTTTTCTGCACCAAAAGCATTTCTGAAGACGGGTCGTAAGCCATATCATTTGACCATGAAGTAAGTTTGAACTGTTGGGCATTGTAGGCATAAGTAAATCCACTCATGGTTGCACTTACTATACACCCGAAATGAGGATTGGCCAACACATTCACCCATGGCAGAGGGGTATTGGTATCATGTATGACATATTGCTTTCCGCCGGAGGTAAAACCTCCGTAACGATTATAAAAAGCTAATTGCAAACTTTGCGCATCGGTAACTATATTTTTTTCAGCGTTGAGCCTGTCATAATGCTCCTTATCTTGGTAATATTGGTACTCTGATTCCATTTTAGCTATCTGCTCTGTAATGGACAAGTCGTCAACAGTGGAAAAACTAACCCTTGCCACCGTTCTAAAAAGAGTTCTTTCCGCATCGGTGATATGATATCCATTCACCACATATACCTTACCTATGGGGTTATGCACATAACTCAAATGTTCAAGGTTGGCCATGTCATTAATGTATTTAGTCAGTTGTTCCTGCTGACCATCGGGTGCATCATTGATAATTACCACATCCAAATACATTCCCCTGTTTTTGTAATACTCAAAAGCTTGTAATATTTCTTTAGCATAGGACGACTTATCCGCACTGTCTATTTCAAGTAACAATATGGCCAAATCGCCAGATATACCATATTTCCATAATGCAGATTGCGATAACACATTGTTAGCCAACGCTTGTTGGTGCATCACACCGCATGTGGCCGTTTGCAACATATATTTGGCAATACAATTATACAAATACATTTGCTCCCCTTTGAACAAAGAATAAGCTGTACGCATATTACTATAAACCGTAGCTAATTCAAATGCATTGTTAATAGCCATTTTGTTGTTATACAACTGCACTATTTGCAACACCTGCTGTCGTGATTTACCGAATCCGGTAATTACATATACCGTCGCCGTTGCTTCCGGATTCAGGTGTACCCAACGTCGCATGCTCATAACGGGGTCTAAGGTAGTGCCGACGGTGTTGCTCAAATTTTGGCGGGTTTCTATCACTACAGCATGTTGTGCATTGCGATTTCTTCCTAAAAAATTTAATCGAGAAGTTTCATATTGATAATCATTGGATGCATTCAGAGCCTCTTTAATATTGCGAGGAGTGTCCTTCTCGAGAAACATTTTTTGGATTATAAAATGTTGTGCATCACGGTTTTCGCGAACAGGTCGTGAAAAAATCAATGATTCCGTATTGCGGTCAAACTCACTATAGACCATCATTCCGTTAAACACACGATGGGCTTCGTCGGCATCTTTACGACATAACAGCACCTCGGCATAGGATGTGAGTTCCAAAGTAACCCCTTGCGAGGTATGGTTTTCAAAAGTATATTTTCGTATTTCGGCATTATGATCCTTTACCACCGTTACTTCAGTATTGGTAACTATACCCTTGTCTTCTCTTAAATATTTAACCTTGTCTGAAGCAAATATCACCCTGTATTTATCCGGTTTTTTATACAACGGGGCATAGGTATTGCACCATAAATCATCTGTTTGCAGGTTTCTAATATACATAAACTGCCCGTACGATTCCGCCGATATTTTTCTATATCTATTGATATATACATTCTTATATCTGCTGAATCCGGCACCTCTATCATTCAACAATACCGTATAATCTCCGTTGGACAGCATGCCTATTTCGGGTACGTTGGTAATGTGGTCGTATTCTCTCACATCGCTTTCTTGACGCACTTTTGAATATTGGTATCGCTTATATTTAGTTACTTTCAAATCAATATAAGGCTTAATTTGCACCTTTTCTTTGAGTAGCGTTTCCATTGCCTGCATAGATTTTTCACTTTGGAAATATTCTTGTATGCAATGATTACATAAATAGTTGGTCAAACTGGCTAATATCATTCCTTGATGATGAGCATAATGAGCTTCTACCCGCACTTCGTCTTCTTCGTCATAAGATTCATAAAATCCGAAATCATTATACATACCCAATTCTTTGAATCTTTGCATATTCTCATACACTCCTCTGTCTTGAACGCTTATGGCCAACAAAGAACTGTAAGGTGAAATCACGATTCTATCCGGCGTGGTATTTTGAAATTTAAGATAAGGAACGCCAAAAGCACGGTATTTATAATTTTGAGCATCGTCTAATTCATGATAAGCTGTTTCGGAAATGCCCCATGGTAATTTTTTAAATGAAGCGGTGCCATCTGTTTTTTGTCTATATTCCTTTAAACGAGCATGATTAACATTTTGAATAAAGGCTCTTTGTGCCAATACTGCAAAGGAATAGGTTTCATCCATCAGGGTATGCTTGTATGTTTTTAGAAAAATAAGAGGCATAAAATATTCAAACAAAGTGCCGTACCATGATGCCACTCCTTTGTATCGCTTATACTGCACCAATGTTTTATCTAAACAAAACCAATGTTTATAAGGAGCATCGCCTTTGGCAATAGTTAGAAAACTTGTCAAACGTGCTTCTGAGGCAAAATTATTATAATGATACGGCAATAAATGTTCCTCTCTATAATCGTAACCTATGCTGAAAACATCCAATGCAGGATTGTATAATTTAGAAAAATCGGTACGGTCTATCAATCGGCACACTTTGCTCAATAAGCTTTGTATTGCACTCTGTTGCAGAGATGAAAGTTGATGCTGTTCTATCAACATGAGTTGTTTTTCCAAAAAACCTTGCACCACATACAAACAAGCCACAAAATTACCGCTATCGGCTGTGGATACAAAATAAGGGTTCAAAGCTTCCATGGTATGAATATGATACCAATTGAACAAATGCCCGTTCCATTTTTTCAATTTCACCACAGTGTCTATCACATGTTCTATGCGTTCTACGGCTTCCCTTACTCCTATATAGTTCAATTCCACAGCAGATACTATAGCCGTAAGCGAATACCCTATATTTGTCGGCGAGGTTTTATAATCTTTTTTCTCTGCCCTGTTAAATTGATAATTATCGGGGATAAGATAATTGGTATCTTCGGTCATAAGCATATCAAAAAAATGCCATGTACGTTTTGCCCACTCTTTTACATCTTCTAATTCCGCGGCTTTTAAATGTTTTTCATCGGTGGAAAATTTTTGCCCCAAGAAATACATTAACAATGGTGCTCCACACCACGATAATATCACAAAGACAGCTGCAATTAATACGGGCACTGATATAATCGCAGCATTATATATATGAAAATACCACACTGCCGCTGCAAATACCAATGCCACCACTATATTAACCATAAAGCGTTTCACATAAGCGGCTAAAGTATTCTTAGTCGACTTGGCTGCCTCATCGGAAGGTACCCAGTTGAGTAAATTTTTATGGCTTATCCCCATGCGATATAGCGAACGTATGATAGCATCGGTATACATCCATGCTTCTATAGGAATAAGAGCAAAAGTAATGAACGATTTATACAACACCACGGCTATACCATGCAAGAGTGTCATGTAATATTTAAACCGCTTGCTAAACATTTGCAGATGCAATAATTGGGAAACAAGAAAGAAAAAGATAGGCGTTCCCACTATTACCAAAACCAATAATAAATAAAAAATAGGATTGATATTACCAATGGTAAATCCATAAAACAATGTCAAAAGTAGGAACAAACTTAACATGCTTCGACGCAAATTGTCAAAAATTTTCCATTTGCCTATGGTATTTACCTGATTTTTTACTTTTTGACCTGCCTCGTTTTTCACACGTGCACCCAGCCAGCTTATTATCTGCCAATCGCCTCTTGCCCAACGATGATGACGTTTGGCATCATCAATATAATTCGACGGATTATCATCAAACAATTCCACATCATTAATCAATCCGCAACGAATATGACAACCTTCCAATAAATCGTGACTGAGTATTAAATTTTGCGGGAATGTTCCTTTGAGCACTTGTTGGAATATTTTTATATCATATATCCCTTTCCCGCAAAAACTTCCTTCATTGAAAATATCTTGATACAATTCAAAAGATGCGGTGGTATATACATCCAAACCACCCAAACCGGCAAAAAGTTGGGCATAACGGGATTTGTTGGTAACTTCCACATCTACATTTATACGCGGCTGCATTATGCCATATCCCGATATCACTTTTTTTCCGTCGGGCGCAAGCACTGCCCTGTTCAATGGATGAGCCATGGCTCCTATCAGTTTATGGGCTGAATATAATACCAATTCGGTATCGGTGTCCAAAGTAATAACAAAAGTGATATCAGTGGTAAAATTATCTAATGTTTGATAGCGGAAATATTGTTGTTTTTCTGCTTGAGATAAATTTCCTAACAACAAATCGTTGAAATGCAATATAGCTCCGCGTTTGCGTTCCCAGCCTAAATAACAATTTTCTCCCTTACTGAAAAAACGATTGCGATATACAAAATTGAATATATTTTTTTCGTACTTCTCGTTTAACGCTCTCACCTTTTCCTCTCCAGCCTCCACTATATCGGCATCCCATGGCATATCGGGAGCTTGTTCGGCAGAAGCATCACCTACCAAGGTAAAATACAAATTATCGGAACGATTGGACAGATAATACACCTCCAACTGATCCAGCATTTGCCGTACTTTTTCGGGAGTTTTGATGATAGTAGGCACTATCACCATGGTTGCATACTCCTGTGGTATCCCTTTATCAAATTTTAGTTTGAAAGTGGATATCGGGCGGTGTAAGATGTACAATATATGATTACTAACATCTATCACCCACTGACTCATAGGAATCAATAGCAACAAAAAAGCCCATAATGAATGAGAAAGCCAAGCTATTAATACTGCCGACAACAGCGTTACCGCAGAGACAATACTTGCATATGCATGGGCTCTTGCATTCCATGCTTTAGGGGGAAACAAATACCATCCCACATGTTTGTGCTCCTTATCTGCCGATTGAACCAATCGCTGTACAAAAGCATATTCCGACATATGCTTTTTCTTTGCCATTCGTATAATTCGGTTGCGATAATCGGATTTGGTTTGGTCGCACATGCGACTATACATATCCGCCTGCTCTTGCATTAGGCACTTTTCAGAATAGCTGATGTGCGTAAACACATCCTCCATTTCTAACTTGGTCATTTTTTTCAGAGAATTAAACAAATTCATCATCAGCAAATTCTCTTTAGTTGCTTGGTCCAAGTTTTTAGACAAGTCCACACCCGATTCCGGCAATTGTATTTTCTGCTGTAATTTAACACATAAATCACTCAACTCATGTATGAGCAATACTTTTAAATACAGCGGAATAAGACAAATTTCCAAATAAGAAAAATAATCATTCTTATCTTTTTGATATTGAGATAAATAGTTAAATAAATGTTGTTTATCTATTAAGAAATAAGTGGATTGTAAATATTGATATAATAAATTCTGCAAATATCCTTTGCGTTTGGCTTTAATGGTTCGCATCAAAGTACTGCGTAAGTCTACCTTTAATACTTTTTCTTGCTCACTGATGATAAAAAAATTATCCAACACCCATTCGTTTGTACTACCGACCAATTGTTTATTTTTGGTAACATCTACTAAATAGGTATAATATTTGGTGATAATTTGAATGCTTTTTATCACATTATCATATCCGATATTTTCCATATTGGCAAATCAGTAAATTATTGTTCTAAATGTGCAAAATTACATTTTTCTTGACATTAGCACAAAAATACCTTCAAAAATATTTGCAAAAAAAAATAATGTGACAATATGTCTTGAACTATTCGAATAATACACTCAACTAATAGTCAATACAATGATATTTTAATTTTCTTGGATATAAGTGTATAGCTTGTCGGCTAATCGACTGGTTCCTATTCTAAAATATTGTTTATTGAGCCATTGTTCGCCCAAAATTCGCTCCAACAATTTCACATACAACAAAGCTGTATCCACATCAGCAATACCTCCGGCAGGTTTTACTCCGACCATTCTTCCCGTAACGGCATAATAATCTTTAATAGCATGCAACATTACCATAAACGCTTGAGGAGTGGCATTGATATTTATTTTCCCCGTGGATGTTTTAATATAATCCGCTCCTGCTTGCATTGCTATCATAGAAGCATTATAAATATTTTCTATGCTTAATAATTCTCCTGTTTCCAATATTACTTTCAAACATTGCAAAGAGCAGTGAGAGCGTATGACCATTATTTCTTCCGATACTTCTTGCAACTTTCCTTCCAGAAATTTACCGCGGGAAATCACCATATCAATTTCATCGGCACCTTGTGCAACAGCATAATCCACTTCTGCCAATTTCAATTCCAAAGGGCTTTGCCCTGCAGGAAACGCTCCCGCTACACAAGCCACTTTCACGTCGGTACCGGTCAAACATTGCTTGGCTGCTTTTGCAAATACAGGATAAACACATACAGCTGCAGTTGAAGGGTTATACGTAATGGCTTTATTACATAGCTGACGCACTTTCAACTCTGTATCATTACCTTCCAAGGTAGTGAGATCCACACATTGCAAGGCAAAACGAACAGCTTCTTTTGCCGATGAAAAAAAAGAAAAATTTACTTTTTCGGCTTCATCAATATATTGTTGTACTTCAAATTGGGTTAACATATTACAATTGTTTCCGTTTTGACGATTCCTGATACCAATACATGGTTTTCCCTAACATAGCTATTCCCCAATAGCCTCTTACCTTCAACTTTTTATCATCGGTGAATTTCATATACATTTTATAAGTGCCTTTTTTACCCGGGTATTTTATCTCTCCGTTTTTCCACTCATTATTTTGTGCATCAAATTCCAAACCTTTAAGGAATACCAATCCCAAAAAACTTTTTTTCTTTACATTTTCCACCCAACACACCTTACCTTCATAAGTGCCGTCGGCAGCTTTATAGATATAGGTTTGCGAACCTTCACCCGTGAAAGGATCTTCGGAATAATAATAGCCCACTATGTCATCAGCGGCATTCTGAGCACACAAATTCTGTCCTCCGAACATCGCCAACATACTCATACATAATAATATTCTTAATTGCTTCATCCTATTTTATATGTTAAATTGCAAATGTATCACTTTTTTGCCAATCTATTTCCACCATCTGTTTTTGCCGCACATACCCGCCAACACCGCCAATATATACCACGGATAACATATAGCTGCCAACGGATATAGATACATTAAAGTCCGTTTTCCGATATAGTTACACCAAATGAACAACACCGGCATGTCAATTAAAAATTTTACCACTAATACCGATAGTGCAAACTTCATGCCCGCTATATTAACACATGCCAACAACAATAGCACTATCAGTAGTATGGACATGGACGCAACATTTAATGCTACATATTTCGCATACCTATTTTCATAATGAGGAGCTTTGCCTGCCCAACGTATGCGTTGTCGCAAAAAACTACGAAATGATTTTTGTGCTTGCGTATAAACCAATGCTTGCGAAGAACGCACACAACCTATTGATGTGGCTCCATAATTTTCAGCACAAGCATGCAACAAAAACACATCATCACCGGAAATATACTTATTGCTTTTTTCCAAAGCCGATTGCACGCTGATATACATATTCTTGGTATAACACATATTAGCCGCACTGCACATCAGCACTTTTTCCTGGCCCACACTACCGGACGCTGCCACCATGAGAGACCCCATTTCCAATTGTTGTAAACGATTAAACAAACGTGGTTGCGAAAAAAATGCGACACTACCGAACATCATACATTTTGCATATTTTTCATAATACGCATCATAAGTTGCTATCCATGCAGGCATCACCGCACAATCCGCATCGGTGGTGAGTATTAATTCATATTTAGCGGCTTGCACCCCTTCTTGTATGGCTCGCTTCTTTCCGGTATGCTCTCTGTTCAATATGGTAATATCCGCTTGTGGATATGCACTCACTATACGTTTTACTATTTCTATGGAATGATCGGTTGAACCATCATTTACCAATATAATCTCATACTTCTGCTTATCGTAATCCACATTTACCAAAGATTCCAAACATCTTTCTATATATGTCTGCTCATTATAAAAAGCCACCACTATGCTGAAAGTATGCTTGCATTCACGGCTGTTGTGCCGGATTTCCGGAATTTTATACCATCCTGCCAGCCAATATATCACCATAGACACATAGCTCAAACATATTACTGCCACAATGACTATTAGCACTATCATTCTAACGCAACAATTTTAATTTAAGCACAGAAAACGACCCTAGTACGGCGGGCAACACCACATTCACACACCACAATAATATGGTAGGAAATATTACCACAGCCGTATTAAGTCCTAAAGACGGGAAATAAGAAACCGCCGGGCCGAACAAAACTATTGCAACCGAAGCTCTCACCCCTATTTCACTCAACACCCATGTAGGAATAATGGTGGTAAACAAAAAATACACGCAGGATATACCCAATGCAGCCCCTAACGGAACACTACCGGAGCATAAACGCAAAGCCAAATACAATTGGAAGACAAATACTATATAACGACCGATAGACCATGCTAATGCTATGCTCAATTCTTTAAAAGTATAATATTCCAAAAAATTTAATTTATCCGCTATTTTATTTGCCCACTTACCGTTTATTCTATGCAAAAATTTCACAAATGTCGCAATATTAAAATATGCCCACAATATCAGCGATAACAATATCACCAATACTATGGTTCCTATTATATATGCCATGGTATACGGGGCTATTCCGTGCCCTTTCAGTAACACATATATCAAGCCCGACAAACCGAAAAATAAAGTAACTGCCAATTGGGCTATATTTCCTACCCATGTAACCAAGGTTCCTTTAAGAGCATATCCTTGCGGCAAGATAAAGGCTCTACCGATGAAATCGCAAGAGCGATTGGGAAAAATCACACTCACACATACACCTGCCAAAACCGACTTTAACGATGCAAAAAATGATAAAGGATATACTTTTTGCATCAAAAAACGCCATTTAACAGTTTCCATGCCCCAATTTAAAAACATCAATAATATCATCAACACCAACAACGGACACATCACATTCCATGTCATGGTATTCCACCACACACGAACATCTTGCCACAAAGAGGGTGTGCTTAATTTAACAAAAACGAATAGATAACTCAAAACAAAAATAAGTATACCTACCAATATGTTGATACTTTTTAGTATTTTTGCAGAATTATAATTCATATATAAAACATTACTCTTAGTGAATATTCATACAACTATTTTAGGCATAGACCCCGGCACCAATATTATGGGCTATGGCATAATTACCGCCAAAGGTACAAAAATTTCCGTTACCAAAACAGGAATACTTAAACTTAATGCAAAAAAAGAGACTTTGTCAAAATTACAAGACATTTTCGAATTTGTAACATCACTCATCAACGAATATCAACCGCAAGAAATGGCAATAGAAGCTCCTTTTTTCGGCAAAAATGTGCAATCGATGCTGAAATTGGGGCGTGCCCAAGGAGTGGCTATCGCTGCAGGCTTGCATTCCGGACTTTCTGTGCATGAATATGCTCCCAAAAAAATTAAAATGGCTATCGTAGGTAAAGGCAATGCTTCAAAAGAGCAAGTGGCAAGTATGCTACAATATTTGTTACAAGACTTCCACATCAAAGAGATAGACACCTACGATGCCTCCGATGCTCTTGCAATCGCCTATTGCCACTATCTTCAACGAACTAAAATACAAACATCGTCCTCCTATTCCGGCTGGGAAGCCTTTCTGAATAAAAACCCCGATCGTATTATAAAATAAAAAAAAGAGCCACTATGTGACTCTTGTTTACTTTTGCGAGTTTAAACTGAAAATTATTCAGCTACAACTTCTGCAGCTTCTTCTGTTGCTTCTTCAGCAGGCATTTCTGCTACTTCTTCAGTTGCTTCTTCAACAACTGCTTCTTCTTCAACAACTGCTTCTTCAGCTACAGTTTCTTCTTCAGTTGCATTATTGCAAGATACAAATACTAAACCTGCAACAACTAACAATGCAAATAACTTTTTCATACTAGTACTATTTAATGTTATTATTAATTAATTATTTTTGTTCGGCAAAGGTAACATTTTTATTTATTACCTGCCTGTTTTCGGATAAAAAAATAACACTCTTTGAAAAAAAACATTAAACACGTGATTTACTGCATGATATTTTCTCAAAAAAAAACATTTTATTATCTATTCCACCTGTTTCAACACTGATTCATCCATTACTTCTCTTAAAAAAAAGGAATTATATGGCAGGTTTTCCTGCATTTTTATGATATTTACATTTTACAGCTATCCTATCCCTGTTTTTTTTATAGCTATACCAATTGAACTTTTAGCGATAAAATGCTACCTTTGCAAATTATGAAACACTTTCAATCAAAACATATATATATCATTGTTGCAATCATACTTATCATTGCAACGGCTTTAGCGGGAATACGCGTTTACCGTCTGATATTTGCCGGTAATGTGGCAAACAATCAATATCTTTACATCCATTCCGATGCTTCATTTTCTCAGGTATTGGATTCTATTTATACAAAAAATATACTCAAAGACACCTGCGGATTTAAACAATTGGCTCAAAAAAAGAATTATCCGTCGCACATACACGCAGGAAAATATAAAATTTCCGTTGGCATGAGTAACAATGATATCGTCAACATGCTACGCTCAGGAAAGCAAGAACCGGTAAAACTCACTTTTAACAACATTCGCACCAAACAACAATTAGCTCAACGCATAGCTCAGCAATTGGAATGCTCAGCAGAAGATTTGTTGTCTTTATTGCAAGACAACGACTTTTGGCAGCAATATGACCTTAACACGGAAAATTGCATGGTGGTATTTTTACCCAATACCTACGAATTTTGGTGGAATACATCTGCCGAGGCCTTTATACATCGCATGTACCAAGAATACACTCGTTACTGGAATTCATCCCGCACGGCCTTGGCGGAATCCATTCCGCTCACTCCCGTTGAAGTAAGCATATTGGCTTCTATAGTGGAAGAAGAAAATCATTTGAAAACAGAGCAACCTACCATCGCTGGATTGTATCTCAACCGGTTATACAAAAACATGCCGCTTCAATCCGACCCCACACTTAAATTTGCCTTGGGCGATTTCACCATTCAACGCATACTCAACCAAGATAAACAAATTGACTCTCCATACAACACCTACACGCACACAGGCTTGCCTCCCGGCCCCATTCGCATACCCTCACTGCAAGCCATAGAGGCTGTGTTGCATTATGAAAAACACAACTATATATATATGTGTGCCAAAGATGATTTTTCCGGCAGGCACAATTTTTCTACCAATTTGGCAGAACACAATAGATATGCTGCCTTGTATCATGCAGCTCTTAACAGACAAAAAATTATAAGATAACATGAAAATATATACCAAAACCGGAGATAAAGGCGAAACCAATCTTTTAGACAATAAAAGAGTAAGTAAAGATAATATCCGAGTGGAAGCCTATGGTACAGTTGATGAACTTAATGCTCACATAGCATTGATATACACCCTGATAGAACAAGCCGAATGTAAACAATATTTAGAAAAAATAGAAAATACGCTGTTTTTAATACAAACTCATTTGGCCATAGGCAATCGGAAAGACTATACCTATCCATTACAAGATATTACCGAACAGCATATCACCTCATTGGAACAAGATATAGATAATATGCAGCAAAAGGTTCCTGCATTTCATGCATTTGTAATGTTAGATGCTCATCAAGTGTGTGCACAATGCCATATCGCCCGTACCATCTGCCGCAGATGCGAACGTCGTATTATCACACTTAGCAAACAAGCGTATGTAGACAATAATATACTCATCTATATCAACCGTTTGTCTGATTTTCTGTTTGTATTGGCTCGCTATTGTGCGGTTTTGTACCACGCGGAAGAACGCACTGTGGATTTTAATAAATAAGAGAAATGCATCCGGGAACACCGATGCATAACAAATGTTGTGCATCATTGCTTTCCTTCGTTTTAAAGTATTAAATCTTCTACCATAACTTTAGGCACATAGTGCACATTGTCCTGACGATAATAATTATGATTCTCGTGCGAATGTATGGGAACACATTGTATGTTTTCGTTTCCTTTACCTATTGCTACTATCAAAGCGGGCTCATATGGTAATTGCAAAGCCTGCATGACGGCTGTTTTATTAAAAGCGCCTATAATAATACCATTCAGCCCCATATCTACGGCTTTGAGCAACATACTCTGTACCGAGATTCCCATATCTATGCTTACCATGCGAGTTTCCGCAATGACAGAACATACCACAATAAAAGCCTCCGGTTCCGTACCTGCAAAAGGTAAATGCAATTCAGGTAACGCCCCGCCTAACACTATATTTTTCAACACGTGTTCTGCACCGGTATCTTTTGTTACCAATTTAAAACGCAACACCTGCTGATTCCTTGCCGATGGTATACAGGTATTGACTGCTACTATTTTTTTTAACTGACTTTCCGTTACAATTTGTTCTTTTTTATATCCACGAAAACTTCTATTGCGACGCAATAATACATCAATGCTCTTATTTCCTGATTTTAATATCACTTTTTTAGATGATGCTCCGAATATTGCATCATATCTGTTCTCTAAATAATTATCTGCCATAATTGATTGTTAATTCATTCAACTTTTGCTTTATGCATCACAAAATGCAAAGATAAATGTTTTTTGCAAGCATTTTAGAATACGCTTTAACATATAAGATAAAAAAAAGCAGCCTGACGGCTGCTTTTTTTATACTCGCATTATGCTATTCAAAAGATTTTATTGCTTTTTTGATTATTTCTATAGCTTCACGCAATTCTTCTTCTGTGATTACCAATGGAGGAGCAAAACGAATAATATGTTGATGTGTCGGTTTTGCTAACAAGCCCAAATCTCTCATCTTCAAACATACATCCCATGCTTCTTTACCATCTTTAGGACGGATAATAACAGCATTGAGCAAACCTTTACCGCGAACTTTTTCTATCATTGGAGATTGTATCTTTCCTACTTCTTCGCGGAATATTTTACCCAAACGGTCTGCTTTTTCCATCAAATTTTCTTCTTTTATCACTTCCAAAGCGGCAATACTAACTCTTGCGGCAATAGGATTGCCTCCAAAAGTAGAACCGTGTTCGCCCGGTTTAATGTTAAGCATGATATCATCATCTGCCAATACTGCAGACACCGGCACCACACCACCACCTAAAGCCTTACCTAATATAAGTATATCAGGACGAACACCTTCATGGTCGCAGGCCAACATCTTTCCAGTACGAGCTATACCGCATTGTACTTCGTCTGCCATAAACAATACATTATATTTATGACATATATCATAACATTTTTTCAAATATCCGTCATCGGGAACATATACTCCGGCCTCGCCTTGAATGGGTTCCAATAAGAAACCGGCTATTTTATCAGCTTTTTCAGCCAACACTTTTTCCAATGCATCAGGATCGTTGTAAGGAATGCGAATAAAACCGGGGGTCATAGGACCATAGTTTGCATAACTTTCAGGATCATTACTCATGGTGATAATGGTAATGGTACGACCATGGAAGTTGCCTTCACAACATACTATCATCACTTCGTCGTTAGGAATACCTTTTTTAACCACACCCCAACGGCGAGCCAATTTCAAAGCGGTTTCATCAGCTTCGGCACCACTATTCATCGGCAATACTTTATCGTATCCGAAATATTCGGTTACATATTTTTCCCACACACCTAAACAATCATTGTAAAAAGCACGTGAACTCAAAGTAAGCAATTGTGCTTGGTCACATAAAGCTTTGATAATCTTAGGATGACAATGCCCTTGATTAACAGCAGAATATGCCGAAAGAAAATCAAAATACCTTTTACCTTCCACATCCCATACAAAGGGACCTTTACCTTTTGCCAATACTACCGGAAGCGGATGATAATTATGAGCACCATAACGAGCTTCCATGTCCATTGCTTGTTGGCTTGATGTTATTTTCTCAATTTTCATATTAATTTTTTTTAATGTTATTCGTATCTAATTTTGAATTATGCAAAGGTAGCAAATATTTTACTACAAAAAAACTTTTATCCCCCTTTTTTGATTATCTTCTTTTATTTTACCTTTTCAAGCACCGCTCAGAACGCGATTTTATCGCATTTTCAGGAGGTTTATCATATTAGCTGCTATCTTATCAGTAGCCGCACCGTCTCCTAATTTTTGATGCAATTGTCCGTATTTTTTTAACATTCGGGCTCTGGTATCTCCCTGCAATAGTTTATCAAATTCTTGCTGCAAAGTGCTAACATTCATATCTGTTTGTATCAACTCTTTTACCAAATCATCATCCGCTATAAGATTCACCAACGATATATAACGAATGTCCTTTACCAATTTTTTAGCTATACAATAAGACAAATATGTAGCCTTGTAACAAACCACTTGCGGCACATTGAAAAGTGCCGTTTCTAAAGTTGCCGTCCCGGAGGTAACCATTGCCGCATATGCATAATGAAGCAGATTGTATGTGTTATTGTATATCACTTTCACATTATTGCTGTGTACATATTGCTCATATAATTTTTTATGTTGTTCCACACCGGCTACCATAAACTGATAATTGTCATATCTGTCGGCAACTGCCAACATAGTCGGTAGCATACGTTTTATTTCCTGATGCCGGCTACCGGGTAAAATAGCCACTATAGGACGTTCATCGGTGATATATCTATCGGCGAAAGTTGTATCTACCTTAAACTGTTGCACCACATCCAACAAAGGATGCCCAAAGTAATGCACTCTCATGCCATATTGGGCATAAAAATCTTGTTCGAACGGTAATATGACAAACATTTCATCTACATTTTGCTGTATGGCATGCACTCTGTTTTTTTTCCATGCCCACACTTGCGGTGAAATATAATAATACGCCGATATGTTATGCTGATGCAAAAATTTAGCAATACGCAAATTAAAACCGGGGTAATCTACCAGTATCACCACATCGGGTTGGTATGTCAAAATATCTTTTTTGCAAAAAGCAAAATTACGCATAATGCTTCTCAAATGGGTCAGCACCTCTACAAAACCCATATATGCGGTTTCGCTATAGTCTTTTACCACACATGCACCCGCTTGACGCAGCAAATCACCTCCCCATGCTCGCACTTGCGCTTGAGTATCTTGCATAAATATATGCTTAACCAAATTTGCCGCATGCAAATCACCGGATGCTTCTCCTGATATGATATAATATTTCATCTATTGCCTTTTACATTTCTTTTGTAGTGCCTTCCATCGTTTGTGCATAGTATATTCATCAAGACAAAGACATACCGCCAACATGCCGAAAGGCAAGGAAATACATCTATACCTTGCTATAGCTCCCACTATAGGCACACTTAATCCTATTACCAAGGCATTGGCAAGAAAAAACAATACACAGAAGTAAAAAATATTTTTATTTTTTACCTGCCATTTGCCCCCTATACATAATAATATTAAAGCAACTATCCACAACAACATATTCTCCGCCCATGCCGCCATCACCATTGGAGATGCACTTGAAAACGGCAAAGGTTTGAATATGGCATTGAACAAAGCATGCGGCACATAACTTGCAAATGCAGGCAGAGTGGCTTCCAAACGAATAGTATCTGCCATTTGAGCATGCTCGCACAATCCCAAATTCAACATATCATTATGTTTATAGGCTATTAAATCCAATGCATCATAGCCTGCATAACAAGCTATGCCATACATTAACGGCACCGCTATCATTACCGCTATTATATACGTCCATAAAGGATGAGTTATCCGTCTGTATTTGTTGATTATAAATATTGTCATCAACAATAGCAGCAGCAACAGATAATACAATTTTGTATATATCAATAACAACGCTCCCAAAAAAGCACTTGCCAAAAGCATGAAACGCCTATACCATGGCATATTTATTTCGCACATACTGTCTATACCATAAACAAATAAGCCGACTCCGAATATGATAACACTTTCTTTAAGTACACCCGAAGTCCAAAACATCACCGACGGCAACAAAAAAATGGCGATCATATAGCCTATATGCAGATGCTTGGTGTGTCGTTCCATGAATTTATACATAGCAAACAGGCCGACAAATGCAATAAAAGAAGCAAATACATTATGCACATTGAAATAGCCGAAAGAAAACAACATCACTAAAGCATTAAAACGAATAATGATGTGTGAATCGCTAAAAATATTTGTTACTATTTCTCTTTCCCAATGATTTAAATATACATAATAATGGTCGTTAAAATAGGGTGTGTCGTTTCCTATTCCCAACAATATACGTAAATAATCCATAGGCCGTTCCGGCAAAGCATTATATATTACTTTGGCATCATCAAAATAACGAAAAATATCCGCTTGCGACCTGTCGGGATAATAATAGGTATATACAAAATACATGCTCACCCCTGCCAGCACTTTGATACCGAACAACACACACAGAACGAATGAAGAAATATTCTTGGATTGGAAATATGGTAATTTGTATATCAATACCATAAACAATAGCACGTAAAATAATGTCAATACTATTTCCATTCTAAAATATTAATCCAAAGATAATTGTTTAATTTTTTCCGCCAACACTTTCACGTGCTTCTCCTGCGATTCGTAGGTTTGTCCTGCTATGTGAGGCGATAATATAACGTTGGCATTTTGTGCCAATTCATGCATAGCATCATCCCATTGATTCATCGGCAAATTTTGCAAACGTATATCTTCATATTCCAATACATCCAATACCGCTCCCAGCACTTTGCCGTTAGCTAATGCCGTTACTAAATCGGAGGTGTTTAACACTTTACCTCTTGAGGTATTGACCAAATATATGTTTTTTTGAAAATTGCCGATGAACGAACTATTAATATAGTGGTAATTTTCAGGCATGTAATTAATATGTATGCTTACTATGTCGGCTTGTTGCTGTAAAATTTCCAATGTTACCTGCTCCGCATTAGCATCTCCATAATTGCGTTTATACTTATCATAAACCAATACTTTGCACCCGAATCCGCTCAATTTCTCAGCTACGCTATGCCCCATATTACCATATCCGATTATGCCCACTATTTTGCTATTGAGCTCTATGCCTGTGTTGCTTTTTCTTTGCCATTCACCATGTCGAACTTGCACATCGGCTTGTAAGGTATGCCTAAACAAAGCCAAAAGATTTCCTATGACATATTCCCCTACGGCATCGGCATTGCCTTCCGGAGAATTCAAACATGCTATTCCTTTTTGTTGAGCATACAAAGTATCTATGTTTTCCATGCCGGCTCCCACACGAGCGATGAATTTCAATCGGGCGGCTGCGTCTATAACGGGTTTGTCCACAGCACACCTGCTGCGAATAACAAGTCCTGCATATTTTTGTATATTCCCTAACAAATCAGGATAATCCATTGCTATTGTTTCGCATTCGTATCCCATTTCAGCCAAACGGTCAATCATACTCGGATGAACGGAATCTATCACCAAAACCTTACCTTTGCTCATACTACCTAACGGTTGAATATTTTTTGTTTTACCGTATTGATAACATTAGCCACCAACAATCTTTCTTGATAAGCAACTACCGCTACATATACCAATAACAATAATGTATTCACTAACAATGAAAGCCACATATGCGGAATGTGTATTGCCTTACTAATGAAAAACAAAGCTATGGCAAGAACAAAATAGCCGAATATGGATTTAAGCGGATAGGCTATAGGTGCTTTTCTTTGTCCTACCAAATAGGATAGCACCATGCAAGTGCCATAACCGGCAAAACCGCCCCATGCACATGCTATATACCCGTAATGAGGAACAAAAATAAAATTGATAGCCAACAACACGACACATCCTATAAAAGAGAACACTGCCCCCCACCATGTTTGGTCGGTGAGTTTATACCAAAACGATAAATTAAAATAGATGCCCATGAATATTTCCGCCATCATCACTATCGGCACTGCCACCAAGCCTTCCCAATAGTCTTGCTTAATGATATAACGCAATATATCCATATACATTACCACTGCCAAAAAAGCAAACAAGGTGAACATAACAAAATATTTCATCACCACCGCTTGTACCTCTGTATTTTGTTTGCTCCTACTGCCTCCGAACACAAAAGGCTCGTATGCATATCTGAATGCTTGTGTTATCATAGCCATTATCATGGCTATTTTCACGCAGGCACCATATATACCCAATTGCACTTCCCCTTCTTGACCGGGCACTATAAAACGGTAGCATATTTTATCGGCCACTTGATTTAATATACCGGCCAATCCCAACAATAGCAAAGGCCATGTATATTTCAACATTTGCTTAAGCATAGGGATATCTAAGCCATAACGCATTTTTTTAAGTTTCGGTACAAAACCCAAGGTGATACCCATGGTACATATCATATTCACCACAAATATATAACCCACTTGATAATTCGGATTATACCATGCCATCAAATGAGGATAACTTGCATATAATACAGGTGCCAATAAGAAAATAAACAAATTAAGCAATATATTACATATAATGAATATCAACTTGAGAGCGGCAAATTTTACAGCCTTGTTTTCATACCGCAAACGGGAAAACAATATTGCTTGAAAAGCATCAAAAGCGACTACTATTCCCATCATTAGCACATATTCAGGATGGGAGGAATAATTGAGTAACGCTGATATGGGCTTATAAAACAATGCCAACATGCACACAAAACACAGAGCGACTAACCCCACTGCCCATTGTGCGGTTGAAAATGCCTTGTCGGGGTTGACCCCTTCTTTATTAGCAAAACGGAAATAAGTGGTTTCCATGCCAAAGGTAAGTAATACCAATAGCAATCCCGTATAGGCGTATATATTGGTAACTATTCCGTATCCGCCCGTTTCTGCGGCTATTTTATATGTATAGAGCGGCACCAACAAATAGTTGAGAAAACGCCCTACTATACTACTGAGCCCATATATGGCCGTTTGCCCTACCAATCTTTTTAACTGTGCCACTATTCTTTTATTTTACACTCTTCTACTTGCAACACTTCATGTGTTTCTGCATCGCTTAAAAAAGCAATGATATTACACTCGTTCTTTTTCCACACCGGTGACCATGCCAAGGCATAGGCAAAAATGGCACTCTCCCCTGCCGAAACCGCATTAAAGGTAGTGCCGTCAATGGGAGAGATATTGGCACGCAACATATGGTGATGCACATAATCACATATAGCAGGAACGCTTCCTATGGAAGGTGTTTCATTCTTTTGCGGGGCTATTATACTATCTTCCGACATCAATACCGTCAATCGCATAGTTTGCTTGGTATCTGCAAACAATGTTGCATTCACAAACACGAACAGAGTATCGCCGGCTTCATTCCACACGGGTGCTATCTGCAGCCCTTGCTCGGCTGGCTTTCGTGGCATATCTCCCAATATAGTCTTCCAATTGGGTCTGGACTGTCCGTAACTATCATTAATACGTGTACGATTGAATACAGCTCTGGGCATCATGCTGATTTCAAAATCTGTTGCATACTGATTGCCGGCAGCGGTTCGGAAATCACTGATAAAACCTTTATCACAAAAATCAAAATCAGGGTCAGGTTCTACATAATTCTTTACTCCTGCATGCAATGCCAAAAGGACCAAAGTATCTTTCATTGCAAGTTTGATTTTTGCAAGGTCATCATGTCCTTGCGGGCAATTAGAGCATAAATGTCCTGTATATTCTTCTACCAATATTTTTTGCAAGGCATGGTCTATTACTTCAAATTGAGGTGTATCCACGCTTATCAAGGCCTTGGGATGTTCCACCTTATATGGTTTTTCTATTTTATCACAAGCTACCAGCACAAAAACGGCAGCTATCCATATCGCTATTTTTTTCATTTATTTTTAATCATTTATTATCATACTAAAACGATGTTACAACCGACAAACCGGCTCCATACGATGCCGGCACGGCACGGCATACACCTCCTACACACAATATACCTTCATATTGTTTACCGAAATTAAGGGTAACCTTAGTCGTTTTATACACAAACGAACCCGACACCATATAATAATGCACTCTTTTTTGAGGATTATGATTTCCGTAATTCCAGCGGTCAAGCACAGAGATAAACCAATGCGGGGCTATGGTGTATTCCAATTGTGCATAAGCCCAACTCCCGTTATGTTCTTTGGCATACATGTGCTGTAATTCCAAACGCAAAGCGTGTTTATTATTGATTTTATAGGTCAAATCGGCTATTACTGTATGTGAGTTCACATTCGGCTCGCCCACATGCCCTTCTATGACAGCTTGGTTATATATAAGATAAACATACGACAAGGCCAATTTCCACGATTTGGTGAATTTACGACTTATTTCTATATTCAAATCCTGATAATACAGGTCCCCGAAAGCAAAAAACTTGGAGGTATAGCCGTCGGTTCCCGCTACGTCACCACTTTCAACAGCTTCTTCCACCAATTCTTGTTTGATGCCGTGCATACGGGAATAATTAATCATGATATCGGTACCATATTTTCCGCCTATTTTCGTCTTTTTAGGAATTTGATAATTCACTTGTGCCTGAATGCCTATTTGTCCGAGAGGTTGCGAAGCATATGGAAACATTGAAGGCAAAGCATAGGTATGCTCCCGAGTGATGGTGGGAACATAATTTATCATATTGTTGTTAAGCACCACATTGCGTTTGGTACGATAGTCCATATTGTCGGTGCGCAAAGCGGTGACATACACTCCCAAACCTTTCATGGCATACGAAGCCGTAACAAACAAAGCATGACCGTTTTTGTATATCATTCTATTAAGGGAATTAGGATCATTAAATTTTTGGGCAAATTCGGCATTCAAATTAAAATCTTTATAACCGAAATTCAAACGTGTTGCCCATGCGGCTACATTTTGCGGCAAGTTATAATCCACGTCATTATCCTTTTCAAATTTAGATACAAAACTACCTCCTATTCCCAGACGGAAACCGCTATTTTTGATTTTATCTATCATTTCCGTAAAAGAGATATCCATATCTCCCCCGCGAATTTCTCCTTCTTTTGTAAACAAATTTCGTTGAGTACCCCATATGCCCACAAGCCTGATGCCTTTGTATGGTTTACCCACCACCTTTATTCCGTTGGTTGCGTTATCAAATCCCAAATTACGATTCTCATACGAACGATATACCAATCCATTGCCGAACTGTTCATAAAAACTACCGACCACCACCTCGAAATAATCGTGATTATATCCTGCATAATAATGAGGAATGCCATGACCTTTATAGTTGATTTTTTCAAAATCTATCAAAGGATATTGATAAAATTCGTAACGAAAACCGGCAGAAAACCCGCCATTGCTATAGTTGATATTCAAAAAAGCATTGGCTCTTACTTTGTTATCTATAGTATCGGCACTGATGAGCGTATCGGGAATATAATACTGCCCATCCAATTGAAAATTACCTGTGATGACGCTATTTTTCAAAAAATTATTTTGTGCCCATATCGATGATATCAGCACACAAAATAGCAACACCAATATATTTTTATTAAACATACGGTCTATTTTGCAGATAAAATTTGTTTTACCACTTCTATATATTCTTGTTCTACGCCCGGAGCATACGAAGCATGTTGCCACACGATATTACCCTCTCCATCCAAAACAAAGGTGTGAGGAATATCTCCGACATTCATGGCACGCTTAAAATCCGAATTTTCATCCAATAAAAACTCATAATCCCATCCCTGCCCTTTTACTAAAGGAGCCACTCTTGAACTGGAACGCGTATCGTCTATTGATACGGCATAAATTTTTACTCCTGTTTCTTCTTGCCAATCTTCATATTCATCCGATATATTCTTCAATTCTGCCATGCACGGCTTGCACCAAGTGGCAAAAAAACAAATTATCACAGGCTTTCCGTCATTTTTAATATCTTTTGTATTAAACACATTTCCGTCTAATGTTTTAACATCTACCGACGGCAAAGGGATTACTCTTTTGGACAAATTTTCTTGACTCATGGCGCTTACGCCTATACATACTGCCAATAATATACTTAGTAACTGTTTCATATTTTATTTCTTTTATTTAGTGTTTTCGTTTGAATACTATTCCAATTGACAAAGGTACAAAAAATATTAATACCTTTTAAAGAATTATATGCAAAATACCCGCCAAGCTCATGATTTTTTATCATATTATTTTATAACAGCATAAAAAATATGTTTAAAGCACTCTCTCCTCATCACCCTACGGCTGATTTATTCCAATGAAGTATTTGATAATAAAAAAAAGTATATTCTTTTAATAATAAATTTTTTATCACTGACAATAAGTTATTTATACACTAATTTTATCTTTTTCATCTAAATACCATTTTATTTAAAAAAAAAGTGGTAATTTTGAAACAAGTATTTAAACACGAATTAACGAATGAGAAAATTTGCGAACATAAAAGAGAGAGATCCTTATATTTAGCGTTTTAGTGCTGAATAAAGATAACTGATTTTTATTTCGCAAAAAACACTAAACCCTAAATAATGCATACAAATTCATCCTTTTGAATTCACAAAAATCAATTGTAAAACACTTTTTTTGACAAAAAAAATATTAACAAAAAAATATAAAAGAGAACAATTATGGAATTACCCTTTGCTGAAGCGTGGAAAATAAAAATGGTAGAACCTATTAAGAAATCCACTAGAGAAGAAAGAGAAAAATGGCTTGCAGAAGCCTATAACAACATTTTCATGTTAAAATCGGAACAAGTCTATATAGACCTTCTTACCGATTCCGGTACCGGAGCTATGAGTGACCGTCAATGGAGTGCCATGATGATGGGAGATGAAAGTTATGGCGGTGCCCGTAGTTTTTTTCACATGAAAAACACCATCACAGAGCTCACGGGCTTTAATTATGTAATCCCTACCCACCAAGGACGTGCTGCTGAAAACGTTTTGTTTTCTTATTTGATTAAACCGGGTATGGTTGTCCCCGGCAATGCACATTTTGACACTACCAAAGGTCATATAGAAAGTCGTAAAGCATTCGCCATTGACGTCACCATTCCTGAAGCTAAAGACACCCAGTTGGAACTTCCTTTCAAAGGCAATGTAAGCCTTGAATTACTTGAAAAAGTGCTCATAGAAAATCAAGGAAAAGTTCCGTTTATGGTGCTTACCGTTACCAACAACACCGTCGGAGGCCAGCCTGTAAGCATGAAAAACATACGCGAAACCGCTGAACTTTGCCATAAATATGGTATTCCAGTAAATATGGACAGCGCTCGTTTTATTGAAAATGCTTACTTTATCAAAACTCGTGAAGAAGGATATGCCGACAAAAGCATACGCGAAATTGTTAAAGAGATGTTCAGTTATGTAGATTGCATGACTATGAGTGCCAAAAAAGACGGTTTGGTGAATATGGGCGGCTTTATAGCTACCAATAAAAAAGATTGGTACGAAGGTGCAAAATTATTCTGCATTCCTTTTGAAGGTTTTCTTACTTACGGCGGTATGAACGGCCGCGATATGGATGCTCTGGCTGTAGGTTTACAAGAAAATTGTGAATTTGAAATGGTAGAAACCCGTATTAAACAAGTACAATACTTAGCTTCCAAATTGGATGAATACGGAATACCTTATCAACGTCCTGCAGGCGGTCACGCCATATTTGTTGATGCAGACAAAATATTGACCAACATTCCCAAAGAAGAATTCCCTGCACAAACATTAACTTGCGAACTTTATTTGGAAGCAGGCATTCGCGCTTGTGAAATAGGTTATGTATTAGCAGACCGTGACCCTGTAACCCGCCAAAATCGTTTCAATGGTTTGGATTTTGTTCGTTTATGCATTCCTCGTCGTGTATATACCAACAATCACATGGATGTGATAGCCGCTGCCTTGAAAAATGTTTACGACCGCAGAAACACTATCACCCGTGGTTTGGAAATTACATGGGAAGCCGAACTGATGAGACATTTTACCTGCCAATTTAAACGGTTGAAATAAACATCATCATATGTTAAAATTAAGAGGACTTGATGTCCTCTTTTTTTTAGACCCTTTCGAAAAAAAAAATGAACAAATGAATGCGAAGGTGCACAGGCAGGAAAGCATTCCGCTTGTTTTCTGCAAATACATATAAAAAATTATTTATTTTCAACATTATATGAAAAAAAATGCTACATTTGCACTCTCAAAATAGTTCTATAATATTTTTATTAAAATAATCATTTTCAAACTGTTGTCGCTGAGACAAACAAACAATAATAATGGAATCAAATAAAAATTACGGCAAAAATCGTCGCAGTGAAGCATTCGTAAGTAAAAACAGAAAGAATGCTCGTTCAAAAGATAATAGAGAAAGAAAACACGTTTCACATGCTCAATCGGATAGTGAAAACCACAAAAAAGATGCTTTTAAATCATTTTTTACCGAGAAATTGGGCTTTCTAAAAAAATCGTCACCGACCAACGCTTCGCGTAGTAATCGCAGAAAAGACCATTTTGATGTTGACAACCAAAATTTTGAACAATATCAAGATAAACGTAGCGATTACAGAGAAGACAACATTCGTAAAAACGATAAATACGCAAAGCGTGAAGGCTATAAACGACGCAAAAAACAAGACGACCGTCACCGCGAATACAACACCTCTCGTAACAGCCGCTTTGATAACGATAACTACGATGAAAATCGTTCCGGCAGAACACGTACAAGAGGTCATTATGATAAAAACATGGGCAAAACACCCGGCCAGCGTTCGGAAATTTTAGAAGGAATCATCAATCACCGCCGTAAAGAAGGTCGCGAAAGTGCTCGCAAACCCAAAATTTTGTCCTTGGAATGGAATGAAGAAAGAGGTCCCATCCGCTTGAACAAATACATTTCCAACAGCGGCATATGCTCACGCAGAGAGGCTGACGACTTGATAGTTGCCGGTGCAATAAAAGTGAACGGTGTTGTGGTAACGGAATTGGGCACCAAAGTAATGCCTACCGATGAAGTACGTTACGAGGATAAAATATTGCAAAGAGAGAAACCCGTTTATCTATTGCTCAACAAACCTAAGGATTTTATCACCACCACAGAAGACGAACGCGACCGCAACAGTGTAATGTCATTAATAGAAGGTGCGTGCGAAGAAAGAATCTATCCCGTTGGCCGCTTAGACAGAAACACCACAGGGCTTTTGCTTTTCACCAATGACGGGGAGATGACCAAGAAATTAACTCACCCGAAATTCGAAATCAAAAAAATATACCAAGTGGATTTGGACAAGGACATGTCTTTGGCCGATTTTGAAACATTGCGTAATGGTATAGAACTCTACGACGGCTTTATCCAACCTGACGAATTGGAATTTGTAGACAACCAACATAACGTATTGGGTATCACCCTGCATTCAGGCAAAAATCGTATAGTTCGCCGTATGTTCGGACATTTAGGGTATGAAGTTGTAAAATTGGACAGAGTATATTATGCCGGTCTTACTAAGAAAGACCTGCCTAGAGGTCAATATCGTTTTTTGACCAAAGCGGAAATAAATATGCTTAAAATGACCTTATAATCGTTTACTTTTTGATGGAAGATTGCAGACCTTGAATCAAGGTTCGTACCGAATTCAATCCCAAATCATTTAACACCACTTTTTCTACCGGCATAAAACAATAATCGGCAACATCATCATGCGCCTTTAAGGAGGAAAAATCGTTCACCTTGCACACAAACACCATATCTATGGTAAAATAGGTCAAGCCTTTATATTCATAGGTATTCGGTAAAGAGGTACAATAACTGACAGACTGTACATCTAAATTCAATTCTTCCTTTACTTCACGCACCACGCAATGTTCTGCCGTTTCTTCTATATTGATAAAACCGCCGGGCAAATCCAAAGTCCCTTTTGCCGGTTGGTGTTTGCGTATGGTAAACAATAATTCTTGCTTTTCGTTGTAAATAAGTGCTATAGTTGCTCCTGCAGCATTGACATACATTTTTTTGCCGCAGCTCAAACAAGTATGGGAATTTACATTATCCCATATAAAATTTTTACTACCGCAAAAAGGGCAAAATTGCAACACTATAGAAGGATGAGTAGATTTCATATCAATTTTCCAATAAATTTTTGGCAGTTTGTATTGCTGCCGAACTCACATTTTCATCACTTATCATTTTCGCCAATTCTTCCACTCTTTCTTGATGTGTAAGCGGTTTTATTTGGGTAACGGTGCTGTCTGTTGTGCTATATTTATATATTAACATTTGCCTGTCTGCTTTGGCAGCCACCTGTGGGAGATGTGTAATACTTATCACTTGACAATAAGCGGATATTTGTTTCATCATTGCCCCCATTTTTGCAGACACCTCTCCTGATACTCCGGAATCTATTTCATCAAAAATAATAGTCGGAAGCACATTTTTACTAATTATCAACGATTTAATAGCTAACATCAGTCTGGACAATTCTCCTCCGGAAGCAATTTTAGCCACTTCCTGCAATTCCATCCCCTTGTTTACATTGAACATAAACACGGGGTTATCTTTGCCTGTTGACGATAACTCATCGGTTGTATGCATTAGTATACGTACTTGTGCATCAGGCATGTTTAATGTTTTTAGCCTTTGCTCCAACATACGCTCTATATCGGGCAATACTTTTTTTCTTCGTTCCGAAACAGCACATGCCATGGTGGTCAACTCGGCATATTTTTCGGCAATAGCCTGCTTTAGTCTATTTTCGTTTATTTCGTTATCTACTATATGTTCCATTTGCGCGTTCAAACGCTTATACACGGCTATCAGTTCTGCTTCATCGGCTACATGATGCTTTTGCTCCAAACGATACAACACGTCTAAACGAGCCGTCATACGTTCTATTTCCTGCGGATTGTTCTGAATATTGGCAAGCATACGCTTAAGTTCATATGCGATATCTTCCATATCCACCAACTGGGATTGCATACGCTTGTTCATCTCCGCATATTGCTCTTGAAAACGACTCACCTCTGCCATGCTTTGCTTCACCTCCCGCATCAAAGACAAAATATTGATAGGCGACAAAGATTCTATTAAATTGACGCTTTTGCTTAATTCCTGCTCTATTTGCTGAGCATGCTGCATAAGGGGTAAATTTTCTTCCAATTCGGCTTGTTCTCCCTGACGCAAATGGGCGTTATCCAATTCTGTAATCAAAAATTCTATATACGACCTGTCGAAACTTTGCGATGCCGTTTGCATGGCATGATAATCCGCCTGTAATTGTTTCCATTGGGTATATAGTTGCCTATATTGCGATAATTCTTTATCCAACTGAGCATATTGATCTACTATCAACAATTGAAAATTTTTATCCTGCAACAATAAATTGCTATGTTGGGAATGTATATCCGCCAATTGAGATGTCAATTGTCGTAAAACATTGGCATTCACCGGTGTATCATTGACAAAAGCCCTGGATTTGCCTTGAGGTGTGATTTCTCTTCTGATAATACATTGAGGAGAATAATCCAAATCCGTAGCTTCAAACCATGATTCCATATGGTATGCCTCTATATCAAAAACAGCCTCAACTATGGTCTTTTTACTTTTATCTTTCAACACCGAGGTATCACAACGCTGCCCCATCAATAAAGACAAGGCACCGATAAACATAGATTTTCCGGCTCCGGTTTCGCCCGTAATAGCGGTAAAACCGTCAGATAAATCCACAGAAAGATGTTCTATGAGGGTATAATTTTCAATACGAATATGCTGTATCATACGTTAAACTTATCAACGCAGTTTATCATATTTGGCAGAATTGCTCGGGTCTATTCTTGACAAAAATTCCACGGCCCTTTGTTTTTGTTCTTGTGAAGCGGAAGAAAACATATTCACAAATTCATTCGACTTATACATACCCAATATATTCATGCAGTACATATTAGTGCTTTTAGAAGCCATCTGACTTAAAGATTGTAATGCATTCAGCACCGCCTCGTAGCCTCCTTCCAAATCTTGGGACATTACGTCTAAGCCTAAACGATGATATTGATACAAAAAGGAACGGAATGTTCCTGAGGAGGGATTGTTATAATAACTATCCAAGAGCCAATACCTGTTCCGAGAATCTTTTGATGATGTTGACCATCCTGCTTCAGTGGCAGGTGCAGAGGCGGCTATGTTTATACACTTGGTATAAAAAGGTGTCCCCCCTTGATTGCCGAAAGTATCAAAGGTGATAGCCAACATAAGATTGGCATAGAAGGCTGTTAATGAAGTGATGGTCCATAAATACGAACTTTCGTCATAATCAAATGTTTGGCTGGGAGTGAATTTAAACGCTATATCATTATCTTGGAAAGCAAAAATGGAAGTGGTATAGGTGGAATTAAACACAGGACGACTCAATTGTATGAACAATTTTCCCACAAATTGTTCTGTAGAAACGGCTTGTTCTATTATCAATTGCATGCTGCATTCTATTTTTTCCTGAGTGGTGAAATTATAATCTGTCCATTTTCGTTCGTTAATAAAACCGGCTATTCCCTGCTCCAAAGCTTTGAATATATCTTTGTTCACTTGTGAGGCGAATTCTCCGGTCATTTTGTCTGCATTCACACTCACCCTGCAATTGAACTCTTGTGCCTGCAATGCAAACGACCAACATGCAAATACCAATATCGGCAGTAGTTTACTCATGCGCGTTCAGGTTTAGTTTTTCAAATATATGTTTTACTATTTCGGTAGCGACAGCTGCTTTGGATTGCAAGGGTATATCCACCACCCCTCCGTCCGCATCCAATACCAGCACTTTGTTGGTATGAGTGGAAAAGCCTGCTCCTTTGTCATTGAGAGAATTCAGCACTATCATATCCAACTGTTTGGTATTCATTTTTTTGCGAGCATTTTCCAATTCATTGTCCGTTTCCAAGGCAAAGCCCACCACCCATTGTTTTTTGGCTCTGTTGAGTGACAATGTTTTGAGTATATCCACTGTCGGCATTAATTCTATGGTCAGGTTTTGACTTTGTTTTTTTAGCTTATGCTCATATTTTTTTACCGGTGTGTAATCGGCTACCGCTGCTGACATAATCACTATATCTGCTTGGCGGGCGCTTGAGGTGCATGCTTGCAACATTTGTTCTGCACTTTCCACATCTATGCGGTGCACAAGCGGATGTTGTATAGTTAAATGAGTGGGTGCCGTTACCAAATCCACTTCTATACCTTGGTCGGCTAAGGCTTCGGCCAAAGCGAAGCCCATCAATCCTGAAGAACGATTGCCTATATAGCGAACCGCATCTATGGCCTCTTGAGTACCTCCTGCACTCACCATGGCTTTGATTCCGCTTCGTTGGGGAAACAATTTCTGCTGCATAAATGCATGTACTGCGTGGAAGATATCTTCCGGCTCCGCCATGCGACCGTCTCCGTAAGCATTGCAAGCCAAAAATCCCGCCTGCGAGTCTATCACATGCACTCCCCGCTGCTTTAACAATGACAGGTTATCTTCTACTGCGGCATTATGTAACATTTGCTCATTCATAGCAGGAGCTATAAACAAAGGGTTCTTTAAAGCCATGCACGTAGTGGATACAGCATCATCGGCTATGCCATGAGCTATTTTTCCTATTATGTTAGCCGTAGCCGGTGCCACCACACATACATCGGCCCATTGTGCCAAGGAAATATGCTCGGTGGTTCGGTGTATGGCGGGAGAGAACATATCCGTATACAACTCATGTTTGCTCAATGTTTCTATAGACAACGGCGTTACAAATTGCATAGCATGTTCTGTAGCCATTACCTTTACATCATACCCGTTTTTTACAAACAAACGGATAAGATATAAAGATTTATAGGCAGCTATGCCGCCGGTAATGCCTATTAAAACATTTTTACTCATACACTAATTTTCCTCTTCGGGTTCTTTATAGTATATTTGACCATCTTTAAACTCCTGAATAGCTAACAAAGTAGGCTTGGGCATTTGTTCATAAAAACGCACCAACTCTATTTGTTCTTTATTCTCCGCACCGTCTTCTGATGTGTCGTGAGTGGCGAAATCTTTGATTTTTTCGTTTAATTCTTCTTTTAAATCCACCGCTATTTGATTAGAACGCTTGGCCAATATGTTGATGGTTTCATAAATATTGCCCGTTTCTTTATCAAAATCATTCAAATTACGAGTAATCGCATTCGTATCGGTTTTAATTTTTTTGTAATCCATTTATATCAGTAATTTAATTGTTATTCAATATTTTATCTCTTTTCTTTTTTGCATCTGCCATAAGTTTGTCCACCTCTGCCATGTATTTTGACTCTGCATTATACACTTTTAACTTAGCAGCATCATCCAACACCATTTGGTACCGCTCCGCTTTTTTGCTTTCTATGCTGTTTTGTGCATAGGCATAACTATTTTTCACCATATAATACAAAGCTTCTTCCATACAATTTGATGTAGGGTATTCTTTCATCAAATTCTGAAAGCATATTTGAGCGGCCTTATAGTTTTCGGTGTTGTAATACATTTTGGCAATGCTGAAATCTTTATATGCCAACTTGTTTCTCAAAGTATCTATCATTGCATTACTTTCTTCCACATGTTCGCTGGCCGGATAGGCACTGATAAAACTTTGCAAGCCCTCTATGGCCATTTTGGAATCGGATTGGTCTAAATTATAGGCAGGAGAATTCAGATAATAACATTTTGCCGCCAAAAATGCCGCCAATTCCACCCTGTTGCTTTGCGGATATCGACGAATATAATCGTTAAAGTGAAAGGCTGCCATCAAAAAGTCATTGTTTTTCATATAGCTGTCGGCAAAAAGGAATAATATGGTATCGCCTTGCGGAACAGACATATACAAAGGATATATCTCTTCCAGCAATTGGGCGGAGGTGAGGTATGCTCCTTTTTCATAATACATCAAAGCAGCAGCATATTTCTCCTCCTTGGTCTTATACCGTTTGGTTACTTTTTCTATTTTTTTGCTTTTATTGGCATTGTTCTTTTTGTCACGGGCTACACCCGCATTTGACATGCCCAAGCATAAAACAGCCGCCAACACCGCTACTAAAAAATTCCTATTCATCAATGTATTATACACTTAACTTCCTATATTCAGAACTTGCAAATATAACATTTTTTTTTGAATTATAAGAAGAGAAAGGCGGATGTGAAAAAAGCAAAAAAAGGTTACTACTTTGTAACCTTTTTTGTATTAGTTTATTTTTATTTTTTATAATTATTGTTTTACTATCTTTTTTACACAAACACCTTGTGGTAAGGTTATCCGCGAATAATAAATACCTGATGGTAATTGACTTATATCCACAATATTTTTATTTGTAAATAACATTAATGCTTGCCCGTTCACATCAAATATTTCTATTTGCTGAACATATTCTTTATTTACTTCCAAAATTCCCATCGTCGGATTCGGATATACTTGCACTCCGTCTATTGTTGCTTCTTCTATATTTACATTATATGCAAAATTCGCTATATACGATGCATCATCAGTTACTGTTATTGTATATGGATTTTGCGTACTTCCATCGTTCCATTGTACAAAATGATAATTATCTTTAGCTTCTGCTCGTAAAGTAACTTGTGTGTTATAATTATATATTCCACTGCCTAATACAATTCCCTGATTCGTATCATACGGAATTGCTTCAATATTATATTGATTAATTCCAAAATAAGCAACATATGAAACATCTTCAACAACTATCAGAGTTCTCGGATTCTTGATATTGCCATCATCCCAACGGACAAAATGATATCCGTAATACGGGGTAGCTGTCAAAACCGCTTGTGAATTATGAGCATACACGCCTTCTCCACTCACTTTTCCATAATTACTATTATTTACCGACAATGTTACAACATGACTATTTTCAATAGTCGGAGCAAAATTAGCTATATACGTCATAGAATTTGTTACTACTATCGTTCTCGGATTTTGGGTATTACCATCATTCCACTGAATAAATTGATATCCATTATTTGGAATAGCCGTTAACAATATAGTATCATATTTATAATATACGCCACCACCAACAACTGTTCCATAAATACTATCATTGGCAATTGCGGAAATAACACATGTATCTATGCCAAACATATTAGTAAACTCTGCAATATACACCGCATTGTTATTGACAATTATCATTCTTGAACTTAAAGTGTCCCCATCATTCCATTTGACAAATTCACATCCTTGATGAGGAATAGCGTTTAACATGACTGTATCCCCATTGTTATAGACACCTCCACCTGTTACCGTTCCTAATGTGCTATCATTTGCTCTTGCATCAATGATATATGTACCCGTACAAGCAAAATATGCTGTATATGTCGCGTTTCCTAGAACTGTTATGGCACGAGGGTTTTGGGTGACACCATCGCTCCATATTGCAAACGAATATCCGCCTTTAGGTATTGCTATCAACGTCGTAGTGTCCAAATAAGAATAAATTCCGCCACCTAATACCTCTCCAAAACTAGTATCATTAACATTCGTTGTTATTGTATAATAACCATTCCCTTTAAAAATAGCTGTAAACATAGTATCTTTTGTTACTGATATTGTTCTTGGGTTTGGGGTAATTCCATCACTCCACATTACAAATTGACCATTGGGTTTAGCAACAGCTGTTAATACGACCTGCGTGTTAATAGGATATATTCCACCTCCCATTACTATTCCCATCGTAGTATCATTACTTTTAACATCTACCAAATATTGAAGTGTGTCAACTCCTAACACGCGTTGAGTCTTAGACCTTTGTGATATAGATCCATTGGTGGCTATTACGTAATAAGCGCCAGCACTAGTAGGAACATATTTATCTGTTGTTGCTCCAAAAATAGCTGTTTCATCTTTAAACCATTGTATAGATGTTCCCGGAGTTACGACAACTGACAATGTATCACCATGATAAAACCTAGCACTCACTCCATGTATCGGACGAACTCCACATGTGTCTGTTTTTTGCCACTTGCCATACCATGTTAAACTTGTATCTATCGTTAAAATCCACACCTTGGAACGTGAAATCATAGTTGAAGTATAGTAATTTCTTGTGACATGACCTATTACACTATCTTTCAAATTTGCCTTTATTCCATTTAACCCCACATTTTGTCGTACACCCAATTTAATCAACTCACCGGAAGACGGAATATACCACCCTTTAGAAAAGTCCACCATAGAAGCTGCTGGATGAGTTGTTGACATATTTTGCCTAATAGTTCTTGTATTTTCATAGCCATTCATATCTTTCACCCCTGGTAAAAACTCATTCCATGGACCCATATATATATTTGATGCAATAGGAACTTCATACATATCTACAGGTGTTAACTCTAAAAATCCCGTATCTGTTGCCCATTTATAACTACCTATTAAATCTGACATTGACACCGCTAAATCCTCGCCAATTGCAGGTGTATAAAAAACAATTCCCTCACTATTATCCGACAAAATAACTTTTTGTCCTACTTTATAAAATGAAGAATCACTTGTTCCATCAGGATGACGCACTATAAGATGATCTGTTTTTGAAAAATTAACATGACAAATACTTCTAACATAATGATCTGTTATTTTCGAATCAATATAACTTCGACTAGAAGTCAAAACACCATCTCCGCATATAGACCACGCATTGCTATTACTCTCCTCTGAGCTGGTCCAATATTGATAACCACCCATCTCAGATGCTATAGATGTCCCAAAATAGGAATTTTTCAAGTTAGTAATAGTTGACGACATAACATTCATATTTGAATACAATAATTGCAATTGACCTGCAGCAGGTAAAAACCAATTTCCGTTAGCAACTGTATCATTATTATAACATGCCACGCCAAAGGCAGGCCATTGTGTTGCCCAATTTGACCCTAAATTCATCACCATTGCAGTATTGACATAACCATTTACATCTTCAATAGCTTTTCTTATATTAGTATTTTGAATACCGATCACATCTACACATCTGCCTGGGTTACCTGATTCATTTTCCCATTTACAAGGAAGTCCATTATTTGCATCATGTAACGCAACCACCCATCCATATTGTCCTGTTGTATCTACATAATACACCACTCCAATAGGTGTTTTGCCTGAAGTGAAAGCAGCATTGATACTACCGACGTCCGGCATGGATGTTGTTCCATCTGCATAATACACATCTCCCTCGAATATACGTTGAGCATTCAATGTTGATATAAAAAATATTAACAAACACGTAATTATTTTACCAATTCTATTCATGATATATTTTTAAAAAAATTTGTCAAATTGTTTTTGCAAATATACATTTCTTATATATATATATATGAATATCAATTAATTAAAGCACAACAGCAAGGGTTACTAATTGGATTTTTGCAGGATTTTTAATACATACTGCGATTATAGTATCTTGAAATTAAATTTTTTCCACTACAACATATTTTTCTAATTTGCTGATTTTATCCTACCACGATTTTCTGCCAAAAAAATGCTATCTTTGCATTTATGACGAATATACGCAAGAATGTTCCGCATATTCGCTAAAATGTTTTAAATCAATAACAAAAAAAATGACAAGCACAGAAATACGCAAAGCGTTTTTAGATTTTTTCACATCCAAATCGCATCACATAGTACCGTCGGCACCCATAGTCGTAAAAAACGACCCTACTTTGATGTTTATCAATGCCGGTATGAATCAATTTAAAGATATATTCTTAGGCAATCAACCGGCCAAATTTCCAAGGGTTGCCAACAGTCAAAAGTGCTTGCGTGTTTCAGGCAAACATAACGACTTGGAAGAAGTGGGACACGACACCTACCATCATACCTTTTTTGAGATGTTGGGCAATTGGTCGTTTGCCGACTATTTCAAAAAAGAGGCCATTATGTGGGCATGGGAATTTTTGACGGAGGTGATGAAAATCAATCCTTCCAACCTTTACGTTACCGTATTCGGCGGCGATACGCAAGACGGTACCGCAAAAGATACTGAAGCCTACGATATATGGAAAACGATAGTGGACGAAGACCGCATTCTTTTCGGCAACAAAAAAGACAATTTTTGGGAAATGGGCGATTGCGGTCCTTGCGGTCCCTGTTCTGAAATACATATAGACCTCCGCAGTGAGGAAGAAAAACAAAAAACAGCAGGCAAAACGTTGGTCAATGCCGACCACCCGCAGGTGATAGAAATATGGAATCTGGTATTTATACAATACAACCGCACTGCCTCCGGACAATTGGAACTGTTACCACACAAATTTGTGGACACCGGTATGGGATTTGAACGCCTTTGCATGGTGCTGCAAGGTAAACAATCTAATTACGACACCGATGTATTTCAACCCATCATACATGCCATAGCCCATCAGGCCGGACTTTCGTACGGCGATGATGAACAAAAAGACATAGCCATGCGTGTAATTGCCGACCACCTTCGTGCTGTATCCTTCGCCGTCACCGATGGTCAACTTCCTTCCAACACAAGTGCCGGTTATGTAATACGCCGTATATTGCGCCGTGCCGTTCGCTACGGCTATACCTTTTTGGATTTCAAACAACCGTTCCTTTGTGAACTTCTTCCCATATTGGTGCAACAAATGGGAGAACAATATCCTGAAATTGCCGACCAGCAAAAATTAGTATATAAGGTTATTAAAGAAGAAGAATTGTCGTTTTTACGTACCTTGTCTTACGGTATACAAAAATTTGAGCAATACACCGCTACCCACCAAAACAACAAGGTGATAGACGGAAAATTCGCTTTTGAACTCTTTGACACCTATGGTTTTCCTATTGACCTTACCCAATTGATGGCACAAGAAAAAGGCAAAAATGTGGATATGCAAATGTTTGAAGTTTGCCTTAAAGAACAACAAGAACGGTCCCGCACCGCCACCAACATAGAAGCGGACGATTGGCAAATAGTCACCCCCGGCGATACCGCTACCGTTTTTGTAGGATACGACACGCTATCGGTAAAAACACATATTTTAAGATATAGAAAAATCAACACCAAAGACCAAACTTTTTACCAATTGGTTTTGGACACCACTCCTTTTTATGCAGAAGGAGGCGGTCAGGTAGGAGATGCCGGTTTATTAAAATCCGCCAATGAAAGCATCCCCATTACCAATACCAAAAAAGAAAATAATCTTCACATACACATTTGTAATCGGCTTCCTGAAGACCTTACTGCCGAATTTGTTGCCGAAGTAAATGCCGAACGCAGACAACTTACCGCCAACAATCATAGTGCCACCCACCTTTTACACTTTGCACTCCGCCAAGTACTGGGCACACATGTTGAACAAAAAGGCTCTTTTGTGAATGCAGAACGTTTGCGTTTTGACTTTTCCCACTTTGAAAAAATAAGCAAAGAAGATTTACGCAAGGTGGAACACATAGTCAATAAGATGATAAGAGAAAACATACCGCTTGCCGACCACAGAGATGTGCCCATAGAACAAGCTAAAACCATGGGTGCCATGGCTTTGTTCGGAGAAAAATACGGAGATAGAGTTCGTGTGGTTCAATTCGGAGCATCAGTGGAATTTTGCGGAGGCACACACACTTCGGCTACGGGCAATATAGGCATGCTTCACATAGTATCGGAATCGGCCATTGCCGCAGGCATACGCCGTATAGAAGCCATTACCGCTGAAGCAGCGGAAAAATGGATGCACAGCCAACAAGACACCTTGGAAGCCATACAAGCTCTTTGTAACGCCAAAGGCAATTTGACTCTTTCGGTAAAACACTATATAGAAGAAAATGCCCAACTGAAAAAACAGGTGGAACATTTTCTCAATGAAAAAATGCTCATGATTAAAGATAAACTGCTGACGCAAGTTGAGCACTATGGCGATATACAAATCATACGCTACCAAAGCGACGACTCGGCGGAAACCATAAAGAACCTAACGCTTTTGCTAAAGCCCCATTTTATGGACAGCCCGTTCGCTTTTGTCGGCGGTGGTGTACACGAAGGCAAGCCCTCGCTTACTATTTTCTTCAGCCAAGCCATGGTCGATAAGGGATATCATGCAGGCAATATAGTGCGTGCCGCTGCCAAAAAAATTGACGGTGGCGGAGGCGGTCAAGCCTATTTGGCAACCGCAGGCGGAAAAAACGCCGACGGACTCACACAAGCAATAGATGAAATAATTAATACTATCAAACAATAATACCAATATCATGAAACTAAAATCGACACTCCTGCTGCTCGTTTGTATTGTATGCCTATGCGGATGCAACAAAAAAGATTTATCCGATGAAGCCTATATCACCTTTGCAAAGCAATTGGAACAAGCTGTTATCACCGGTAATATCAACGAAATAACGGATACTTTTGATGCGGAAGCATTTTTCAATATCATCACCTCTGGAATGGAACTTAGTGAAGAACAGTTAAATACAGCAAGAGCATACATCCAAAACAATTGGAATCCTGCACAATTAAAAATAGATAATGTACACTCCGGCGCCGACTTTCGTTTTATAAAATTTTATCGTACCGCTCAAGGAGAACCTCGTGCCATATTCCGCACCTATTTTAACGGAAGTATTGCCATAGAAGATTTTGAGCTTTATCACCAAAAAAACATCATAAAGGTAAAAGATGCCTTTGCCGTGATATCAGGTATAAAATGGAGTGACGACTTCCGCCAGCAAATATACAATCTGTTAGGAATTGTCAATGAGGAAGTTGACCATGTAAATAAATTAATAATGGTCAACCATGCCATTAACAATGAACAATGGGCACAAGCCGATAGTATGTTGTTTTATCTGCTACCCTCCATGCAAAACTATGCCTATGCCCGCATTATGGAATTGAATTTGGCATGCATACAATATGAATACGACCAAGTGCACACCATGGCAAACTCATTCCTGAAAGATTTTCCGCAATACGAAAGCACCGCTACCTTTTATTTAATGCAAAGTGCTCTTCGCAACGGGTTGGTGGATGAAACAAACAAACACATAGAAACGCTCATACGTCTATTAGGTGATGACCCCATCTATTATGTATATTCCGCATGGAGTTATCAAAACGCTGAGGCTTATGACTATGCACTACAATCTTTGGATAGTGCCATCAACTATTTGCCCGGCATGTTTGACTTGTATTTGGATAAAATGGATATCTATTATACCCTCCGTCAATATGATGAACTCACAGACATATTATATACTTTAGACGAAAGATTTTATGCCGGACAAGAAGATGTTTCTTACTTTAGCAAACGCTACCCTTTAGCCGGAAAAAACGAAAAATTCGCTCAATGGATACAAAATAGACAACAAACAGCCAAGATATAAACATTATGAATTTACGACAATTTTACAACAAACATCCCTATATAAGCACTTTGGTGATAATGGCACTTATAAGTGTGGCGATATTGATATTGGCTTCTTTTTTCACTAAAGCAATATCTATGCACGGACAAGAATACAAAACTCCGAATTTTATAGGAAAATCTTTGAGTGAATTGGAAGATTTTGAAAAACACGATAATAAACATCATTTTCGGTTGGAGATTATCGACTCCATGTTTTTGCCCAATCAAACACCCGGCACCATACTCAATCAAGACCCTCTTCCTGATAGCAAAATAAAGAAAAACAGAAAGATATACCTTACCACAGTAGCCTATACGGCTCCTAAGGTAGAAATGCCCAATCTGTTGGATTTATCCCTCCGCCAAGCAGAAAACATGTTGCAAAGCAACAATTTAAAGCTCGGACAGGTAATATATAAAGAGAGCAAATTTAACAATGCCGTGCTGGAACAACGCTACAAAGGTCGTATTATCAGTGCCGGCACCACCATCCCGTATGCTTCCTCCATCACCCTTGTAGTAGGAAAAGACCCCAACACCATCACCAGCGACACTGAAGAATAAACATATATGGGAAAAAACAAACTGACCAAATTCGCTGAGACCTATACTTTTCCCAATTTTGTGCAACCCACAAGAGAGGAGGTTATATCTCAAGGTTTTAGTTTAAAAGGCAATTGGCATACTTTTTTTAAAAACGACCATCCCATCGTGCTTGAACTCGGTTGCGGAAGAGGCGAATATACCACAGGTATGGCAAAAATGTTTCCGAACAAAAATTTTATCGGCATAGATCGTAAAGGTGCCCGCATGTGGAAAGGCGGAAAAGCGGCCATAGAGGAAAATATGAACAACGTGGCTTTTTTGCGTGCTCAAATCGACATGCTTAATTATTATTTTGATACCGATGAAATTGCGGAAATATGGATAACCTTTCCTGATCCCCAACCCAAAAAGGTGAACAAAAGAATGACATGCCGGAAATATTTGAATTTATATAGCAGTTTTTTAAAAGCAGAAGGCACTGTCAATCTAAAAACCGACAGCCAAATGCTTTACGACTTCACCATGGAAACCCTGCAAAGTTTACAATACAACATCCGACAAAATGTCACTGACATATATGCATTACCTTCCGTTCCGGAAATACTGAACATACAAACCTACTATGAAAAAATGTGGCTGGAACAAGGATACCGCATTCAATATATACAATTTATGCTACACGGTTAATTATCTTGCGGATCTTCGGGTAACAAATTACGGCAATCGTCAGAAAGTGAAATATCCGTTGCCAACTTATCCCATAACAATTCCGGTTCAACCTTGAATATCAAATCCGCCTGACCGGCTATTACTGTCCAATATCCTTCTTTGAGTTCTTGTTGCAATTGCTTGCGTGACCATACGCACAAACCTATATACAAATAAGCATTCTCTACATCCAAAGTACAATCATGAATCTGCCGGAACAACTCTAAATTGCCTATGCTAAAATACACATCCTTATTTAATTGCATGGAATCGCCCACATCTTCAGAATGTCGGTATAATACATTTATTATATTATCTCCCAATGGCCCTCCTGCGAACAAGGCAGAAGGCAACACCCATAATCTGTCTTCCACTTTTATTTCTGCCCTTCCTTGTATTCTTCTATTAAGCATTACCCCTATGTATGCTTCTTCGGTACATTGGGTGATAACCACCACCGACTTGTTGAAATACAAATCTGGAACAAAAGGCATAGCAAGCAACATATCTCCTTCTTTAAATTCGGGCACGCGGAAGTTCTCCTTGGAATTCAAATATTGATATATGCTCATTTTTCAATGTTTTTGTGAATTTTATAGGGATTTTTATACCCGTTTTATTAATTGATACAACAAGAATTATGCCATGCAGTGAATTTACAACACATTTTAAAACACCAACAATCAATCAATTAGCGTTTTTTCAATATATTTGCCCCGTTTTTTTGCTATTACATTATTTTTTGCTATCTTTGTCTTTGTAAAAATATTGATATTTTTGACATATCAATCTATTTACATAAGTAAAGAATAAGTTTTCAACTACAGTAGAATATTCATTAAAACAATAATATTATGCAGGAAATAAGTCAACGACAAGAACAAATAATGATTCAACGACTCAGTCCGCGACAAATTCTATTGATGAAATTGCTTCAAATACCCACCATTATGATGGAACAACGCATCAATGAAGAATTGGAGTCTAACCCTGCCCTTGAAATTGACGACAAGAACGATACCAAGGAAGATAAATCAGAAGATAATACCAATGACATCCTCAATGAAAAAATGGATGACAACCCCGCAAACGAAGAAAATGAAAACGGCAATGACATGGAGGATTGGGAGGAATATCTTCGTGACGATTATGATGATTATATTCCTGCTGCTAACAATCAAAATGCAGACGAACAAAATGAAAAAATAAATTACAAGGAGTCTTCTTATGTTTCGGGAGACAGTTATCAAGAGGACTTGATAGCCCAGTTAAATATGATGCCCTTGCAAGAAGAAGATAAAAAAATAGCCACCTTCATTGTAGGATGCATTGACGCGGGGGGCTATATTTCCCGCTCAAGTGAAGATTTGGTTAACGACATATTGTTCAGCATGAACATCAGCACTACAGCCGAGCACATAGAACATATTATTACTACCGTTATTCAACGCTTGGAACCCATAGGCACAGGAGCACGCAATCTGCAAGAATGCCTATTGCTGCAATTACAACACATACAGCCGCCCACCCCTGAAAGCTCATTAGCACAACGCATTATAAGCAAATATTTTAACGATTTCACAAAAAAACATTTTAACAAGATAAAATCTGCATTAAAATGCGATGACGAGGAATTTGAACGTACCATCAACTATATTACCACCTCGCTCAATCCCAAGCCGGGAGAAAGTTCCGCTTATGCCGATGAGGTTTCTATGGTTACTCCTGATTTTATTGTCACCATAGATGAACGCAAGCACAAATTGGAACTCACCATGCCTAAATCGGACTTGCCGGAATTAAAAGTAAGCCATCGCTACCAACAAATGTATGATGAAATAAAAAGCAAAAATTCCATGTCGGAAACAGACCGCCGCGCCGCCATGGATTTTGTCAAACAAAAGCTCAACGCTGCTCAATGGTTTATAGATGCTCTTTCTCAACGTGAACAAACCTTATACCGCACCATGTCGGCTATTATGAACAAGCAAGAGGAATATTTTTTCACCGGTGACGAGATGAAGATAAAACCTATGATATTAAAAGATATAGCATCGATAGTAGAAGCGGATATATCCACCATATCGCGGGTGGTAAAACAAAAATACGTTCTTACCCCCTATGGTATCATTCCGCTCAAATTCTTTTTCTCCGAATCGCTTACCACCACTACGGGCGAAGAAGTATCGTCACACGAAATACGCTCTATCATCACTGAAGCCATCAATAACGAAGATAAAAGCAATCCGCTCAATGATCAGGATTTGTGTGCCATGCTGAACCAAAAAGGCTACAAAGTGGCACGCCGTACTGTTGCCAAATATAGAGAACAATTGGGCTATCCCGTAGCCAGAATGCGCAAATAACATGTTTGACGACCAATATTTTATGCGTATGGCTATCAATGAGGCACTCATAGCCATGGAACAAGGTGAAATTCCCATAGGATGCGTTATCACCTGCAACAATATCATTATTGCTAAAGCACACAATTTAACCCAAACACTCAACGACACCACCTCTCATGCAGAAATGCAAGCATTCACAGCCGCAAGCAATTATCTGGGAGCCAAATATTTACATGATTGCACATTGTATGTAACCTTAGAGCCTTGCAATATGTGTGCTGCCGCTGCCGCATGGACACAAATATCCCGCATAGTATATGGTGCTGCAGATACTCAACACAAACAGATAGACAAAAAATTATTGCTACACCCGAAAACAGAATATATCGGCGGTGTTTTAGCAGAAGAATGCAAGAATTTGTTGACGCAATTTTTTGCCGATAAGCGAAAATAAGGATAGATTAGCTTATCTACTATCAGAATACACAGACAACGCACTTTCAAAAAAAAATGAAGAAAAAGAATATTTCGCTAAGGCACAAAATACTTTCGGCAAGTGTTTTTTTTAATCGTCCAAAAAAGTAAAACTAAAATTACCACTCATAATATCTGCGTTTTCTAAGCCATAGTGCTGTGCCAGATTGCTATTTCGATAACCTATTTCCAAATAGCCGCTCACACCGAAAACAAAAAATATGTTACTATTGGTTTGACCTATTCTTGACACCATTTTTTGGTAGCCTTTGCTTATTTGCGATATCACCACTTCATCGCTATTGGCAAAGCTGAATTTGAATTTCCGCCTGCCTTGAGCTATTTTTTCAAAATATGACTTGTGCAAATTGGTAATTACATTGCCATAGGTATCTATATGTTTAACTTGTGCTATTATGGTATTGTTGTCGGGTGTTGCAATGGCCTGGGTGTTAAGTACTGTTTGCACAAACGACATTTCATAGGGTTTGCCTATATCTTGCAATTTTACTCCGTCACATGCCAATCGGGCTGCTGCGGACGCATAATAATCCAAGGCGGAGAAAGCACCATGTCTCAATGATTTGTCATACGCGTTTTCCAAAAGAACTATTTCTTCTATGTCATCATCTTGTACCAACAACCTTATCAAACCATTATTTTGACACATAAAATATTGATTATATATTCTAAAGGCCACATAATCTGTGAAATAGAAATCTTTTTCTGCACCCTTGGAACGCAACCAACGATTGTACTGCACATTTTGATTCTCTGAAATATGCTCCACTCCCACTATATGAATAGTGTTATCCGGAAAGAAAGGAATACTTTGCCTTACTTGAAAGGCCGCCATGGATAAATTAAAAGGGACTATTTGATGAGTGATATCCACTATATTCACCTGCGGATTCGATTGCCATATCATAGCTTTAAATATAGCAACGTAAGCATCTTTGATGCCCCAATCAGTAGTAAGTGTAACTATTCTACTCATAAGTATGATTATTCAAATCGCAAATATAACATTTTTTAACCTATCAACAAAAAGTATATTAAAAAAACAAGGTTGTGGTAAACAATACTCTGAAATCTCCTACGGCATGTAACACCGCATCGGGGTATTCTTTACTTGGTTTTGCCTGCACCACTCCCAAACTATTACGCACATTACCATACGCTGCCACTGTATATTCCGGCTCCAATGCAAATTGTATATGATTGGCAGTATATTTCATGCGAGCACATATACGATACAAATATTTTACATTATAATCTTTCATATAATAGGAAGCCGCATTGTTCCAATCTTGGATATTTTTCCATGCGCCGAAATTTTGACTATAGCCGAGAAATACAGCTGCCTCCCAAGATTTTATATTCACATACCAATCCAACCATGCACTCACATTATTTATACCCGCATACGAATAATCCTCCGCATGTGACAGGGCTTGTGCATTATAATATTTGACGGCATAACCGCCCATGGACAAGAAATCGTTCAATCCTTGAGCATACATAACCTTAATTTTAACTCCTGTTTTTATCTTCTTGATATATTCCGCACTATAATGCATAAACGCGATGGCAGCCCAACTATGCACACCTTTACGGGTGTATACATTGTCGCCGGTAAGAATACGCGGTATCAAATATTTATAGTCTGCACCGATACCCAGCAAAATAGACTGCTTACGCACAGAATCCCGGGCATAAGAATGATCCCAATAATATTGGGTACCCGCCTCGGGTATGGCCGAATTTCTCAAATATTCCGAACTTACACCTCCGAATCCTATGCTGGCATAATCTCGCTGAGAACTGATATAAAACAACAGGTTGTTATCTTTTATTTGCTGACGCACTCTAATTTGAGGAGAGCGGGCGAAAGCTTGAAAAGGGGCTCCCGCACTTCCACTGACAGTATAAGGAAAACAATTTTGGGTAAACAAAGGATGCCATGTTTGTCCCATCAACAATTGGGTGTTTTTCCACTGAATATCTATGATAGCATGTCGCAAACAAAAACCATTGGCATCGCTATTGGAAACACCTACGAACCACCCCTCTATCATACCCGAAATATTGGCACCCAATGCCTTGGGGGCATGAATACGGGCGGTTAATCGGGTGTTCATAGCCAACAAATTCCACGAAGGGCGGGCATTGATATCCTTGCCGTTTTTATCGTACACGGCATTGAGCGGATACAAGGCTATGATTCCTTCCCTTGCCACCGCCGACTGACGTGTATCAAAAATGAAATCTTGACTGATATATCCTCCCCATTTAACTTTCCACGCAGACTCTTCATTTTTACGACTATAATCATCCGAAGTGGTAATGTGTTTAAATTCTTTTACGGTATCGAAGGAAGCCAAAGTAAAAAAGTTTCGCCATGCCTCTCTGCGTTGCTCTTTCGTGCGATGTCCGTCACCGACGGCAGCTTGAGCACACATACTCCACATTAACAAGCAAACAAACCCTATACTAAAACCTTTTGCCATGCTATTTTTCCTATTCTATTTTCCCATTATCAAATATGTAAAATTATCAATATCCAACATGGTGTTGGCCATGTCTTGCAATTCTTCGGCCGTGATGGACTGTATGGTTTTTACCATATCCTCCACCGTATCCACTTCATGGAACAACAAATGATTTTTCCCTATAGAAAGCATCTCGTTAAGATTGGAATCATACGTAATACACATTTGACCTATCATTTGCAAATGCGATCTTCTCAATTGTAAAGTACCCAGTTTTACTTCTTGAATTTTGCGTATTTCTTTTTGAGTAAGCTCTATACACTTCTCTTGATTCTTATGGTCACAACCGATGTAAATATTGAACAAACCCGCATCGCTCAATGCCGTGTAGTTGGCCTCTATATTGTAAACATAACCTTTTTTTTCTCGTATCAGCATATTCAAACGAGAGTTAAGCCCCTGCCCGCCCAATATATTACTCAACAATGCGGCTACCTGGCATTGCCGGTCATTATATGCCGGCAAAGCACATCCCATTACTATATGAGATTGGTTGCTATGCAATTTGATAGTCTTGTTAACGGGATGATATCCTGTAAACACTTGGCGTTGGAATGTTCTATGTTGTTCCGGTAAATCACCCAAATATTTATTCAATATTTTTTTCAATTCCGCCAATGTCACATTGCCCACCACCGCTACCACCATTTGATCGGTAGTATAAGTACGATTGATAAATTGCAAAATACCCTTGCGATTAATTTTTTTTAGCGAAGCTATGCTTCCTAAAATATTGGTTCCCAAACTATGTCCGTCAAAAACAAGATCTTCAAACTCGTCAAATATCCATTCTGAAGGAGTATCTTTACATAATTTGATTTCTTCTTTTACCACCTCTTTTTCCTTTTCCAACTCTTTTTGACAAAATGTGGAATTGAACACTATATCCGCTAACAAATCCACTGCTCGTTGCAAATACGCATTAAGCACTGATGCATAAAAAAATGTTTCCTCTTTGGTGGTATAGGCATTCAATTCTCCACCCACATTTTCCAAATAAGAAAGCACCTGATATGTGTTTCGCTTGGTGGTACCTTTAAAAATAGCATGTTCTATAAAATGAGCTATACCGCTTTCCCCTTGCAATTCGTCACGAGTTCCGGTGTTGACCACTATGCCGACATGCGAAATAGAAGTATCCACCTGCTTGTGTATCACTCTTATGCCGTTACTTAGTTGAAAATAGTTATATGCCAATATAATAATCTTTTAAACTTTATAACAATCAATACAAATCTATCCACTGATACACATTCCCTGTGTATTGTAAAAATTTGATTAAATCTTCTCTTTTAATTATCAACGAGGCCGTATTGATACACGGATGAAAACTCAAACGTTCTGAATGTTGTAAATTACTATCTATAAACACTATCACGTGATGAGTGGCGTCATTGATAAGTCCGAAAGGTGTTACCGAACCGGGTTGTACCCCTAAATACCTGTTCATGCGTTCCGCAGAGGCAAAACTCAGTTTGCCTTGCTTTAATATTTTTTCTATACTATGAATATCCATATTTTGATTACAATCCAATAGCACCAAATAATGTTGATTGCCTTTATGATTGCGAAAAAACAAATTTTTGCAATGAGTGGCATCATGCCCTGCCCAATATTGTTTAGCTATTTCTATAGTAGGTGCGGGCGGATGCTCTATGTATTCGTATGCAATATCCAATTGGGATAATAATTGGTATAATCGTTTATCTCCGTTCATATAAACACCTTTTCTGCAAAGGTAACATTTTTCCCTTTACCAAATGCTATTCATAGAGAGATATGTATGAAAAGTTGTCCTATATTATTCTTGAAACTTATGCAAACGAGACGGAACTATCTTCCCCACATTCCACCTTGGAATGGCAGGATTATTTATAACGGCATCTTCTTGCTTGAACCGAGGGGTCAATACCATATTATCTATAAATTCTATAGTGGAGGATAATTCCAATTCGATAACAGCGGCTATTTCATGACCATAACCTTGATAACGAAAAGCATAGAACGGATAATTGAATTTTTTAAACCGTTTCACCAAAGCTTTCGATCCGAACATTCCTATGTTAAACGCTTGCACTTTGTTGTATGGTACCAATTGATCATCCATACCATGCAGAAAGAAAGTAGGTGCCGGTTGACGAATATAATCCACCTTTCCTTCACGAGAGAATATAGCTCCGGCAAAAGATACCACTCCTGCAAAACGGAAGTTTTCCGGTAATATTTGTGATAAAGGCATACGTCTGGACAACATATAATCTGCTTGCAAAGAAGTGATGGCTCCGGCAGAAGAACCTATTAACACTATTTTGGAGGTATCCACGTTCAACTCTTGCTGATGTTCTATCAAATAATGCACTGCTGCATATAAATCTTCCACAGCCAACAGTATGGCATGCTCTATAGGTTTAACACTCAAATAACTGATTTTCTTACCTTTCAAACCCAACCTGTAGTCAAACGCAACCACCATAAAACCTTGTTCCTGTAAAAGATTGTAATAGTGTTGCAATCGACTATCATTACGGCTACCTGCCATAAATCCTCCGCCGAAAGTATATACTATACACGCTTTGGGAGTAGTATTCGGCATATACACATCCATATACAATTTTTGGGTATCCCGCTCAGCAAAAAGATAAGTGGCCGCATTTTGTGCTTTTGAAATCAAACACAGACTGCATAACAAGCAAACATATATATATTTTCTCATACATTCCTTTATTTAAACATTCCTTGTTTTAACGCAATAATTAATACAATATTTTATAGTTCTTCATAAACTTTAAATTGTTCATTATTTTTTATAATTACATTTTTTATATGTGTTCATTCTACTATTTTTGCATTATAATTATTCAACACAATCACCATGAAAAAGAATATAGCCGTAATAATGGGTGGCAACTCCGGAGAGCATGCCATATCGCTTAAAAGTGGAGCCAATATTGCTCAACAACTCAATCACGACCTATACAATGTATATCCCATTGTGTTAAAGGGTGCATCATGGAATTACACCAATGAGCAAAATGAGGTGTTTCCTATTGATAAAAATGATTTTTCATTGCATGTCAATGGTCATCATATCTGTTTTGATTGTGTTTTTATTGCCATTCACGGCAACCCCGGTGAAGATGGTCGTCTGCAAGGATATTTTGACATGCTGAACATCCCCTATACGGGTTGCAGCGCCTTAATATCCGCTCTTACATTCAACAAAAACTATTGCAATCGTGTGGTTGCCTCCTATGGAGTACAAATAGCACCTTCGGTGCACTTATTAAAAAAAGATCATTTTACCGCAGAAGAAATCATAGCCCGTACAGGGCTTCCCTGCTTTGTCAAACCCTGCAATTCGGGTTCCAGCGTGGGCATGTCCAAGGTTAATGAGCAAGCGGAACTATTACCTGCCATTAACACCGCCTTCCAACACGATGACCAAGTGCTGATAGAAACTTTTATCAAAGGAAGGGAAATCACCTGCGGGGTAATGGAATACCAAGGCGAAATTCAAGTGGTGGGCATTACCGAAATAGTCAGCAAAAAAGAATATTTTGATTTTGAAGCCAAATACAATCCTGCCTTAGCCAATGAAATCACTCCTGCCCCGATACCGACAGATGTACAAACCAAGTGCGAAAACACTTCCAAACTAATTTACAAAGTATTGGATTGTAAAGGCATAGTACGTATAGACTATATTTTCAATTCCCAAGGGCTTTATTTTATAGAAGTAAATACCATACCCGGACAAACCAACGAAAGCATAGTTCCTAAACAAGTAAGAATGAAAGAACTGTGCTTTACCGATTTATGCACTTACTTTTTGGAAGAAGCCATCAATCAGCATTAATAGCCTCCATACCATTTACGCATAAAATATTCCGTTCCCATCAACAATAACAGTATGACGGGCAATAGTATGCTTTGTGCCAGCGGATGCGGGGTGATGTTATAATGTGCTACCGATTTGATATCTTCTCTATTTCGTATAGCCTGATACAATTCATTCAATTGTGCATCTGAAAAGCACTCACCGGCATTAAGATGTGCCAAATTGTTCATCAATTGAAAATCTGCGGTAAGGTTGAGGCTTTCCATATTGATTTCTTGTACGGTGAAATGTCCTGTTTGGCTATATTGTTCATTGTTGAATTGTGTAGATGCACGCCACTTATAATTGCCTTGCGGCAGTTCCCCAGCTTGTAATCTGTACATTCTGCCATAGCGAGAAAAGGCAAATTGATGCTTTTGGCCTTCTCCTTGTATTTCCATAATCACCTCCGGTGTATTCACTAATTCATAGTTGGCGTTGTACAATTCGGCATCAAACACCACATCTTCGTTTTCGGCATATATTTGCTTACCGCTTACACGGAAAAAGTTTTTATCTTCTTTAACACCTATATATTGAAACACCTTTAATATCAAATCATCAAAATGCGAATGCGTGGCATATTGCATATAGTCATACATACGCCAGCGCCACCAGCCGTTGCCTATCATAAAGGCACTGCGTGCCGATGCACCTTGTTGCAATACCAATAACGGATATCGAGTGTTTACCTTGCCTATTTTTTGATACAGCACCACTTGAGCCTGAGGAGACAACTGATAATTAGCCATAGGAACCGTTACCGGCGATACATTATCCAAAAAATCCACCACTTCGGAAGACAATGATATGCCTGAAAAATTTTGATTGACTATAGGATAGGCATCATTTTCTATATTGCGGTTATCCAATATCTGCATTCCCAATGAAGAAGAGTTAAAAGCATTGTAGATATTCATATAACCTAGTATATACAAACAGGGAATACCTAAATGATTGATTTCGTTAACTATTGTTTTCGACTTGGCACTTAACGGCAATTGATGCATTACCATGATATCATAATCGGAAACGCGACCGGAAAAATCATCTATTAAAAACGATTCTGTCTCATAAGCATCGCTGCCGGCAAGGCTCTGTTGAACGGCAGCTACATCCGGATGGGGCGAAGAATACAGTATAGCCGTTTTTTTTCGTTTATCCAACACCTCTATTGCAACTTCCGCTTTATTGTTGATAACGGTAAGTTCTCCCTCCGCCTCCGTAAGCACTATTTTATAGATATGCAATCCTGATTTCTTAGCTTCAAAAGAAGTTTTTACCCATTGGGTAAAACTATTTTTACTATAATGCAAATTTTGCTCCAGCACTTTTTGTCCGTCTTCGTACATGGTAAGCGTGGCTGATTTTCCTGCCAGACCATCTGCTTTCACCAATATTTCCAACGGGAAAATATTGTTGAGGTATACTTTCTTGTTGTAATTCACCTTAGCAATAAGAGCATCAAGAGCTTGGGTGGTATCGCCCATACATACGGTGTAAATAGGGGCCGTGATTTTTTTGGCTGCATACAACGGAGAGCCTCCGGCATTGGATATTCCGTCACTCAACAAAATCACCGCACCCAAATTACGACGGTAATAACCGGCTTCCAAGGTAGAAAAAAAGGACGACAAATCGGTTTTTTTACCTTGATAATCCACACTATCGCCCTGCTGACAGTTATCGGCTATCAAATAGGTATCCACTTGATAATGTTTGCTTAATTTTTGCAACAACGATTGCAGCTCCTTTTGAAATTCGCCATCGTAATAATGCTGCTTGTCGGCTATAAGTATAGACTGGGTATTGTCTATTCCGACAGCAATAATAGGCTTTTCCAAATTTTTGTGCGTGCTGTTAATAATAGGTTGTAACAATAAGAAAGCTATTGCACTTACTACCAATCCTCTAAAGACGGAGAGTAAGATTTTTGCACGCCGAGGCATCTCCAGTCTATCCACATGCCAATATACCAATACCGCACATGCTATTCCTAAAAGCAGGCACAGCGGAATAAACCATAAAGTATGCTCGGCAGTTATCATAAACTATGCTTTCTTGATAAGCATATCCACCGATATTCCTTCCACCAATTCCACATTTACCTTGTCGGCATCGGCTATTGATGGTAGCATCTCCAATTTATCGGCAAGTGTTTCGGAACAGATATAATTGCTGAAACGATTCAACACGCCCACCAATGCATCATGATGCGAAATCATTACCTGAATTTTATCCATCACATCAAAATTACAATCTTTACGATAATTTTGAATACGATTCACCAATTCTCGAGCCAAACCTTCTTCTTGCAATTCGGTGGTTACGGTTACATCCAATGCAACGGTGATATTTCCTTCATTGGTAACTACCCATCCCGGAATATCTTGGGTGAAAATATCCACATCGGTCAATTGCAAATCCACATTTACACCTTCTACCAATATGCTGTAACTTTGTTTGGATTCCAGCTCGGCAATTTCTGATTGTGTAAATTGTGAAATTCTAACAGCTATGGATTTCATAATTTTTCCATATTTCGGTCCCAATGTTTTAAAATTAGGCTTGATGGTTTTTACCAATATATTGTTATCGGGAGAAAGAAAGTCTATCTCTTTGACATTCACCTCGCTTAGAATCAAACTTTTCACAGCGTTGACTTGCTGTTTAAAATGTTCATTCTGTGCCGGTATCATTATTTTTGCCAATGGCTGACGCACTCTTAAATTATGACGCTTACGCAAAGAAAGCACCATAGAGGATATTTGGCGTGCCAATTGCATTCTTTCTTCCAGATTCTTGTCTATAAGTTCTTCTTTCACTTTCGGAAAATCGGTAAGATGCACGGAAGATACTTGATAGCGACCGGTAACCTTATTCAAATCACCAAACATTCTATCGGCAAAGAAAGGAGATATAGGTGCTATCAATTGAGACAATGTTTCCAAGCAGGTATATAATGTTTGGTATGCGGAGATTTTATCTTCGCTGTATTCTCCTTTCCAAAAGCGACGACGGCACAAACGCACATACCAATTGCTCAAGCATTCATCTACAAACACCTGTATTGCCCTGCCCGCTTTGGTAGGTTCATAATCATCATAGGCGGCATCCACTGTTTTGACCAAGGTATTCAATTCTGACAATATCCAACGGTCTATCTCAGGGCGTTTTTCTATACTGATATCCGCTTCTTGATAAGCAAAACCGTCAATATTGGCATAGAGGGCAAAAAATCCGTAGGTATTGTACAAGGTGCCGAAGAATTTACGACGCACCTCATCTATGCCTTCCAAATCAAATTTCAGATTATCCCATGGTTGAGCGTTGGTAATCATATACCAGCGGGTGGCATCCGGACCATATTTTTGTAAAGTATCAAACGGATCTACGGCATTACCCAAACGTTTGGACATTTTATTACCGTTTTTATCCAACACCAACCCATTGGAGACTACAGCTTTGTATGCCACACTATCGTCTATCATGGTAGCTATGGCGTGCAAGGTAAAAAACCAGCCTCTGGTTTGGTCCACTCCCTCTGCAATAAAATCGGCAGGGAAGCAATCTTGAATGCTATTGAAAGGATAATGTTGCTGAGCGTAAGGCATAGCTCCGCTATCAAACCATACGTCTATCAAATCACTTTCACGTATCATTTTTTTGCCGGAAGGCGACACCAAAAACACTTGGTCGATATAAGGTCTATGCAAGTCGAAATCATTATAATCAGTTGATTTATAAGGATTCTCTTTCATAAAACCTGCTTGTATGGATTTTTCTATTTCCTTGCGTAATTCATCCACCGTGCCGATACATATTTCTTCTGTTCCATCCTCGGTACGCCATATAGGCAACGGTGTTCCCCAATAACGGGAGCGTGAAAGATTCCAATCCACCAAATTTTCCAACCAATTACCGAAGCGTCCGCTTCCGGTGGCTTCAGGTTTCCATTTGATGGTGTTATTCAATGCTATCATTCTATCTTTCACAGCGGTGGTGCGAATAAACCAACTGTCCAAAGGATAATATAATATCGGTTTATCCGTTCTCCAGCAATGCGGATAATTGTGAGTATGTTTTTCTATTTTAAAAGCTTTGTCTTGCATTTTTAACATAACACACAAATCCACATCCAAAGTCACATCTTTATCGGTAAGTGTGCTATCATAGGCATTCTTCACATATCTTCCTGCATATTCCTCATACAAGGCGACATTGACATTGTTTTTCACAAAATCTTCATCCAAATCGCTCAATACAAAGAATTTACCTGTTTTATCCACCATAGGTTGACGTTTACCTTCTTTATCTATCAAAAACAAAGGAGGAACGCCTGCCTGTTTGGCTACTCTATCGTCATCAGCACCGAAAGTAGGGGCTATGTGCACTATTCCGGTTCCGTCTTCGGTGGTAACATAGTCTCCCAATATCACTCTGAAAGCCCCTTCTCCCGGATTCACCCATGGTATCAATTGTTCATAGGTCATTCCCGCCATATCTTTTCCTTTACATTCTGCCAACACCCTATAGGGTATGTTTTTATCGCCTTGATGATAATCTTCCATCGGCAATTCTTCGTTTTGTTTTGGGAAATGAGCATTTAACAAAGGCTTGGCAAGCACTGCGTACATAGGTTTTCCCGAATATGCATTATAGGTTTGCACCAACACATAGTCTATACCCGGTCCAACTGCCAAAGCAGTGTTGGAAGGCAAAGTCCACGGAGTGGTAGTCCATGCCAGAAAATATAAATTATCTGCTTCCGGCAAAACTTTGCCGAGAGCGGAACGGGTCCATATTTCATTAATTTTTACTTTGAATTGAGCCACACAGGTGGTATCTTTCACATCCCTATAACAGCCGGGCATATTTAACTCGTGCGAACTCAAACCCGTGCCTGCTGCCGGTGAATACGGCTGTATGGTATATCCCTTGTACAACCATCCCTTCTTGTATATTTGTGACAGCAGATACCACAAAGTTTCGATATATTCGTTTTTAAAAGTGATGTAAGGATGCTCCAAATCCACCCAATATCCCATTTGGCGAGTAAGATTATCCCACATATCCTTATATTTCATCACCTCGTTACGACATGCTTTGTTGTATTCGTCTACCGATATTTTTTTGCCTATATCTTCTTTGGTGATACCCAATTTTTTCTCCACGCCCAATTCCACAGGCAGACCATGAGTATCCCAACCGGCCTTGCGTTTTACACAATAACCCTTTTGTGTTTTATAACGGCAAAATATATCTTTGATAGTTCGTGCCATTACATGGTGTATACCGGGCTGTCCGTTGGCAGATGGAGGTCCTTCAAAAAAAACAAAATTAGGTTGTCCCTCTCTAAGTTGCATACTTTGCATAAAAGTGTTTGAACTCTCCCATTCTTTCAACACTTCCGATGCCAACTGCGTAAGATCTAATTTGGTATACTCTGTATAATGCTTACCCATATTTATTGATATAAAATGTAAAAAAATCGTATTAATTATTAAAACTTGCAAAGATAGCATTTTTTTCAAAAATAGTCATAAGCGGTTAAATCCCTTGTTATTTTATATTTTTCAGCAAGATAATAAATGTTGACAGGGAATAAAACATGCTGATATTCCATCACTTTTAGAAAAATCTCATTTCCTTTTTTACATGCGATGATGTGTTATTTTTTTATGTTACCTTTGCACCATATTAAAAATGCCGCATTGATGAAACGAATATATATATCAATATTTATACTTGCATTAACAGCCTGCCACCACAATTCCCATCGGGTAGCCCAAGGCCGAACCATTCCTTTTGAACACACAATGCAAGCATACGCAGATTCATCCTACGAATACAGATGTTCTTTGCCCGTTTTCATACAAGCTCCCGCTTTCAATATGCACATCAACACGCTTGCCAATCGTTACAAAAACCGATTTATCACGCATTTGCATGACACATCCGTCATTGCAGCTGGCTATACGCTGCCCCGACTGAGCATAAAAGACAGTGTATTTACATCTACCAACCGGATGCTTAGCGTGCAGTTAACCTATATTTCCCATATAGGACGGCAAAGAGTAATTGAATGCCAAAGTTTTAATTACAATTGCAAAACACAAACCTTGCTTAATGACAGCGATATTCTGGATTGCCATCAAAAGGAAAAAATTGACCATTTGATAAAAAAACATTTGCCTGCAGACATGGCTGCCGGCTGTATTCCACAAGACAAATATTCGCTTAACATCAGTCCGCAAGGATTAGTGTTTACCTTTATTTGTACATCCGATTCCGCGAACATAGTTCGCGTGCTCATTCCTCATACTGAAACTATCGGGATTAGCAAATTATAAAAGAATCGGGATTAGCCGGTTGGAGTTATACATTAAAATTTGTACCTGTTTTAAGCTATTATCTGATAAAAAAATGGTATATTTGCATTTTTATAGGGTAAATATTTTATGGTAAAAATAGGAATTGTCGGAGTAGGTCATTTAGGAAAGATACACTTAACGTGTCTCAAACAAATACAAGAATTTGAACTGATCGGATTTTATGACACCAATCCTGCAATAATAGCAGACATAGAATCGGAATATAACATTCCGCATTTTGACAATTTGGACAGACTGATTTCCCTTTGCGATGCCGTTGACATAGTATCACCCACCATTTATCATCACCAATTAGGCATGCAAGCTCTCAAACAAGGCAAGCACATATTTTTGGAAAAACCCATTACCGCTCGCTTGGAAGAAGCACAAGAAATAGTACAATACAGCAAACAACATAATTTAAAGGTGCAAGTAGGGCATGTAGAACGTTTTAACGATGCCTATCTTAATGCCAAAAATCATGTAGGCACCCCTTTGTTTATAGAAGCGCATCGTTTGGCGGAATTCAATCCCAGAGGGACCGATGTTTCGGTGGTACTAGACCTTATGATACACGACATAGACATTCTTCTGAGCATCATTCCCTACCCTATTGACAGTATCAGTGCCAGTGGCGTTTCGGTAATAAGCGGGCAGCCCGATATTGCCAATGCCCGTATCAACTTTTCTAACGGAGCGGTAGCCAATCTCACTGCCAGCCGTATAGCACTGAAAAAAATGCGTAAGATGAGGTTGTTCCAACCGAATGCATACATTACCATGGATTTTATGCAGAAAAAAACCGATATTATGCATTTGCGAGACTACCGGCCGGAAGATGAACAAGATTTTTTACCGTTAATCCTTGATTTAGGAGAGAACAAAGGCAAAAAACGCATTTTTATTGAATCCCCCAACGATATTCAAGTGAATGCCATTGCAACAGAGCTTTCCTTGTTTGCACAAAGCATACTGAACAATAAGCCCTGCGAAGTGTCTGCCGAAGACGGGTATAAAGCGTTGCAAGTAGCCTATCGTATTATGGACTGCATGAAAAAACAAGCGGAATTAGCTCAACATAACATGAATATTATATAAATATCGCATCATGAAAAAAATTATTTTTCTACTGACAGTTTGCGGGTTCTGCCTTTTTGCTTGTAATCCTGCTATAGACATCCCCTCTTATATATATGTTGACTCGGTAACTTTCACCTGCCAGAATAGTCAAGGCAGTATATCTTCAAAAATAACCGATGTGCGTCTTACAGTAAATGGCGATGACCGCGGATCGTACGACATTCCTGCCCTTATTCCGGTATTAGCCAGCGGAAAAGCCAAAATACAAATTCAACCTGTGGTATTTAAAAACGGATTGTCACAACAGCGTATGGTTAATTATACTTACAATCTATACGATGACTATCGTCAACTAAAAAAAGGTCAGGTAGATACCATTCGCCCTCAATTCACCTATTCGGATCTTACTCAATTTTATTTTATAGAAAATTTTGAAGATGCCGGTATTAAATTTTCTTCTACCGGTGCTCCTGTTGTCAAAACAACTGACGATAATCTATTACTACACGTTGCCAATGATAACAGCATCAACCATACTGCCGGCATGATTTGTTTTGAAAAAAACGACTCCAACTCTTTGTTTGAACTCAAAACCATTTCTCCGGTTTATCTTACCAGCACAAGCATGACGGTTTGTTTTTTGGAATTAAATTATTCCGGCACGCAAAACATAGAAGTAGGCGCTTATTTTAACGATCCCTCCAACAATAAATCCACTCAAGAAGTTATCGCCATCGTAAATGCCACTACTCAATTGAAGAACTGGAGAAAGCTGTATATCAATTTAACCGAAGCCATTAATAAGGCAGATTTTAATGTCACCAATTTTGACTTATACATCAAAGGTTATTCCGGTGGCATTAATCAAACAGACACCTTTTTGTTAGATAATATAAAACTAATATATATATAATGAGCACCAAAAATCGTTTAAAAAAGAAGACCTTCACCCTTATATATATATTATTAGACTTTGCTGCGGCGGTCTTGGCATGGTGCTGTTTTTTTTCATTACGAAAATGGAAAGAAGCCTCGTATTTTCATCTACCACAAGTGTGGAACAGTATACTCGGCGACTATAAATTTTATATAGGTATCACCCTCATTCCATTGTGCTGGATAGTATTATATGCTTTTTGCGGAACGTATAACCATGTGTGGAAAAAATCCAGAATAAAAGAATTGTCCAATACTTTCACCACCATATTATTCGGGTCGCTCATTCTGTTTTTTGTGGTGATATTAGATGATTATATCATTGATTACACCGATTATATCAAACTCTATTTACTATTATTCTGTTTACAATTCGGACTAACTGCCCTTACACGCATCACCTTTATCACCATACTGAAAAAACAAGTATATAAAGGGCTTATCACCTTTAACACCATTATGATAGGCAACTATGACCTGTGTTTGGATTTGCTGAAAACTTTACAAAAAAAAGCAAAATTCACAGGAGCACGATTTGTCGGATATGTTAGCATGAACGTTGCTCCCGACAACGAAAATAGCAACATGTTGCCACTGCTCGGAGATTACACTTCTTTGTCTCAAATTATTCATGATGAGAATATAGAAGAAGTGATAGTGGCGGTAAAGAATAATAAATTGGAAGTATTCGACAAAGTGGTTCCTCAATTAATATCTTCGCAGGTGTTGTTAAAAATCATTCCCAGCATAGAAGACCACCTTCTTCGCACCGTAAAAGACACCTCAATATTGGACGAACCGTTTATTCAAATTAATATGGGGTTCCGCCCGCAATGGCAAATAGTAATAAAACGTATAACGGATATATTATTCTCCGCAGCATTCCTCATTGTATGTTCACCTATATATTTAATATTGGCTATAGGGGTAAAGCGTTCGTCACCGGGTAGCATATTTTATCTGCAAGAACGCATAGGGAAAGGCGGAAAACCCTTCTATATCATCAAATTTCGCTCCATGTATGAGAATGCCGAAATCAACGGACCCCAACTATCAAAAAAAGATGATGCCCGTATTACCAAATTCGGTTTGTTTTTACGTAAAACTCATTTAGACGAAATTCCGCAATTTTTCAATGTGCTCAAAGGAAATATGTCGTTGGTGGGACACCGTCCCGAACGTCAGTATTACATGGACCAAATTATACAAAAAGCACCCTATTATAAACTTTTGCTCATGGAAAAACCGGGCATAACCTCATGGGGACAAGTATGTTACGGATATGCGGAAAACGTGGATGAGATGATAGAACGCTTGCGATATGATTTAATGTATATTGAAAACATGTCCATTTCTTTGGATATCAAAATTATTATTCATACCATCCTTTGCGTGTTTAAACGAAACGGAAAATAATTTTTAAGAAGAAAAAAAAAGGACGCACTTTCTGTTAGCAATCTGCTTAAGAAAAGAAACAAAGATTTTTCCTTTTTTTAGAAAAAAACTCATCCTTGACAGCTTTTGATATCATTTTTTTTAGTATTTTTGCATCTTAACAAAAAAAACAACAATATGAAATTTATTGCACCAAGTCAGTTATTACTTAAAAACTTACAAGCAGTCAGCAGCATTATACCCTCACAAAACAATGCTGTTCCTGCCACTGCTAATGTAAAATTCGAAATAGAAGGCAGTACCCTTAAAATTACGGGAACAGATTTAGAAACCACTATAACCACAGAAGTTAATTTGTCTGATTGTGATGGTTCCGGTTCTTTTTTGGCACCCCCTAAATTGATAGTGGATACCCTAAAGAATTTGCCGGAAATTATGGTGGAATTCAATATAGATGATAATTACACCATCACCATCAATGCAGACGAAACCACTTACAACACAGTTGGTTTCGGCACAGAAGAGTTTCCTCAAATGCCGCACATGAACGAGTTGGGTTCTTTGGAAATAGATTCCAAAATATTGTTAAACGCTATTTCTAAAACCGCATTTGCCACCGACACCAATGGTATTCGTGCCGTTATGGCGGGTATATTGTGTGAAATACAGCCGGAACATATCTCCTTTGTAGCAACCGATGCTCATAGATTGGTTCGTTATAGAAATTTAAGTGTGAAATCTAATTTATCTCATTCCATGATATTGCCCAAAAAGCCTATTATGGTATTGAGAAACATATTGGATTCCCTCATAGGCAATGTAAAAGTGGAATACGATGAAACAAGAGCCTGTTTCACCATTGATAGCATCACCATTACTTCCCGTTTGGTAGACGGCAAATATCCGTCATACGAGAATGTAATTCCTAAAAACAACCATAACATACTGCAAATAGAACGCTTGCCATTTTTACAACGTATGCGTAGTATTGCTCCTTATGCCAATCAATCCACACATCAAATTCGCTTAAAATTAGATGCCGATAAATTAAGTATGAAAGCCGAAGATTTGGATTTGTACAATAAAGCAACCTCTACTTTGGCTTGTACTTTTGAAAATATGGATGGCGGTGACAATTATGAAATAGGATTCAGTGCTAAATTCTTACAAGAAATATTAAGCAATTTGGATAGCAATGAAGTTATCCTTCAATTGGCAAGTCCGCAAGCCGCCGGTTTAATATTTCCGAAAACCGAAGATAACAGCAATGAGGAAATACTCATGCTGTTAATGCCAGTAATGCTCACATAACTAATTTCTTATATCGCACAAAGGGGGGAAAGTTTGATTCCCCTTTGTTGTTTTATACATGACAGATACTCCCCTGCACCAAGGATTAAGACAAAACATGGTGAATAACTTGCGTAGCAAAGGCATCACCGATGAAAGTGTATTACATGCCATGCTCACCGTTCCCCGCCATTGTTTTATTCCTGAGAGTTACGGTGCCAGAGCATACGAAGACGCTCCATTGCCCATTAATTGCCGGCAAACCATTTCCCAGCCCTATACTGTTGCAAAACAAAGTTCTTTATTAGAGGGGGCTCCCCTCATGAAAGTGTTGGAAATAGGCACCGGCAGCGGATACCAAGCTGCTATTCTTAAAGCCATGCAAATGCATGTATATACCATAGAACGCCATCGCCAACTATATGAGCAATCACAATCGGTATTTAAGAAATTATCCCTACACATAGCCGGTAAATTAGGCGACGGCTACAAAGGTTGGGCGGAATTTGCTCCTTTTGACCGTATATTGGTAACATGCGGAGCGACACAAGTGCCACAATCATTACTACAACAATTGAAAGTAAACGGTATTATGATTATACCCATAGGCAATGAAAATCAAACTATGACAAAAATAATACGCACCAGCGATACCGAATACACTACCACCCTACATGGGGACTGCCGGTTTGTTCCCATGCTGAATGATATAAATATGTAATACATTTTTAACCTTTAACATATAAAATTGTCTTTGTTAAATATTAAACATTTTTTTATGCAAAATCAATATGCACACAACCATAAACGATTTATACTTATACACATACTCATATTTTGTGTTTTATACTCATTTGCCCAACCAGGTGCTGACATGCCGCCAAAAGTAGGCAAAGGAAGCATAGTATGTACTATAGTGGACGATAATAATGCCGCTTTGGAATATGCCACCATCACGGTACTCAATCCGACAGACTCTTCTATGGTTGCCGGAGGTATTTCCAACGAAAAAGGACATGTCTCTATCGCTGATATTCCTTACGGAACTTATTTGGTAAGAATAGGGTTTATCGGTTATAAATCCATATTCATCAATAATGTGACCATCAGTCAGGAACAACCTGTCGCCAATATCGGCAAACAAAAAATCAACACCAACACCCGTCAATTAAAAGAGGTGAAAGTTACCGCCGAAAAAGAAATGATACAAACAAACTTGGACAAACGTGTGTTCAATGTGGATAAAAGCATAGTTACCGAAGGTTCCACCGGTGCGGATATATTAGAAAATATTCCGTCGGTATCTATTGACCTTGACGGCAACGTAAGTTTAAGAGGCAGCACCAGTGTAACCATACTCATAGACGGCAGACCCACCAATCTCACCATGGATGAAATCCCCGCTGACATGATAGAAAGCGTGGAGGTGGTCACCAATCCTTCTGCCCGCTACGAACCCGATGGCATTTCGGGTATTATCAATGTGGTGCTGAAAAAGAAAAAAACTCTGGGCTTTAATATCTCCGCCAACATCAGCGGTGGCATCAGCGATGACAATAAACATGTATATTTCAACAAATACAACGGAGGTATTAACCTTAACTTCCGCATGAATAAAGTCAACTTGTTTGCCAGCTACAATTACTTTCACTGGGGCATGCACAATACCAGCGAAATGACAAGAACCAATGTTTTCAATCAAGACACCACCATATTGTATCAACAATCTATAGGCGGTGGCGGTGGTGGCCCGCACAACGTTAGAGCCGGAATAGATTATTTTATCAACGATTTTAATTCCATATCTTTTGAATTTGGTTATCATCGTCGTTCCCATGCACATGATAATGAAATCACATCCCTCTCCCGCAACACCCTATACGACACCACATCATATTACCACCAATTGTCCAATTCACCTGCCAAACCTTCCAACGGATACAATGCATCTTTCAACTATACCCACACCTCACCAAAAGTAAAAGGCAGGGAGCTTACGGTGGATATATTTTTTTCCAGCCACGGCAACAACAATGAAAACAATATCAACAAAACATATTATTATCCCAACGAAATAAGTTATTACGAAGGAAATCTATCTGTAACAAGCATGATAATGACCAATGCACAATTAGATTTTGTCACCCCTATCGGCAATGGCGGCCGTTTGGAAAGCGGATACAAAATACGATACAAACACGATAAAAACAATTACGCTTACTATATAGGTGATAAAAAAGAAAGCCGCACCGAAGACAGTTCTCGTCGGGAATCGGCATTATATACCGATATTATCAATGCAGCTTATTTAATATATTCCAACAGCATACGCAAAAATTTCAAATATCAAGTCGGCGTTCGCTTTGAATTGGCCAATAATATTTCCGCATTGGAAAAAGCCAACATCATATCCGATAGCAGCAAATATACCGCTACCTATTTTAATGTATTCCCCACCGTACACCTCCGTTACGATTTCAACGACATACATTCTTTGCAACTCAGCTATAGCATGCGTGTAGGCCGTCCGAGGGGTATGCAACTCAATCCGTTTTTAAACGATATGGATAAATTGAATTTACGACAAGGTAACCGTAAACTTCGTCCCGAATTCACCCATTCCCTTGATTTGGGTTATTTGATGCAATACAAAAAATCCACTGTTTCAGCCAGCGTATTCTATCGTTATCGCTATGATATTATCACCCAATACACCACCCTTATCAACGACTCCACCACATACACCTCATTTCAAAACCTGCACAGCAGCCACTCCTATGGTATTGAAATTTCCTACCAGCAAGGATTATGGAAATTCTGGAATATGAACACCAACGCAAGTTTTTTCCAAACCATCGTCAACGATACACTGTACGATGCTTCTTTACGCAACAATTTTACATGGAATATTCGTTGGAACAACACCTTTATTCTGCCCTTGGATTTTACCATACAACTATCGGCCAACTATCGGTCAAAAACCATCACGCTTAACAGTATGGGCTTTGAAAGCGGCGGCGCAGGACAAGGAATCATGAATCCGCGATGGAGCGTGGATTTCGGTATAAAAAAATCTTTCCTCAACAAAACATTATCTTTATCTTTGCAAGTGCGAGATATCTTCAATAGTCAACAAACACATGTTGTATCCTACGGAAGTTCAAAAACATCCTATTACGAAAGTGTAATGGATAGCAGGAGAGACTCGCGACAAGTGTCGCTCACGCTCACCTACACCTTCTCCAACTATAAGATGAAACAACGCAGACGTCAAACCGTAGATGACGAAAGCAATGATGACATGATGTATTAATCAATGATAGTGATTGTTGATACGGCAGTCACGAAAATTATCTGACATAAAAATCCAACATGCACTTATCTTCCAGATAGGCTTGCAGATGGTCTCCTATTTTTACTTGTCCCACCCCTTGGGGTGTGCCGGTAAAAAGAATGTCTCCCATTTTGAGCGTATAATATTCCGACACATGGCAAATAATGTCATTCACGCTGAATACCATTTGTGAAGTATTGCCTTGCTGCACTTCTTTTCCGTTGAGTAGTAGAGAGAAATTAATATCCTGTATGTTTTTATAATTGCTGACAGGCACAAAATTGCTTATAGGGGCCGAACCGTCAAAACCTTTGGCTATCTCCCATGGGTATCCGTGTGCTATACATTCCTTTTGTATATCTCGGGCGGTAAAATCTATGCCTAAGCCTATTTCCGAATAATAGGTGGAGGCAAACTTTGGTCGTATGCATTTGCCTACTTTACATATTCTTACTATCATTTCTAACTCATATTGCACATTTTGACTGAATTCAGGCAAAAAAAATGGTCTGTTACGCTGAATGATAGCCGTATCGGGCTTAAGAAAAAAAACAGGTTTTTCAGGAAAATCATGCCCCATTTCACGAATGTGAGGGCCATAATTCATGCCTATGCATATAATTTTCATGTTCCTAACTATTAAAAAAGCATGTGCAACTGTGGTTGCACATGCTGCTTATTCCTTTTTACAACTATGCATCTATATTGGCATAGCGTGCATTCTGTTCTATAAATTCTCTACGAGGCGGAACATCATCTCCCATTAACATAGAAAATATATAGTCTGCCTGCATTGCATTCTCCATACTTACCTGACGCAAGGTTCGGCGGGCAGGATCCATGGTGGTTTCCCACAATTGTGTATCATTCATTTCGCCCAAACCTTTGTATCGTTGCACATGAATACCTTTGCTTTTACCTTGCTCCTGCATTTGATTAAGAATAGCTATACGCTCTTCTTCCGTCCAACAATAATATTTTTCATTACCTTTTTTGATTAGATACAAAGGCGGGGTAGCTATATAAATATATCCTGCTTCTATCATTTCCCGCATATAGCGATAGAAGAATGTCAATAATAAAGTGGCAATATGGCTGCCATCCACATCGGCATCCGTCATGATTATCACTTTATGATAACGAATTTTCTCCATGTTTAAAGCAGAGCTGTCTTCGGCGGTACCTATGCTGACACCCAAGGCGGTGTAAATATTTTTAATTTCCTCATTGTCAAGCACATGATGACGAGGTGCTTTTTCTACATTCAATATTTTACCTCTTAATGGCAATATTGCTTGAATTCTGTTATCTCTGCCTTGTTTGGCGGTGCCGCCGGCGGAATCACCCTCGACGATAAAGAGCTCACAATTTTCGGGATTTTTATCGGAACAGTCCGATAATTTTCCGGGAAGCCCCGACCCTGATAATACACCTTTACGCTGCACCAACTCTCTTGCCTTGCGTGCGGCATGGCGTGCCTGTGCTGCCAATATCACTTTATCAATAATGGTTCTTGCCTCTTGCGGATGCTCTTCCAAATAAAGAGAAAGCATGCGATTAACTATTTTGGCCACTATAGGGTCCACTTCACTATTACCGAGCTTGGTTTTGGTTTGGCCTTCAAATTGCGGTTCTGATACTTTTACTGATATTACCGCCGTCAATCCTTCTCTGAAATCGGCAGGATCGATATCAAATTTCAATTTTGCCAGCAATCCTTTTTGCTCTGCATATTCCTTTAAGGTTTTGGTAAGCCCTCGACGGAAACCCGTTAAGTGCGAACCACCTTCTATGGTGTTAATATTATTTACATAAGAATGCAAATTTTCGGAATAAGAAGTATTGTACTGCATGGCTATTTCTACCGGCACTCCGTTTTCTTCCCCTTCCATGCAGATAGGATCTCTCATGAGCTTTTCTTTACCCGAGCTGTCCAAATAATTGATAAAATCTTTCAATCCGTTTTCCGAATAAAAAACATTTTCCGGCTGTTTTTCATCTTCGGCAACTTCACGTAAATCTTTAATATGAAGACGTATACCTTTGTTCAAATAGGCCAATTCACGCATACGGGCAGCCAATGTATCGTATTTATATACAGTGGTGGTAAATATGGAATCGTCAGGTGTAAAATATATATAAGTGCCGTGTTTATCCGAAGGCCCCACTTCTTTTACGGGATAACTCGGCTTACCATAACTATATTCCTGCACATAATGTTTTCCGTCTCTATATACTTCTGCGCGTAAGTATTTTGACAATGCATTCACACACGATACTCCCACCCCGTGCAAACCTCCTGAAACTTTATACGAACCTTTGTCGAATTTACCTCCAGCATGCAATACGGTAAGCACCACTTCCAAGGCTGAACGTTTTTCTTTAGCATGCATATCCGTAGGGATACCCCTGCCATCGTCCAATACACTAATGGAATTATCGGGATGTATGCATACTTCTATATTATGACAATATCCGGCCAAGGCTTCGTCTATGGAATTATCCACTACCTCGTATACCAAATGATGCAAACCTCTTTCGCTTATATCTCCTATATACATGGCAGGGCGTTTGCGTACTGCCTCCAAGCCTTCTAACACTTGAATATTACTAGCATCGTAATTTGCCTGTGATGCTATGTCAACGTTTTCTTTATCACTCATAATTAAGCGTTTACTGTTTTTTTACTATAATAAACAAAGATACCATTTTTTTGCGAGACTTTACCCTAAAAAAACGGCATAGTTATTAACATGTTTATAAACAAAAAGCGAAGATATTTCAAACAAATTTACGCACTCCGGTATCGCATTACTATTCACAAAAAAATGTTGAAAAAAGAGTATTACTCAACCACTATAATCGAATATAGAGTATTACTTTTGCACTATCGGATAAAAAAATAAAAAAAAAAGATGTTGCACACTATTTTATTACAAGCAAATGCGGTAAGTGAGATGATAGAACCGCATGAAGAAAAGTTGAGTATTATCAGTTTATTGTTTGACAAGGGAAGTATATGGATCACCATTCCCCTTATCATTATATCGTGTATAATAGTCTATATCTTTATAGACAGGTATTTGGCTATTAACAAAGTGTCAAAAGACGACACCAATTTAATGAATAATATACGTGACAATATCCACAATAATCGATTGGATGCTGCATTGGCTCTATGCAAAGCCACCAACACTCCTATTGCCCGTATGATAGAAAAAGGTTTATCTCGTTTAGGAAGGCCTTTATCAGATATTAACGAAACCATATCCAATGTAGGACAATTAGAGGTTTCCCGTTTGGAAAAGGGAATGAGTACTATTTCCACTTTGGCCAGTATAGCTCCTATGCTAGGTTTTTTAGGAACGGTTACCGGTATGATAGTTGCATTCCACGATATGTCCACTGCCGGCAATAATTTGGAAATTGCAGACCTGGCAAGCGGTATTTACACCGCTCTTATCACCACTGCCAGCGGTTTGGTGGTGGGTATCATAGGTTATATTTGCTACAACACTTTAGTAGCAAAAATCAACCATGTGGTATTTTTATTAGAAGCTCGTGCCACAGAATTCATGGATTTATTGCATGAACCCGTAAAATAAGATATTATGGCTATCAAATCAAGATTTAAATCAGGAGTGGAATTCAACATGTCAACACAAGCTGACCTTGTTTTCCTATTGTTGATATTCTTTATGATAACATCCACATTGGTAAGTCCTAACGCCATAAAATTATTATTACCCAATAGTTCCAGCAAAACGGCATCCAAACAAAGTTTTGAAGTATATATTAACGAAAATTTAGAATATACTATCAGCCAAGGCAAAACCATCATCCCCGTTACAGAAGAGGAATTGGCTAATGCCATGGACGAACGCCTGCAAGCCGAATCGGACGATGCTTCGGTAGTAATAAGAGCCGACAAGAGCGTTCCGGTACAGAATTTGGTATACGTAATAGATGCCGTTAACTCGGTAAACGAAACTCAAAACAAGCAACATAAAGTAATTTTAGCTACCGCTCCCAAGAAAGATTAAGTATGATAGTATACGGCTATAAAGACGAAGAAGGAGAAGATAAAAAATATAAAATATTAGCATTGGGCATCTCCATATTGTTGCATGCAATAGTATTGGTATGTTTTATATTTTTGGGGCTAAAACACCAAGTGCCGCCTCCTCCTGAATACGGAATAGAAATAGACATGGGCGGTGGTGGCGGTGGCACACATCATGTTGCCAACTCTTCTTCACAAGCCGCTCCGCAAGAAAAATTGCTCACGCAAGACCAAGAAGAGACAACCGCTCTTCCTTCTTCAAGGAAGAACATGCCCCAACCGGTAAAGACCAATCGTACCACCAACGTTACCGAGCCCACCCCCTCGGAAGAACCTGCACCCACCATTAATCAAAATGCGTTGTTTCAAAAACGTAATACCAACAATTCCGGTACCGGTACAGGCTCCGGCAGTGGTAGCGGCATAGGAAGCGGCTCCGGTAGCGGTATAGGCTCCGGTAATGGCAGCGGTGTCGGCAACAGCGATGGCGACGGGTTCTTTCTCAATGGTCGCCCTGTGATAAAAAAAGCCTTTCCTAAATCTAAAAATAACCTTAACGGCATAGTAATAGTAGAATTCAGAGCCAACCCCGAAGGCAAGGTAGTGTATGCCAAAGCAGGTGTCAGAGGCACCACCATTACCGACCCGCACGTATGGGAAGCTTGCGAAGAAGCAGCCCGCAACTCCTTGTTCCAAAGCAAAGCCAATGCCAATGCCGAAGAACGAGGCACTATCACCTACCGTTTTGTACTGCAATAATGCAAAACTAATGACTTACAACGAAACCTTACAATTTTTGTTCAACAGTCTGCCTGTTTACCAACGGATAGGTGCTGCCGCTTATAAATCCGACCTCAACAATACCATTGCCCTTATGGAAGCTTTGGGACATCCTGAAAGGGCTTTTAAATCTATACATGTAGCCGGCACCAACGGCAAAGGGTCTGTTTCTCACACCTTAGCCTCCATAGCACAAGAATCGGGTTATAAAACCGGTCTCTACACCTCCCCGCATCTGAAAGACTTTAGAGAACGCATACGCATCAACGGAAATAAAATATCCAAACAATATGTAGTATCGTTCGTTCAACAATATAAGGAACTCTTTTCCGAAATTCAGCCGTCGTTTTTCGAAATGACAGTGGCTATGGCCTTTTCCTATTTTGCTCAACAAGATATAGATATTGCCATAATAGAAGTCGGTATGGGCGGACGCCTTGATTCCACCAATGTGCTTACTCCTATTTTGAGCATCATTACCAATATCAGTTTTGACCACACTCAATTTTTAGGGAACACCTTGCCCGCTATTGCCAAAGAAAAAGCTGGTATTATCAAACCTTATATACCGGTGGTGATAGGAGAAACACAAGAACAAACACAACATGTATTTGAACAAATTGCCGGAGAGAAACATGCACCCATCTGCTTTGCAGATAAAACCTACCAATTACAACAACTGAAGATAAGCTTACAAAACAACGAATTTCACTTGCAATGCGATGCATGTGAAGGGAACAAAATTATATACAAAAATATAGATTCTCCTTTGGCGGGACTGTGCCAAGAAAAAAATATAAAAACCATACTTACCGCTTGTAAAATAGCCGGTACAGATATGTTTCCCCAAAAAGCGGTACAAAACGGGATTGCCCGTTGCATCAGCAACACACATCTAATGGGAAGATGGCAAATATTACAAACCGAACCATTGGTCATCACCGATACAGGACACAATGAAGCCGGAATACAATTGATATGCCGACAATTAAAACAGATATCATACCAAAACCTGCATATAGTATTAGGCGTGGTAAATGATAAAGATTTATCGCATATATTACCCTACTTACCACAAAAAGCCCGCTATTATTTTTGTAAAGCCGACATTCCTCGCGGAAAAGATGCAAAAGAACTACAAGCCGAAGCTGCTCGCTATCAATTACACGGCAAACACTATGTGAGTGTAAAATCGGCATTGCGTGCCGCCAAACGGCACGCTCAACCGCAAGATGTTATATTTGTCGGCGGTAGTACCTTCACGGTGGCAGAAGTTATATAACCCCGTTTTTTTATATTTCAATAAAAAAAAACAAAACATTATATTTATTTATATATCAAGCAAATACGGATATATCTATTCAACAATAGCACTACTTGCTTAAAAATAATTAACAAAAATTCAATATTTTACAAAAATAACTGCTACCTTTGCATTTTATTTAATGAATTATTCATAGGGGTACTTGTAAACCCCCTTTAACAAAACAAGAAAATGGATACGATAATTATCTACTCCGGAGGTTTGGACTCCACCACGCTACTTTATGAGGAACGCGAACGAATTGCTTTAGCCGTTACTTTTGATTATGGCAGCAATCATGCAGCACAAGAAACAGCATGTGCCCGATGGCATTGCGAACACCTTGGCATAGAACATTTGGTTATCAACCTCAACTTCATAAGCCGATACTTTCATTCGTCGCTCACAGCGGGTGCTGACGCTATTCCCGAAGGTAATTATGACGATACCAACATGCGTAGCACCGTGGTGCCCTTTCGCAATGGTATTATGCTATCAATAGCTTGCGGGCTGGCGGAAAGTCGTGGTTTGAAACGCGTGCTGATAGCCAACCATAGCGGTGACCATGCCATCTATCCCGATTGCCGTCCCGAATTTGTAAAAGCGATGGATGCAACCATGATAGCCGGCACTTACGAAGGTATCCGCCTATCGGCTCCTTACACCGGTATTACCAAATGTGAAATAGTAAAAAAAGCTGCCGCTCTCGGCATCGACTGCCAAAAAACATATTCATGCTATCGTGGCGGTGAACTTCATTGCGGACGATGCGGCACTTGTCGTGAACGCAAAGACGCTTTTGCTGAAGCAGGAATTATTGACCCAACAAAATACGAGGATTAAAATGTATTACATCAAGAAAACGATAGAAGTAGCCGGAGCACACCAACTCAAGCTTGATTACCCGAGCAAATGCTGCTCCTTGCACGGGCATAATTGGATCATTACCATCTATTGCAAAGCCGAAAAACTTGACAGAAACGGTATGGTGATAGATTTTTCGGAAATCAAACGTTGTATTGTGGATGCCTTGGACCACAAAGTACTCAACGACGTGTTGCAATGCAATCCCACCGCTGAGAATATCGCTCATTGGTGCTGTAACCAAATATCTAACTGTTACCGCGTTGACGTACAGGAAACATCCGGTAACACAGCCACATACGAAAAAGACGAGTAATGAAAATCAACGAGATATTCTATTCATTACAAGGCGAAGGGTATAATACCGGCACACCCGCTATTTTCGTACGTTTCAGCGGATGCAACCTCCGTTGCCCTTTTTGCGATACCGACTATTCCAAAGGTAAAGAAATGGAGGAAACGGAAATAGCGGCGGAAGTAGCAAAATTTCCTGCCTCACTGGTGGTATTAACAGGAGGAGAACCGGCCGCACATGTAACAGCATCTTTGGTGGAATTACTGCATGCCGAAGGCAAAACCATAGCAATAGAAACCAACGGCACCCAAACCTTACCCAAAAACATCAATTGGATTACGCTGTCGCCCAAAGACATGTTCCTCGGAAAAAAAGCCGCACCCGTTTTGAGCGAAGCCGATGAAATAAAGATAGTTTATGACGGTGAAACCGATATGCAGGAGCAAATAAAAAAATACGAACATATAAATGTCAAACACCGCTTTATTCAACCCTGCGACACCGGCAACGCTACAAAAAATGCCGAAATAATTCAGCATACTATAGCATTTTGTAAGCAGCATCCCGAATGGAGGCTCTCTTTGCAGACACATAAAATACTAAATATAAAATAGTTATGAACAAGGAAAACAAAGAATTGCAATCTCTCGGACATTCCACTCCCGTTCCGGAAAAATACATGCCGGAAATACTTGAAACATTTGAAAATCAACATCAAGATAGAGATTATTGGGTACAATTCAATTGTGATGAGTTCACTACCCTATGCCCTATCACCGGTCAACCCGATTTTGCAAAAATAAAAATACTCTATATTCCTGACAAACGGATGGTGGAAAGCAAAAGTTTAAAGTTATATCTATTCTCTTTTCGCAACCAAGGCAATTTTCACGAAGATTGTATTAATTTAATAATCAACGATTTAATAAAGTCATTACAACCTCGCTATATTGAAGTAATCGGTTTGTTCGTTCCCAGAGGCGGAATCAGCATATACCCCTATGTCAATTACGGGAAACCCGAAACCGGATACGAAAAATTGGCACAAGAAAGAATGTCACATCACTCCTGCTTATCGTTATGAAGGTAAAAATCACCGCCATTCGAAAGGCGAATTATATTGATTTACAAAAGCAATACGAGAATCCCATTGAACATGCGTGTGATATTGTTCAAGGGCAAACATGGATATCCGTCAATGGAGAAATGCCCGAGGGAATGTGCGAAAGTGCATGGAAATCGATGGAATGGTTTGTCAGGGAATTAGCCGCAGGACGCGGCGATTTTTACCAAGGTTGGATGAAAAACCCTCATTCTGCAATGATTAGTTGCAATGACGGATTCCGACCGGTAAGTTTTTTGCTGGAAAGCATAAACGATTCCTCAAAATAAATATTTTCACACCGGCCGTCATCCATGGCATCGGTTTTTCTAATCATAAAAAAGATAAGCAGTTTACCGTCATATATTTAACATTTTACACTATCATATAAAATCATGCTTGACGAAAAAAAAACAATTTTATTGTGTGTATTCTAAAAAAAAATGCTACATTTGCAAAAAAAATTATTGAACTAAAATATTAAGAGAATTGAGATAGAAATTTTATCAGTTTTTTTATTGTAATTCATATTCAAATATTTGAAAAGGAGGAATTTATTTTGAATAAGTTATTATCACAATACAATGATGAGAAATTGGTAGAATTATATACTCAAGGTAATGAATCGGCCTTAGAAGAGCTCATTAACCGTTACCAGCAAAAAGTTTTCGCCTACATTCTCATGGTTGTCCATGATAAAGATTTGGCAGAAGATTTGTTTCAAGACACTTTTATTAAAGTTATCAATACGCTCAAATTAGGATTATACAGAGAAGAAGGTAAATTCAACCAATGGTTGATGCGTATTACGCGTAATTTGGTTATTGACCATTTCAGACGTTGTCAAAAGATGTCATATGTGGATAACCATGAAACGGGTGATATTTTCGATAGTTTTTCCGAGCCTTCCATGTCCATAGAGCAAACCATGATTATGCAACAGATATACGATTCATTACATGAATTGATATCTTTTTTGCCCGAAGAGCAAAAAGAGGTATTGGATTTACGTATATACAAAGAATTGTCTTTTAAAGAAATAGCCGAAAAAACCAATGTCAGTATCAACACTGCATTAGGCAGAATGCGTTACGCAATCATTAATCTTCGTAAAATGGCAAAAGAGCGTAATACCATACTCAACTACTAAACGCCCATGCGTGTTTTTTTTACCCGATGTATTGCACTTTGGCGGATTATCACATGGAAAAAGTTGTTCAACCTTTTGCTGTTATGGTTTCAATATATCCTATCCGCCCTTAGCGGAAGATACATCCGTACTGCCCGCATTCATTCCATAGCCATAGAGCCATGCAACATATGCCAGTTGCATTGTCCTGAATGTCCTTCCGGCAACGGCTCCTTGCAAAGAGCCAAAGGGATGATATCCCCATCCTTGTTTTATGATATTATTGACACCACATCGCCCTACCTCACCAATCTCACCCTCTATTTTCAGGGAGAACCTTTTCTACATCCGTCTATCATAGATATGATAAGTTATGCCGTGAAAAAAAACATATATGTCAACACGTCCACCAATGCACAGTGCATTACGCCGGAATTAGCGACAAGTATTGTAAACACTCGTCTTCATCGTATTATCATCTCCATGGACGGGCTTACCCAAACCGACTATGCACAATATCGCATAGGAGGCTCGCTACAACGCACCCTTGATGCCATCAACCTGCTTAACAAAGCAAAAAAAGAACACCACAGTTCCTTCCCTCATATAGAAGTGCAATGTCTTATTCTGTCCACCACGGAAAATCATTTAAAAGACATTCGTTCATTAGCTTTAGCCGCCGGTGCGGACAGCGTTACTTTCAAATCAGCACAATTTTACCATTTACAATCAGAGTTGATGCCACAAAAAAAACACAGTAATAATCGCTATGAGCATACTGCTCAAGGGGAAATCATCCGCAAAGCCTCTCGTCGAAGAGCATGCTATCGTGCATGGAATTCCATAGTGATAACATGGGACGGAAAGGTGGTTCCCTGCTGTTTTGATAAAGATGCGCAATATACCTATTCTACATGGAATGGTGATTTTTGGAGAAAAATGAATAGCAATAACAACTATAAAAACCTATTAAGCACATTGTTAAAAAACAGAAAAAGCATCCCTATGTGCAACAATTGCAATGTGTAAATGTTTTTTTGCAAAAGAAATGCTTTCGTATTGTTTTTTTTTGTATCTTTGCACACTTTAAATTAAACTTATAGATAAACGTAAATGTAACTTTCAGCAAACGTAGTGTCCATTGCGAGTCACGTGAATCGTATGAGAGTACATGATTAAAAAACAAGAAGCGATGAAATCAGCATTGATTAAGTTCACGGAGGACCAATTAATTGAAAAAAAAGACTATCCTCAATTTTCAGCCGGTGATACTATTACCGTTACATACAAAATAGTAGAAGGTAGCAAAGAACGTTTACAATCCTATCAAGGTGTTGTTCTTCAAAGAGTTGGTGCAGGTGCCACTGAAACATTCACCATCAGAAAAATATCCAGCGGTATAGGTGTAGAACGTATTTTCCCTATCAACTCGCCTTTTATACAAAGTATAGTACTGAATAAACGCGGTGTAGTAAGAAGAGCAAGAATATTCTACTTACGAAACTTAACCGGCAAAAAAGCTCGTATTAAAGAAAAGAGATCTTAAAAATAAGCAAGCCCTCCTAAGGGCTTCTTTAGTATCAAACCTAACTGTTAAAGCAAAACAATATGGCAACAACAGCAGATTTTAAAAACGGATTGTGCATAGAGCACAATGGAGATTTGTGGTCAATAGTAGAGTTCCAACATGTAAAACCGGGAAAAGGTCCCGCCTTTGTTCGCACCAAACTAAGAAACCTCCGCACAGGAAGAGTATTGGAAAATACTTTTACTGCAGGTGTTAAAATAGATTTAGCCCGTGTTGAACGTCGTCCGTATCAATATTTGTACAAAGACGGTGACATGTATTGGTTTATGCATGGTGAAACCTATGAACAGATATCTATAGAAGAATCTTTAATCACCAATCCGAGTCTACTCAAAGAAGGTCAAACGGTAGAAGTGATGTATCACACAGAATCAGACACTCCTCTCACCTGTGAAATGCCTCCTTTTGTAGAGTTAAAAGTTACCTATACCGAACCCGGTGTAAAAGGAGATACTGCCACCAATGCTCAAAAGAAAGCCATAGTGGAAACAGGTGCAGAAGTAATGGTTCCTTTGTTTATTAATGAAGGTGAAATCATAAAAGTAGATACTCGTACCAACAAATACGCTGAAAGAGTAAAATAATTAAGTTCAAATTCATCATGATTTTTAACCAAGCTATTGCGCTAAAAGAACTTATTGACATTATCGGTCAGCATGTAGAGGTTCGCGGCGATATAAACGCCATGGTAAGTGGTATTAACGAAATACACATGGTTCAGCCGGGAGAAATCACTTTTGTGGACCATCCCAAATACTACGAAAAGGTATTAAAAAGCCAAGCAAGTTTTATCATATTGGACATACATCCCGAAAACGATTACGGCAAAACCATCATCATTTCGGACGATCCTTTTCGGGACTATGTTAAATTAGTAAAACACTTCCGCCAATTTCACGCACAAGATGCCTATATCCATCCTTCCGCCCAAATAGGCGAAGGCACTATATTGCAACCGGGTGTGTTCGTAGGCGAAAACGTAAAAATAGGCAAAAATTGCATCATTCACTCCAATGTAAGCATTTATGACCATTCCACTATCGGAAACAATGTTATTATTCAATCCAATAGTGTTATCGGAGGTGAAGCGTTCTATTTCAAACGCCGTGCCACCCATTGGGATAAATTAGAATCTTGTGGCAGCACCACTATAGACGACAATGTGGAAATAGGAGCATTGTGTACTATAGACAAAGGTGTTTCTGGAGATACGCATATAGGTGAGGGATGCAAATTTGACAACCATGTACAAGTGGGACATGACACCACTATCGGTAAACATTGCTTAATAGGTTCGCATTGTGCCATAGCCGGTGTTACCACCATAGAAGACGACTGCTTGATATGGGGTCGTGTATCTATTAACAAAGACCTTGTGATAGGTAAAGGAAGTGTTATATTGGCCACTTCGGGAGTGGACAAATCCGTTCCTGCAGGCAAAGTAATGTTCGGTTCGCCGGCTGTGGATGTCCACAAAAAATGGAAAGAATTGGCAGCATTAAGAATGCTTCCCGAATATTTAGAAAAAATAACCGATATAGAAAAATATATTGAAGAACTAAAAGCTAATCGTTAAATACAACCAAAGCTTTATTGATAATTGTTAATGATATTCTATTTATATGGAATATCATTTTTTTTGCAAACATTTTCTTAAAACAAAAAAATAGGCACATTCGTTGAATGTGCCTATAGTGCAATGTTCTTTATTAAAGAGCGGATAATGTTCAATTTTATTTTCCTGCTGCTTGATTTGCGGTGATAGCAACTACGTTTACTATATCTTCTACCGAACAGCCACGAGACAAATCGTTGATAGGAGCAGCCATTCCTTGCATGATAGGACCTACTGCTTCTGCTCCGGCCAAACGTTGTACCAACTTATAAGCGATATTGCCCACTTCCAATGAAGGGAACACCAACACATTGGCTTTACCGGCCACAGGGCTACCCGGAGCCTTGGATGCACCCACCTTGGGAACGATAGCGGCATCGGCTTGCAATTCACCGTCTATCATCAAATCAGGATTCATCTCTTTGGCTATACGAGTGGCATTTACCACTTTATCCACCAATTCGTGTTTTGCGCTACCTTTGGTAGAGAAACTCAACATAGCCACTCTGGGTTCTATTCCTGCTATGGTTTTGGCTGTTTGGGCGGTAACAACGGCTATTTGTGCCAACTTGTTTTCGTCGGTGTTGGGGTCGGCAGCACAATCGGCAAATACCATAATGCCGTTATCTCCCCACTGTTTATCTTTAAATATCATGATAAATGCACCCGATACCACACTTACTCCCGGTAATGTTTTCACTATTTGGAAAGCCGGACGCAACACATCACCTGTAGCATTTTGAGCACCTGCCACTTCTCCATCGGCTTCTTTATTCTTTATCAACAAAGTAGCTAAATACAAAGGATCTTTTACCAAAGGAAGAGCTTGTTCCATGGTCATACCCTTGCTTTTGCGTATTTGACAAAGCATTTCTGCATAGAATTGCTCTTTAGGATTGTTTTTAGGATCCACTATTTGAGCTTCTGCTATGTGTGTTAAATTCCATTCTTTTGCTTTAGCTTCTATATTAGCTTTATTGCCTAAAAGAATGATACGGGCTATTTTTTCTGCTAAAATAATATCAGCGGCTTTGAGTGTACGTTCCTCTTCGCCTTCTGCAAGAACGATACATTTGTTTGCCTTTATTGCATTTTGCTTTATTTGTTGTAATAAATCCATGTGAACGAATATTTTATATTAAATTAAAAAAAACTCTTGTTTACGCTCCTAATGCGTAAGGTGATGCAAAGGTAACATTTTTTTAACAATTCTATTGCACACAACGCACTTTTTTGCTCTCGGCTATGCTATAAAACTTATTGTTCGGTTTTGCGGATAACATATTGCACCGTTGACCTGTTTTTTTGCTCCAAAAGCACCTCTCCCTTACGGGTGATTTCGGCTATGCTGTTTTTATCATAATGCCTTATGGTATACAATTCCATATCGGTATTGTATTTTACAAAGAACTCCGTTTGCAACTCCTCTATCAAATCCGGCATGTTATATTTGTCATCAACACAAATGGAAAAACTGATGGCGGAATTTTGCATCAAATTTATTTTTACTCCAAAATGTGCCACCAAGGCAAATATGGTGGACAAGTTTTCTTCTGCAATAAAAGAAAAATCCTTAGGCATGATGGATATCAACACCTGCGACTGCTTACAAATATAGCATGGCACCTTGGTATTTTTGGCAAAACTGCCTATAATACTGCCTTCGGCAGAAGGATGCACAAAAGATTTGACATACAAAGGAATATTTTTATTTTGCAAGGGCTTAAGCGTTTTGGGGTGTATGATGCTTGCTCCGTAATAGGCCAACTCTATAGCCTCTTGATAGGATATTTTATCTAATTTTACCGTATTGGCAAATTGTTTGGGGTCGGCATTAAGCAAGCCCTCTACATCTTTCCAGATAGTAACACTCTCTGCATTGAGCGAAAAAGCAAATATAGCCGCACTGAAATCCGAACCTTCACGCCCCAAAGTGGTGGTAAGGCCTTCCGATGTTCCTCCTATAAAACCCTGCGTTACCACAATCTTCCATTTCTCATCAGCATAGTTGACCATCACTTTCCGCTGTATTTTCGACAATGTTGCATCCCAATCCACCGTTCCCTCTCGATATACATTGTTGGTACGCACCAAGCGACGGGCATCCATCCAAGAAGAGGCAAGACCGATATAATTTAAATATGCTGCCACTATTTTTGAAGAAAGCAATTCTCCGTAAGATACTATCTGGTCATATTCATAGTCAAAATTTTCACTGGAGGGTTCTTGCAAGCTGTCTTGCAACTCTTCCATCAAATTTTCAAAATCGGAAAAGACAGCATGCCGCTTATCTTCAAACAAATCCTCTATAACAACACGATGCTGATTTTTTAATTGACTGAACAATTCTTTATAAACCGTTTCCTCACCATCATAATAGGCTTTTGCCAATTTTTCCAAGAGATTGGTGGTTTTACCCATGGCCGATACCACTACTAACAAGGGTTCGGTGCTATAGGCTTTGACTATAGCCGCCATATTTTTTATATTTGCCGCATCTTTTACCGATGCTCCGCCAAATTTAAATACCTTCATTATCGTATCAATGTTACATTTCCTTTGTGTATGTATTCCACCCCTCCTATGCAGGTGGCATGCAGGTAATAGACATACACTCCCGGTTCACAATTTTTATTTTTATAACTACCGTCCCAACCTTTGAGCTTGGTGTTGGTTTCAAAAAGTTTTTCTCCCCATCGGTCATACACGGCAAATTCTATACTTTCCAACAAATCTCCGCGAACATACAACACATCGTTAACACCGTCTCCGTTAGGACTAAAAGCATTAGGAACAAATACAAATGGTTCTTCACACAGCACATCGTTCACCACTATCCATACGGTGTCGGTTTTTCTACAGCCATATATATCTTCCACTATCACAGTGTATAATGTAGATTCTTGAGGGGTAGCTTCTACATCTGTACCCTTTGTGGGATTCAAATTGTCATTAGGATCCCAAGAATAGGAATATCCGTTACCCAAATCCGTTACGTGCAACATGGTGCTTTGACTGCGATACAATTCATTGGTGTCCGCCCATGCGTGGATATCCTGATTGAAGGTAGAACTGTCCAATATGTCCACGCTTATTGTTGCTTCGCAATTGTTAGCATCGTGCACTATTACACTATAATTACCCATGCACAAATTTTCTGCTTTGGAAGATGTATCCCCGTTGGTCCAGCTATAACTATAGGGCGGGAGGCCGCCGGTAGCAAACACCATGGCTTCACCTTTGCAGACTTCTTTGCAAGGGGTTTTACCGGCATACACCGTCAAGAGGAGCGTGTCAAAATCCAAAATGGTGAACAAGGTGTCAAAAGCACATCCGTTTTTATCCGTTACATGCAATTGATAATTGCCGGCAGACAAGCTATCACGCAAAGTATCTCCTGCTACATTATTCCAATAATAGGCATAAGGAGGAGTGCCTCCTTGCATACTCACCATTATTTTAGCATCGTTTTTGCCGGTACAAGACGGACGAACCCCCACATCGGATTCCAACCGTAAAGGTTCAGGATCTGACAGCCTGATAAACAATTGTCGCTGACAGTAATGGGCATCTTTTACCAACACGGAATAATCGCCTGCACACAAATTTTCCCGCTTATCGGTATTGCCGTTACCTACATTCCATGTATATTCACAAGGGAAAGTAGCGTGATTTACTTGCAGACGGATGTTACCGTTACAATCACCGAAACATGTAGGCTCCTCTAAAGAGTATGTCACTTCCATATTGGAAGTATCCACTACCTCATACTGCATGGTATCCTTGCAATTATTGGCATCCGCTATGTATAAAGTATATACTCCCGTGCATAAATTGTCGATAAATGCCGCTGTGTCGCCTGTGGCCCACCATAGGCTATAAGGCATTACACCGCCCGTTACCCGCACTCCTACTTTCCCTTTACATACCGATTCACAATTAATAATTGACAAAGTATCGTACAAAGATAATTGCATGGAATCAGGTTGGGTTAAATGAATAAGGGTATCGGTGCAACAACCGCTTGCCTCGCACACGTGAACACTATAAGTACCTATGGATAGATTTGCTATTTCATTAGTATCGTCAATGGTACAATTCCATTCATAACTATATGGCAGGCTTCCTCCCTGAACATTTAATTTTATACTTCCGGTACTGTCTCCGTAACATAATATAGGGGTAACGGTAGGATTAATTTGTAAATTCATCACCGTGATATCCACCGTGTCATATACTTTGCATCCGTATTCGTTGACCGATTCCACGGTGAGTTGCTGAGAAGTATCGGCAAAAAGGCTAATACACCTACTGCTGTCTTGTTTTACCACATTCCCGTTCAATCGCCAATAATTGGTATAAGTGGTGCTATTGCGTGCTAACGTTTTCTGAAGACAAATTTCTATGGTATCACCATAACATAGGGTGTCTATATCGTTCAACACTGCACTGTACAACGACATACCGATTCTAAAAGTATCCAGCACCTCACACACGCCATTACTCCGCAACACATAAAAGCTCTTGGATGTTTGAGCTATATATTGATAAGCGGGGTCATGGATAGAACTGTTTAAAGTATCGGTCAGCAAAGGTGATGTGGACCATACAAAACAATCCGCATCAGTGGTGTCTGCCACTAGATTATAAGGCTTGCCATAACAAGCATAGTCTCTATACACTTGAGGAGAAGAGATGGAAGAAAGCTCCACTTTTTGTTCCAATGTGTCGGTACAATAGCCGTTGGAGATATACAAACGATAGGTACGCCCAGTAGTATCGAAAAAATAAGGATTAGAAACATCTGTGCTATTCAATCCTATGCTTGGCTCCCAGCGATAAACCAAATTAGGATCGGCATAAGGGGCTATTCCTATTTGGGCTCTGTCTCCTTTACAAATTTTTACGGTAGGGAGGGTATCCAAACGATTGGCTAACACCAACAATACTTTTTCCAGGGTATCTGCCACGTTACAACTTCCCGTATCTTCTACTATCAACTGTATGGTATATAATCCCGATTGTGCATATTCGTGTGTCGGAGATACTTGCATGGAGGTATCCCCGTCACCGAAATCCCAACGATAGATGGTGTGGGAGGTATCACGTAATTGTGATTGATTTTGAATAACGGCACTATAGGGTGCACATACTATGGCCGGAATGTCGAAATCGGCGATAACACCTTCCATAGGGAAGGCTATTTTGATGACAGCCATATTACAATTGGTACTATTGTTGGTAGGACCTGCCACTCCCGGTGTTACAGGAAAGTTGTTACAGCCGGCACAGCCGGCACAAACAGCTTGATATATAACACCTTTACGGTCATAGCGACTGGTACCGCCGTCTACATGTTCTCCTGCTGCAGTGCAATTTCCTCCATAATATGAGGCAAACACCAAATCGGAAGCATCTTTATCGATGGTGATAAAATAGAAATCCCCCGAACCCATATCCGGTACCACCTTGAAAGCATCTCCGGTGATAGGCATACCCGATAGCGGACTTTGGGAATTGGTGGAGCCTCCCCAACCGGAGATATGTATTCTTCCGCACACATCCACCATCATGGCTGTGGGCACCAACTCATACCCCATGTTAGCATCTCCGAACGATGTTGACCACAATATTTTAGACAAATCGTTATCCATCTTGGTTAAAAACTGCCCCGTTCCTTGTGACCAACTTACATTATATATCCATGATGAGGCGGAATCGTTAGTCTGCCCTACTACATATACATCTTCATAATCGTCCAATTTCACCAGAAAAGCCTGGTCGGTGTAAGCCGTGCCCAAATAAGTGGAACGCAACAAAAGGGTACCATTGGGAGATATTTTGGACACAAAACCGTCTTCATTGCCGCAAGCCGTAGTTCTATAGGCATTGCCGGTAACAGGAAAATCCGTTGATTTGGTGCCACCGCATACATACATGCAGCCATTGGCATCCAATTCCATATTATAAATGGCATCTATGCCCGTTCCGCCTAAATAGGAACAATAAATAAGATTTTTTAAATCGTAGCTGAATTTAGCCACAAAACCATCTTGCAGGCCATTATTTTTTGACTGTATGGCTGCCGGTGTAACAGGCAAATCGGTAGAACCGGTGGAAGAGGCAACATATACATTGCCGGAGGCATCCACCTGCAAATCACCACGAATTTCATCGGCATAGTTTTTTGCCAACATTAAATTCAAGCCGTCATTGGCGCTGCCACCGAAATAGGTGGAACTTAACAATTGCGTTCCCGAAGCATTCAAACGAGAAATGGCGATATCACTGCCATTACCGTAATAATTGATATACGTTACTCTACAAGCAGCTCCGCCACGCAAAGTGTTTTGATAACAACCTATGGTTACGGGAAAATCGGTGGATGAGGTGGTCATCAATACATAGAGTTCATCGTTCTGACTCACATACAGGCTGTGCGGAACATCGGCACCATTGCCGCCTATATAGGTAGAATAGATACGAGTGGTACCGTTTTCATTGAATTTGGTAATACCCACATCACAAGAACCGCCTTTAAACGCACTTTGATATGCACCAACGGTAACGGGATAGCCGACACCATATACCGTGCCCCCTCCATATACATTGCCCGATTTGTCATAGGTGGCCGTATAGCCGAAATTATCGGCTACGGAAGAAGAATAAGAGGCAAATACTATGGTGGGGTCTATCACCAACATACGACTCTTATCATAATCACCCACCTTGAAAGATATGATATTTTCGTCTTGCACAAATTCACAGGCTACCTCCTCCCGCTGTCCGTTGTCGTTTGTTTGGTAAGCGTAAGGCTTGTTCTCTATCACCATAAATTTGCCTATACGCAGTATCAACTCCCCGTTTTTTACCACTATCCTTTCGGCTCCCTCGTATTGAAATTTCACTTGCGAGACACTTGCCTCCGGACTTATTTCCACATCGTATTTGTAAGTACCCTGATTCTCATAATATTTTACATCAACACCATCGTAAATGTTTTTATAACAAATAGATGTATATTTATGCACATGGCTGCACCAACGGCTTCTGTCTTTACCTAAATAATAATTCAGATATTCACTCATTTCCCCTTGTGCTTCTATTTGTGCAGCTTCATTGGCATCTTTAAAATGCACCTTATAAGCATAATGCCATGCTAAAGAATCTAATTTAATATTTTTTTCTCCTCTTTTGGCAGCCGCTAACTTTTCCAAATACTCACTTTCAACAAAAGCATAGGTGACCAATTTTTTCTCAAAAAACAAAGCACCCTCTTTCAATTCCGATTTATACAAGATATTATCCTGCCATTGTCCTTTGTTTTCTATAAAAGAGATATGCGGTGCCTCTTGGGCGTACAATGCACTATACGCCAACATTATCAGCATGACACATAAATGAAATCCTTTAAAAAATACGTGTTTCATATCTCTTCTATTCCAAGATGCAAAGTTACTCTTTTTTTATTAATAAATGCTATTCCTATAAAATATGTAACAAAAAAAAACATTTTTACATAAAAGGTATGTTTCTTTTACACCAACTTATGTTTTTCTATTGCTCATATTTTAGATGTAGAGACGTTTCATGAAACATCTCTACATATTTTTACATAAATCCTCCGCCCTAAAGGGAGAAACTGCAGAATTCGCTGTTCTTCTAAGGCGTCAGCCTTGTTTTCTAGGCGAGCGAAGCAAAGCCTGTTTTGTCTTGTCATAGTTACTATAGGTAAAATGGTTCAGAATGGTTAAACCATACTGAACGTATTACGTTTTTAAGCATATACAATGAATGACAAGTGTTTGCATTAAAATTCCCCCTAAAAAAAACTGCAATAGCAAGGAACATGGGGCTTTACAAAAACATTGTCATAAAAATAGGAACACACAATACATCTTGTTCTTTTTTTAAATCTTTAGGAAAAACGATATAGCGACTTCCTATGCGACCTGAAAATTTCTTTTGAAACATATCAAGTGATATGTGCCTCTTGTATCCGGAAGACTTTACCTCTATGGGACATATTTTGTTGCCTCTTGAAAGAAGAAAATCCACTTCATAATTATGTTTACCGCTTTCTGTCGGCCATGTATGATAAAACAGACGATTACCGGAAGATACAAGCATTTGGGCAACAAGATTCTCATAAACATAACCAAGGTCGGCAGATAATTTGTTGGACAATAATTTTTGATATATAATATTCTCTGTAATTGCTTTATCCCAAAAAGCAAGGGTAACAAATAATCCGGTGTCACCAAGGAACATTTTGTATTGACTATAGTCGGTATGCATGGGCATCCCTACATTAGGATCATCAACATGGTAGGCAAAATTCACAGTAAGACTATCCTCTAAATCTTTTAATAATATGGACATAGAATGATTGTTTTCTCTTTTTTTTAATACTGTATTAACCTTATAACGAGATGCATTCTTGGAAAGTTGTGCAGGAATGGCACTGAACAATTTGGACACCTTTCCGGATGAATCAATTTTCATAAAATCATCATTATACAAATCAAGTATCTCCCGTTTTTTACTATCAACATCAGCAAGATTTCCGGTGTGGAGATAGGTTGCCACAGCTTGCGGCATTCCCCCGATTAACATGTACAGACGCAAATCTCTCATAAGTTTGCGTGTTACAGCTTCGCCCAAAGGTTTATGACGGCAAAAAGCTTCGCCTATAAGAGGAATGGTTGCGATATCACCCAAAGCCCAACGAAATTCTTCATAATCCATAGGGTACATGGTTATACGGGTTTCTTCACTAGGAATAACAATATTCTGAACATTTTTCTTAATAGACAATAGAGACCCTGTCTCTATATAATCATATCGGCCATCTTTTACAAGGTATTTGATGGCTTGACGTGCCTCAGGACATTTTTGAATTTCATCAAAAATAATCACAGAACGACGCTTGTATAATTTTACATTGAAAATAAATTGCAACCGCATAAAAAAGGCATCCCTGTCGGATATATACTTTACTGTCTCCCAAATAGCTTCAGACGCATCGGCGAAATCAATGATAATATAACTATCATATTCCCTTCTGGCAAACTCCTCAACGATAGTTGATTTACCCACACGTCTTGCTCCTTTGATAAGAAGGGCGGTTGATCCATTGCTCTCATGCTTCCACTTAAGCATGGTATCATATATTTTTCTTTTGAATATCACAGTTCTACTTCTCATTTTTTTTAATTTTTCTATTCATCATTCCAAATGCAAAGATAACACTTTTTACAAAACCTCAAAATTCATTTTGCAAAAAAAACACATTTCCTCGAAATTTAAATTATAAAAATACTACAAATTCTCATCATTTTAAGAAAAAAAATCAAGTTACGGTCAAAAAGTTTTCCTATAGCAGCCGACATCCCTTAGGGCGTCTCATCATAAAAGGGAATTATGTTATTCCAACAATTTATACTATTTTATATATTGTTTGGATTGTAGAGACGATGTGCACATCGTCTCTACATTAATATTCAGGGGTATGATTACATGATTAGAACGGATTTCTAAATTCGCATAAATCCTTACCTCCCTAAAGGAAGAAACTGCGTAGTCCTTTGTTTTCTAAAGCGCCAGCCTTGTTTTCTAGGCGAGCGAAGCAAAGCCTGTTTTGTCTTGTCATAGTTATTATACGTAAAATGGTTTAGAATGGTTAAATCTTACTTAAACGTACTACATTTTTAAGCATACATAATTTGACAAGCGTTTTCTTTAAAATTTAAAAAAAACTGTCAGAGGATGCTTATCGCTACACGACATGGAAGCGAGAAAACAGCCACCGCAGGTGGCAGAAAACAAGGGTTTTGCATATATTGTCCTATAATGATTATTTTACGGTATAACGACAGCATGCCACCCTGGGCATTCAATGAAAATGCGTTAAAAAAAATGATGAAATAAAGCGTTAAGAAGTCTGTACTGACTGAGCGTTTGAATAGTAAATAGGATTCTTTCGTAATGGCGTGATGTGATAGTAATACCTATAAAACCGGTATCGCGTGCGAGTTTACTGACTTTAGCTTTATGAGTTATTTTTTAGCTTTTTCATTGCTGCCCTGTTCTTTTGTTACTTTTGTAACAAGACAAAAGTAAAGAAATAAAAATCATGTGCTACAACGTTCTTGGTCGGCAACCATTTTTTACAACACGAATATTTCTATATCTCCTAATAGTAGATATCCGTATAGATGGGGAGATGGTCGGAAAATCCTCCGACATATTTCATTCCCGAATAAGTTCTATATGGTTTCAAACCCATATTGGCTTCATCTACTTGCAATAAAAAATCTGCAGAGAAAATATGTCCGGCCCGCTCCGCCTTAAATCCGGAAACGGCGTGATACAAAGCTTGATTAACAACAAGATGATCCAATATACCCCATGAAGACTGATATTTATGCGTGCCGATGGTAGCGGACTTGAAATAAGGATGCAGCATATGTATTAAATCATCATTTTGTACCTCTTCCGGAGACTTTGCCCTGAGCACCTCAGCCACACTCTCATTGTAATGATAATCGTTAAAATCACCGCAACATATAATTTTAGCATCCGTCTGCTGCTGAAGTATGGAATCTATTTTTTGCCTCAACACCGATGCCGCATAATTACGTTTATCCATGGTTTGAGCATAACCTCCGTATCGTGACGGCCAATGGTTGACAAATATATGCAAAGTGTCGGACAACTGCGGAACCACTATTTTCACATATAGTATATCCCTTGTTTTAAAGGTGGTATCTTGAGGATACACCCATGTAATAGGCTCGGAATATATCACCGACACTTTCTCTTTTTGGTACAACAATGCCACGTCTATCCCTCTGCTGTCAGGGGATTCATAATGTACTATAGCATACGACCGGTAAGTTAAAGGTGTTTTGCTAAGCAAATCTTTTAACACCTTCTCATTTTCCACCTCAGCTAAACAGATGATATCCGGAACACTCCAATCCCCCATAGCTATAAGGACTTTTGCAATGTTGTTCAACTTCAAACGATATCTGTACGGAGTCCAATGATAAGAACCTTCCGGCGTGAAAACATCATCCCGCTTAAGACTATCGTTTTCACAATCAAACAGGTTCTCTACATTATAAAAACACAAACGCAGACTGTGTGCAAAAGATGTTTGTTCTGTCTGTGAATAAATGCTATTGTTTACAAATAGCAAAAACCATAATAATAATTTTTTCATACTTGCAAAGATATACAAATTTAATAGATTAGTATTATTTTTACCATTTTTTTATTATTCGTTTTTTTCTTTTCGTGCGTTTTCATTCTTCTTTTACCTTCACCAGAAATACCCATTAAAGAAAAAAATAAATTACAATATATTATATTTCAATACTATAACATCACTTGGAATAACAAAAATATTTCGGCTTGGGCAAATGTTTTTTTATACATGTATCTTCGCACAATAAAAAAAATTTTTTTGCGATATATATTATATGAGGAACACAAGAGGAAAATATATGATCATCATGCTGATGTCGGTGTTCATGCACACGCAAGCACAACATTTCAAAGCATACAAAAACACTGTCAGCAACGGATACAATTTTTGGATATCTACACCCCATGACTACGATTCCGCCCGAAACGACTATCCGCTGATATTATTCATACACGGCAACAGCCTTTGCGGTAGTGATTTAAACAGAGTGTTGCGATATGGTGTGTTGGATGCTATGGAAAAAGGACGAAAAATCAATGCTCTTGTGTTAGCACCTCAGAATCCGGGCGGAGCGTGGCAAGCGACCAAGCTACACAACCTCATCTGCTGGGTACGTGAACATTATGCCTTTGACACCAACAGAATATATGTCATCGGTATGAGTCTGGGCGGCTACGGCACCTTGGATTTTGTAGGCACCCACCCCGAATACATTGCCGCCGCCATGGCCCTATGCGGAGGCAGTACCCTAAAGGACTATAGCAAACTATCACAAGTACCGCTGTGGATAATACACGGCACAGGAGACAAAGCGGTAAGCGTAACTCAATCCCAAAAAGTGGTAGACCAAATGAAAGCTCTCGGCGAGACGCCTCTACTGCGATTTGACAAATTAAACGGAGCCGGTCATTCCCATCTGGCACGGGTGTTTTATGTGAACGAAACCTACCAATGGCTGTTGGCACATTCCTTGGCAGACAGCATACGCAAGGTGGATACCACCGTAAAAATCACCATGAACACCTTGGCTGCCGCCTATCAAAACATAGACCGCAATGCCAACCATATCACCATAGAATACGGTACAAACACCCTCTCCTCCGACAGCACACAAAACATCAACGACAGCATCACCGATACCACTACCGACACCCCTTCCTGTCATTACGTAAAAAAAGGTGATACGCTCTCCGCTATCGCACGCAGATATCACACCACCGTCAGCCGGTTGTGCCAAATCAACCATATCAATGAAAATGCTATACTGCAAATAGGACAAAAAATTAAATTAAAATAATTTTTTGGTACCTATAGCAACCTATACGCATAATGTAGAGACGTTTCATGAAACGTCTCTACAGGTGGGCGTTTCGGGTGGGAATTTGTGTTAATTGGTATTTTTGTAGGGACGATGTGCACATCGTCCTTACATCCGATTGGAAAAATATTGGGATTTGGTATGGGATTTTGTTGCAATGGGTTTAGATAATAATTTTTTGTGGTGAATATTTCCATATTTTTATAATTTTGGAATGGATTTTATTTGTGGGGACGCGCCATGGCACGTCCCTACGGGGTGGAATTTTCGGTGGGGTTTATGATAATTGGCATTATTTTTTGCGGGGACGATGTGCACATCGTCCTTACATGGTTATAATTTGTGACATGGATTTCATTGTAGGGACGTGCCATGGCGCGTCCCTACAGGTGGGGATTTCGGATGGGGATTTATGGTAATTGGTATTTTTGTAGGGACGATGTGCACATCGTCCCTACAATGGGAATAAAAAAAGACGTAGAAACAATGTTTCTACGTCTTACCTTTATAATTTTTAATCTAAAATTTATTTTTTTATCAATCTGGCATTGGAAACCTGACCGTCTTCTGTGAATACCTTCACTGCATAGACGCCTCTTGCCAAGTTGCCGATGTGTAAGGTTGCTTGATTACCTTCTGCTTGTTCTTCTGCCACTTTGGCACCCATGATAGAATAGATTTCTATTCTTGTCATAGGGCTGTTGCTGCTGAAGATGTTCACTTGGTCGTTTGCAGGAACAGGGTAGATACTGATTTCGGTAGTTGCCTTTTCGTTTTGACATTGGATGGCAATAGGAGCAAATATCTCATATTTGCCGTCTATGTCGGTTTGACGCAAACGATAGTAAGTCATGCCGCTGTTAATATTGTCTGACATAAAGCTGTATTCACTGCGTAAGGAGGTGGTGCCCGCACCTTGTATGCGTGCCACTTCTTCATAGTGTACTGCATCCGTGCTGCGTTCTATGGTGAAATATTCATTATCGGTCTCGCTGGCCGTTGCCCATTCAAATTGTACGGCATCTCCCACACAAGTAGCATGGAAATACAACAACTCTACAGGAAGGTTGGCATTGATATTGGCCATGATTAAGTCATGGTTGGTCGGGTCGTATTGCGCTCTCATTTCTGAGGTAATGTACGGCAATACTTCCGGATCTGCTCCGTTGGCGATTTTGAAATCTCTACCTGATTTGGTCAATTCATTATCCAATGCATATTTTTGGCTTTCGTAAGCCGGAGCGGCTTTACGTATGCTTCCGAATACTTTTTGATTGTTTGGCAAGTAGGACCCAAATGCCGGAGCTTTAGGAGCAATATCTTTATAACGTACTATCAAACGGCCGGAATAGCGAGTTATTGAATTTGCAACATTAACATCTGCCGGTGTTAAAGGATCTTTGTTAGGTATATCTACCGTATTATCAGAAATTTCTACCATAATGTCAGTGATTCTACTTTCATCATTCAAAGTAGTTACCGCATCCATCCAGTGATCATCTGCCAAATAAACTTGGTCTTCAATAGTAATGGTATCCTCGCTACCCAAGTTCAAAATACCTCCTTGGTAAATACCGGTTACTGTTCCTTCAGATTTGTTGTCCTTTATAGTAACACCATCCACTGTTAAAGTACCATAGTTGGAAATAGCACCGGCATAATATATATCCATATTATTAGTATCATCAGAAGTAACTGCCGTGGTGCAAGTATTGTTATTGTTTACCAATGAAGAATTGTCTATGCTTACCGTTGCTCCTTCTGCTATGCATATCAACGGGAAATCTGAAGTAACAGGATTACCTCCATTAGGATATAGCGAAGAATATCCATCTTCATACGGGTCGGAGGTTCTTCCACTCATAGGATTGTAATCTGCATTGTTATCCAAATCTTTACCACCACTGATACATACATTATGCATATTAAATTCAGCACCTTCAGGAACATTTACTATTCGACCTGTGTACATACCATTGAAGAATCCATTTGCTACTGAATTGGTATCACCATTTTCTTTATTATGGCTGCCCGGATAACGATATACTTTCACTTGACCTTTCTCTGCAAATCTGTTTGCATCCCAAGTAAGCGTTCTGTTGTTTTTAGCTTCTACACCATTTACTACAAAGATAGGATCGTTAATAGTATAACCGCTTGAATTTAATACACCGTTCAAAGTCTTCTTGGCTTGGTCAGGAAACATACCGCTGTTACCATCCTTACCGGCAACACCATCCAAATAGTAGAATTTAGTAGCACCTGTTACATACACGTGAACGATAATATCAAATGTATTAGCTCCACCTGTTATAGGAGAAGCGTTCATTTTTATTTTTAAATCTCCCAAATATTTTTGACCTGCAGTAAATAAAGGTGCCAAATCTCTCGGATCGTATTTCAATTCAAATTTAATGGTGGTAAATTTTCTACCATCGGCAGCACCTAAAACTTCACCACCTTGTATGGAGTAAAAGTCAAAGTCTTTTGCTTGGTTAGGTGCATCAGGATGACCCATGTGACCTGTCCAACCTTGGGATTTATCATCGTTGGCTGAAGCTCTGACATACATTGCTAAATTGGCTTCACCTTCAGTATTATTGGAAACATTACCCCAATCCACTATATTTATACGTGCGTCGAAATCTTCGGAAATTTCTTTACTATTCATTGTAAACACAGCATTGAACACATTGGCATTTTCACCTGTTCTGTCCAAAGTGAAAGTAGGCAAAGTGAGTTGAGCGGTATAGGTGTCAACATTATCACCTACTACGGAAGCATATACATAAGTTTCCACATTTTGTCCGAACTTGGTCATAGTGGTAACGCTTAAATTGAGATAGATTCTTTGTTTGATGGTACGAGTGATTTCATGAGTAACTTCATCTTCAATTTCCTCTACTTCGTCTATCGTCATTCTTGCTTCTGACCACAATTCATTTTGGCTCAAACGGTCACTATAGGTTACCAAGAATTCCAATTCCGGCAAATTTGTTTGGTCAGAAGTTTTTACCAAAGCCAATGGATTAGCATAGGCCATGAAATGACTTGCATAAGAATCATCGGACAAGATTCTTGGATCTGAACCAGTCAAATTACCTTTGAGTGTCATCAAGAAGCCGAAAGTGGAATTAGGATTGGCGTAATATTCACTTTTATCAGGAGTGGCACTAGTCGGAAAATAATCATTTTCGCCAAGGTTTGTTCCTTCAGGGTCTGCATCGTAATACTGCCAATCGTCTCCCGCTTCAGGATTGGTCGTAGATTGTGCCGATGTTGCGGTATAAGGTGCAGGATTGCAGTCTTTACCGTCTGCACCCCATGTTAAACCGGTAATATAATATTTAGTACCTATTGAAGGTGGCAATTGAACACTACCGGTTGTGGTAAGGAATTTTTCAGAAGTGGCACTTGCCTGATCCGATGCTTTTACCACAAATACTATCTCACGTGTGCTTACAGGGAATGTTTCAGGTTCGTAACGCCAGAAACGATAATCGGTTCCGTCATCTGCATCTGTAGTACGGTTGGCTCCGGGTGTAGAGGTTCTATTGGTATATGCCATTTGAACTCCGGTTGCCGGTGTCGGATCGTCTTCCAAAGTATTTATAGGAGATGCAGGTGAACTATTGTTATTATTGTTATTTACATTGTTTCCGTTTTCGTCATAAATATTTTTGGCTGATTCAAAATCTACAAAACCACCATCCTCTATAAATACATTCCATTGTGTATTTGCTTTTTCCACATCACTTTCACCATTGTTAGGGATCAATTTGGGACGGGCAAAGATATAACCTTCATTATTGATACCGGCATCGTCACCGGGTTCACGCATATAGAAGTAACCTTCCAATTCACCATAAACGGTGGTTTTGTCTGCATTATCATAACGTACCATAAGGTAACCGCCGTTGTTAATAACGATACCATTGGTAGCGGCATTATAATCTGTTTCATCATAGGTCGGGGCATCCGCATATACACCATCGGTATTCGTACAAGTGGAACTGCTCAATTTTTTAACCATGGTCAAAGGTTTGGACAAAGCCATATTGGTAGTGTTGGTAGCATAGACAGTACCTATATTGCATATACCGAATTCTTCGGTAGGATCCAAACTCTTGATATTTCCTTGTCCCAAGAAATCAATGCTGGAATGATCCAATACCAATTCTGTTGCCTGTTGGATAGATTTAAGACTGCGGGTCATGGAAGGATAAGTCATTTTTCCGTATTCACGGATAATGATATTATTTTCTTCCTCTCCTGCTGCACAAGAAGTACCGCTGCCGAATACCGAACCGCCTATGATCATATAATTGCCGGTTTTGCCGTGCTCCATATTATAGCCTGTACCGTCTATATAGATATTGGAAATACCACCGGTATTACCTGTTTTTATAATGGTAGGATCTCCGAATGTTCCTTCAAAACTACCCCAGTTGGCACCGGCATACACGTTGTTTTCTATCCATATAGGAGTTTCGGTGCTAGGATCTGACATTTTGTTTGTATTCAAACCATGGTTAGGAGCATTTTCTATGGCGTTTTTACCTATATATACAAAGCAGCTTCCTTCCATATTGCCGAAATATCCCGAACCGAAAACATGGGTTTTCACACGTCCGCCGGAAATATTGACAAAGGAATATTCTTTGTCCAAACAAGTATAACTACCGCCATATAATGCTGTGGCAGATCCGCCTGTCATATTTAGGGTTTTGATATGGTCAACCAAGGTTTCTGTTGCCTTATTACCTTCTGCACCTGCAAACACATTGTTAGCTTCACCGCCTGAAATGTTTACTAAAGTTTTATATACTTTAGCCAAAGAACCGCCACCGTAAACGGCGTTGGTAATTTTACCATTTTTTATGTTTACAACAGGACCTGCCGTATTGGTATAGTCAGCTTCGTTACCACCACCATATACATCTATCGCTTCTCCGCCATTGAAGTTAACGGTTACCATTCCTTGCGGTGCTCCGTTTTGATTGTTACAACCGAACACTTTGTTTAGATTTCCACCATTGACTGTTACGGTAACTGTTCCGACATTTGCGGCAATGGCATTATTACCTGTTCCTTTTTTACCTAATCCACCACCATATACATTACCTTTAATAGTTCCTGCATTGATGGTTACGTCTGTTGTATTGCTTGAACCGGCAGAATTGACAGTACCTAACGCAGAACCGCCATAAACGTCTCCTGATATGGTTGCGGTTCCGGATGTTTCGCCGGTTTCTTCATTTATGCTACCGATATTTACTTTTACATTCTGCGTTACTATTGTAGGTTGACCTAAACCGCCACCAAAAACAGAGTCCATTTTTCCTCCGGTGATTTCCATGGTAACATTACCCACGCTACCTGTACTATTGGAACCACCATAAACGCTACCTTTTACTTCACCACCTTTCATGGTAACATTAGAAGAAGGGATAGCTAAAGCATTACCATATGCACCGCCGAAGACACTTCCTTCGACCGTGCCACCAAGGATATAGACATTGGATTTATGTGCGATGTAGCCAATGTTACCACCACCATACACATTACCAGATGCCTCACTTTCTTTTCTCAAGATCTGAGCATTGTCTGCAATGACCACATAAGAACTATCCATACTGGCTGCTTGGTTGGTATTACCACGGCCTGCGCCAAATACTTGACCACCATACGTACCATTTCTTCTAATAGCATTGGGACCACCAACCTTAGCATTGCCACCAACATAAATGTATGCCCCACCTCTTGTGCGTGAGTCACCACTAGTGGTATTCGTACCATTAGCACCACCTGCAATCCAACTCAAAACTTGACCTCCCGTCATAACAATGCGTTTACTGCCCCACGCACTGGTATTGGCAGCACCTCCGAAAACACATCCGTTAATTACAGCATCCTTTTTGATTCTTAGGTTAAAGGCTATTTTATTTGCATCAGTTCCTGGAGTAGTGGCATTGGGATTATTATTTTGACCATCTGCTCTCGTACCTCTACCGCCATTGATGTTGCCCAAAGCTCCACCTTCGATGGTCACATAACGCACACCTGGATAATGGTCGTTATTACTACTACTGCCAAAGTTAGCACCACAATACATAGAATGCGTGTAAGTAAAGTCTGTTTTGTCTCCTGTATTTGTCCAATAGTTCTTTTGGTACTCACCACTCTTAACCACTAAATCAAAAACTTTCTCATCCTTATTGGATTGATTTGAGAAAGAGACGTCTCTGGTAAAGAATAAATTATTCTCTCTTGAAACAGACAATAAAGAATTGTCTTTCTTAGCTCTATCATAATCAGAGCCCATGATGGCTTTTACCTGGACCCTTCCAGATACAGAGCAACTGATTTCAGCTACGTAAGCTAACAGATCATATCGTCCACTCTCAACACGCATGGTATAGTTTAAAGCACCAGTGACATTTCCGCTGATACCTTGCACGTGAGCCGCATTACGCGACGCATTTATACCACGGCCAAAACAAAGGTAATGGTTATTGGCAGTCATGGTACCATTGCCATTTCTATTCAAAGCAATAAACTCAAATTTGGTATCAGCCGACAAGGAATAACCCGTCAAATTTCTAGCAGTATTCGGAGCCGCTGTGGCTGCAGCCGTGCCGTCCGTAGTACCATTGGGATAGAGTTCCATAATGGTTGCAGGACGGGTGTTAGTGTTATTAATCGCTCCTGCAATACGAATGAAGTTTCTTTCGTAAGTAACATTATTATTCAGATTGTTAGTGTTGTTCACTGTTGTTGCAAACCAAGCTTGTGCCCACATGGCTTCAAACTCTACTTCGTTGCCTTCTGCGTTGGAGGTAACAAATTCAATTTCAGTCTCAGCAGGAATAATGCTCGTGCTAGTTAGATTTTGACTGGTATAGGTCGTATTGCCCACTTTAATGCTAAGTCCACTGCTCAAACGCTTCACACGCCAACCATAGAAACCACGCCAGCAGGTGGCGCCTGCGCTTGTGTTAATATTACCAACAGTAGGACGCTTCGAGAAGGGGTTTGGAATCAATGTATAAGGATAACTTTGATTATCCCCAGAGGATCCTTCAGGATTGGCATTTTCCAAGGTCTTTAAATAGACAAATTGGTTGGCCGGTTCATAACCGCTTACTGCTACTGTGGTGGCATCCAAACTAAAACTTGTAGGAGTTACTCCATTTTCAGAAGCGCTGGTCACAGTTCCCGTACCATTACCGTAATAAGTAATCTTTACATCGGCAGGTTTTAGGCTATGCACGGGCTGGTCGCCGTCGCTATAATAGCTCCAAGTATGGGGTTCGCGGTCATCCAAAAGAACGATGTTTGTGCCGGAAACAATGCCACTACCATCTGCATAAACGTCATAAGCTATATTATGAATGGTAGTACCTTCCAAATCTGCTATCGCTTTTACGGTAGTACCAGGACTTACGTGAGGTATAATAATATAATAATAATCTATTAAAGTTTTAGCATCAGCACCTTCTCCTTCTGTATAGTAATGAGGTTGTACTGTTGCATGAGTTTGAGTGTTGGTAGTGGGATCGCTATTATCTATAGTATAATAAATTTCAGCACCTGCATGATTGCATTTAATGGTATCTCCACCGGCATTAAACACTATTTTCGGTTTAGGAGCATACACATTTTCCACTTCCACGGTTTTAACTGCAGAAAAATGGGTGGGACAAGTAGTTCCACGGATAAGCATGTGCACATAATATGGAGGTGTCATACCTTTATCGGTATAGTCTATGGTTCCGCCCGGGTTAACAATTTCTTTATAACCATCAGGGTCATTGACAACATATTCTCTTGCTGTATTATCCCATACTTCATAGGCAGGCCATGCAGCAGCTTGGGCTGCTGTTTGTGTTTGGGAACCATTAATAAAATAACGTACATAATAAGTATCGTTGATATTAGGTTTTCTGGTTTCAACAACTATAGTATTGTCCTTTTCATTATGGGTATAGTAATCTTCGGTAAAAGTAGGAGGTGCTATTGCACTATTTATGGTTTGCTTTCCTATTCCTGAAGCCACTCCGTCAATGTAGGCAATGGCTTGCATGGTAAAAGGATAAGTGTTTAAAGCTGCAATCGTATTTCCCAAGGTATAGGAATCAGATTGATCGTCAGGATCAGTAGCAGTACTTCCAATAGTGTAATAAATAGCTGTGGAAGTTGAACCTTTACATGTCGGCAATATCATCAATTCGTTATCGCAAGCTTTTCTCACCACTATAGGAGCTTGGGGAGCATAAGGTGCCAACTCCACTATTGCAACCCAACCGGCATCACGATATTGTTCATTAGCTTTAAAACTAATAGTCATATTACCATGAGACATTATTGTGAAAGTACCTAAATCTGTTGAATAGTCGGTACAAGTAAGGTCGGTGATACGTCTTTGGGCTGTATCTTGACCGGGGTTACCCTCGTAAATACAAAGGTGGTCATCGTTTATTTTTAAATATCTAAACGTAACTTTGATACCTTTGGTAGTAACATCTTCCGGTACCTTTAAGTTGAGAACCATTTCCTCATTATGTTGATACCAAGTTTTCCATCTGAAATTGTTTTCAGGGTCTTCCGCTTCGGTCATTTCATCATCACCACCCGAATCATAGAAGTAATAAGTCTTGCCGTCTCCAATGTACACAGAGCCGGTTTTCATATTAAACTCAGTTTGTGCCATCATCCTCACGGATGTCAGCATTAAAATAATCAAGAATAAATTTCTGAAAATTTTCATTTTTATAACGTTTATTATTAATAATATATCTTCTTCTATTTCAAATGTTTTGCAATTATAATGATTTTAAAAGTTCGATGTAAAATTCACATGGGTATGTTTCGCATGTCAACAATGCAAACCATTCATTATCAAACACTTTATACCACTATAAATATTTATCAAAACAAAAGGCAAATATACGTAAAAAAAACGATATCTAAGGCAAAGAAAATCATTTTTTTTAGTTTTTTTTTCACAGGGGGATTTCGGGTCGGCACGGCAGAGGGAAAATATTCCGACGGATATAATATATTATTGTGTGGGGGGGGACGGGTTATTGATATGCGTTTCGGTTTATTTGTAGAGACGATGGCACATCGTCTTTATTTTTGTAACAAGACAAAAGTAAAGGAAATATCTGCAGGACAATGCAAGAATCCCCCTAGCCCCCTTAAAGAGGGGAACTGCGGAATCCATTGTTTTCTAAGGCATCAGCCTTGTTTTTTAGGCGAGCGAAGCAAAGCCTGTTTTGTCTTGTCATAGTTAGTATCGGTAAAACGGTTCAGAATGGTTAAATCTTACTTAAACGTACTACATTTTTAAGCATACATAATTTGACAAGCGTTTTCTTTAAAATCAAAAAAAACTGTCAGAGGATGCTTTTCGTTAACACGACAATGGGAAGCGAGCAAAATTTCCTTGCAAAGCAAGCTTTGCAGCTAAATTTTCACTCACTTCCCTTTAGTCCATCCTCTGACAAGAAAACCGCTTCGCGAGAAAACCGCCACCAGAGGTGGCAGAAAACGGCGGATGAGCATCGGCTAACCGAATACGATTATTTCATGGTAAAACGTCGGCATACCACAGGGGCATTCGATGAAAAAGCGTTAAAAAAAATGACGGAATAAAGCGTTAAAAAGTCTGTACCTGTCTGAGCATCTTTAGGAGTGGAAATGTTTCTTTCATGATTGCATTATGTAATAGTAAGACCTGTAAAATCCGGTATTGCCTGCGAGTTTACGGACTTTAGCTTTATGAGTCATTTTTTAGCTTTTTCATTGCTGCCCTGTTCTTTTGTTACTTTTGTAACAAGACAAAAGTAAATATAATTAAATCCTCCGCCCTACGGGCACCTCCCTAAAGGGAGGAACAGCGTAATCCGTTGGTTTTAAGTGTTTTACGTTATTTTTTTATTAATACGGAACGCGATTCAAAAAAAACGATAAATACTTGTAAATCACAAAGTCCCCCTTAGACCTTAGATTTGCAAAATGAAAATTTGCGATAAAATATAAAATGAATAATATTATTAACTATCATTTGAAGAAAGGAAATGGTCGGACAACCAATCCCCTTTTTTGGAGAAGAATCCATCCCCTTATTATGGATCCGACCATCTTTCTTGAACCATCAACCCATATAAGAATATGTGCAAACGCATTAAGGTTTTTAGGCACGGTTCAAGGTCTCCTTCCTTCTATGATTAAATATTAAATGCAAAGATATGAAAAATTTCATTATTGGAATTGACATCAGTAAAAAAAATTGTGATTGGTGTATGTTACAAGAGAGAGAAGTCATTGCTTATTGTAAAGTAGAAAACAACATTGAAGCCATTGAATCAAAGTTAAAGGAGGTGATAAAAACATATCAAATAGAACTCCGTGATATGATGATTTGTGCCGAATATACAGGTCATTATATTTATCCTTTAACTATAGCTTGTCAAAACCAAGGTGTAGATCTTTGGCTGGAAAGTGGTTACAACATTAAATGTGAGGCGAAAAAAGAACGGGGAAAAAACGATAAAGAAGATTCTCGCCGTATAGCAGAATATGGCTATAAAAATCAAGATGACGCACGTTTTTACACTCTACCAAACAAAGAAATGACACTTTTAAGTAGTTTACTATCAGAAAGAGACAGTTATGTAACAGAGAAAGCTAAATGGGAAGGACAACTCAAAGATCAGAAAGATTTTATTACCAAAGAAGTGTACAATACAAAAGCTCAAAGACTACAAAAACTAATAAATCAATATGAGCAATTTATTAAGGATATTGAGGCGGAAATAGAGAAACTTATACAAGAGAATGAAACTATAAAACACCAATCAAAATTACTGCAGAGTATCCCTGGTGTAGGCAAACAAACAGCGATGGCTATGATTGTTGCTACAAGATGTTTTACGCTTTTTAACAACGGAAGACAGTTTTGTTGCTATGCTGGTACAGCTCCATTTGTTTATAATTCCGGAACAAGTATTCGTTCCAGATGTCACGTTTCTCATCGGGCTGACAAAAATATGAAATCTCTATTACATATGTGTGCCTTAAGTTTAATAAGATGCTATAAAAAAGAAAATCAATTTATAGAGTATTATCATAGAAAAATTAATGAGGGGAAAAATGCTATGTCGGTACTCAATGCTATGCGGTCTAAACTTATTCTAACCATGTTTGCTGTAATTAGAACTAACCAGCCCTATTCTGTTGAAGTCGTTCATAATTATGTTGAAAATTTTTCAAAAAAATCCATTGTTAATCCATAAGAATAAGGGGGACAAGGGGGATGCTTCATCTTTCTAACAATAAAAAATGTAATTTTGCATGATGAATAATTAATAACAGATGGACCCTAAAGAAATAACACCTACTTATCTGCATCAACATGGCATAAAAATAACAAACCTTGTTTTCAGTTCAGATCACCTTCCGTACAATCCTAATTTAAAACAATATAGCAGACGACTCAGAAAATATGGTGAATTATCGGAAGCTTTATTATGGAAACATTTGCGGGCAAAGAAAACCGGTTATACTTTTAACCGACAAAAAATAATTCTTAATTATATTGCAGATTTTTATTGTAAAGAACTTAATTTGGTTATAGAAATTGATGGTAAATCTCATTTTTCAGAACAATCTCAAGAAAGTGACAAAGAAAGAGACCGCCAAATGGAATTAATTGGATTAAAAATAATCCGAGTGGCAGATAAAGATATTAGAAAAAATGCAGAACATGTAGTAAAATGCATAATGGAATCAATATCCGAAATATAATTTTATTTCAAAAGAATAGATAAAAATCCCCCTAGCCCCCCTAAAGAGGGGAACTGCGGAATCCCTTGTTTTCTAAGGCATCAGCCTTGTTTTCTAGGCGAGCGAAGCAAAGCCTGTTTTGTCTTGTCTTAGTTACTATAGGTAAAATGGTTCAGAACGGTTAAATCTTACTTAACCTATTACGTTTTTGGACATATACAACTAATGACAAGCGTTTTCTTTCATCCTTTCTTTTCCTGCCATGAAAAGAAAGGATGGTCAATTTTGCGATTAAGTGAAAACCAAACGAACTTGTTCGCTTGGTTGAACGTGAGCAAAATCACCGAAGGTAAAGAAAAATCACCGCTGCAGAAAAAAATCGGAAAAGAGGAATACTTCGCTAAAACACAAAACTCCTCCTTTTACAGCCTCCGGCTGTAACGTTCGTCAGACAACTTGTGTTTCTTAACGCTGCAGTCTTCCTCTTTTCTTTATCGATTTTTTCCTAATGCGGGAGGGCGGGACTTGCCGGCGTAATTCGTTTAGAAAGGTGTTCTTATCTACTATCCTATTCTTAAATATCTGTTTAAAGGAATTACGACAGCATACCACCCAGGTATTCAATGAAAAAGCGTTAAAAAGGGATTGATGATATTTGTATTATTGTAGAGACGTTTCATGAAACGTCTCTACATCCGGTCGGGATTTGTATATTCAGGGGTATAATTCCATGATTAGAACGGATTCCTGTATTCACATAAATCCTCCGTCCCAAAGGGTACCTCCTTATTTTTATTGCAATTGTTGCAAATAGCTTTGTATGGTTTTTTCCAAACCTAAATACAAAGCATCGCAAATGAGGGCGTGACCGATGGATACTTCTAACAATCCAGGGATATTTTGTTTGAAATATTGTAAGTTGGTCAGCGATAAATCGTGTCCTGCATTCAAACCTATTCCTTGTAGTTCAGCTTCTTTGGCTGTCTCCACAAAGTCTTGGATAGCCGTTTTGGGGTTGGAGCTATAGTTGCGTGCATAACTTTCGGTATAAAGTTCCACCCGGTCGGTACCTGTAAGTTTGGCAGCGGTAATCATCTTAGGATTGGCATCAATAAATATACTGGTTCGGATACCCTCTTTGTGAAATGTGGCAATAATGGAACCGAGAAAGTCGGCATGGGCAGGGATATTCCATCCTGCATTGGAGGTGAGGGCTTGCGGCGGGTCGGGTACCAAGGTTACTTGTGTCGGTTTTACCGACAATACCAATTCTATGAATTTATCGGAAGGATACCCTTCTATGTTGAATTCTGTTTTTACTACTTTTTTTAAGTCATAAACATCTTGATAGCGGATATGCCGTTCGTCCGGTCTCGGGTGTACGGTGATACCTTGGGCACCGAAACGTTCACAATTGATAGCAGCGGCTACCACATCCGGAAGATTGCCCCCGCGAGCATTACGCAAAGTGGCTATTTTATTGATATTGACGCTGAGTCTGGTTTTGTTTTCCATGGTATTGGTTTTTGATACTGCAAAAGTAACATTTTTTTTGTTTGATAAAATAAAAAAAACAGCAGATGCTGAACAAATCTTCTGTTTTTCTTTATTTACTTATTGTTTCTATAGATTGTTCAACCGTAACCGACGAATATTGTTGCAGGAGTACACAAAAAAAAGAGATGTTGAATATTAACCAACATCTCTTATCGCACTGATTTATAGTTGCTTACTTCACTTCCTCGAAATCCACGTCAGTTACTTCTTGATCTTTACCGTTGTTGGAAGAAGAAGATTGTTGTTGCTGTTGACCGGCATTGTTACCTTGTTGGGCTTGGGCATTGTACATTTCTTGAGATGCACTTTGCCAAATATTGTTCAACTCTGCCATAGCGGCATCAATAGCAGCCATATTTTTGTTTTTATGTGCTTCACGCAATTTTTCATTGGCGGCTTCTATTTGGCTTTTCTTGTCAGCAGGCAATTTGTCGCCAAATTCTTTCAACTGTTTGTCGGTTTGGAATATCATAGCATCGGCTTGGTTGAGCTTGTCTATCTCTTCTTTTACCTTTTTGTCGTTTTCTGCGTTAGCGGCAGCTTCTGCTTTCATCTTCTTAATTTCTTCTTCGCTCAAGCCGGAAGAAGCGGTAATGGTGATATGTTGTTCTTTACCGGTGGCTTTGTCTTTAGCTGTTACGTTTAATATACCATTGGAGTCTATATCAAATGATACTTCTATTTGAGGCACTCCACGCGGTGCCGGCATAATGCCGTCCAAGTCAAATCTACCTACCTGTTTGTTATCTTTTGCCATAGGACGTTCACCTTGCAATACATTGATGGTTACCGAAGGCTGGTTGTCGGCAGCGGTAGAGAACACCTCTGTCTTTTTGGTAGGTATGGTGGTGTTGGCATCTATCAATTTTGTCATTACACCGCCAAGTGTTTCTATACCCAATGAAAGAGGAGTAACGTCTAACAGCAGTACGTCTTTTACTTCACCGGTAAGCACACCGCCTTGTATAGCAGCACCAACAGCTACTACTTCATCAGGGTTTACACCTTTGGAAGGAGTTTTACCGAAGAAGTTTTCCACCACTTTTTGTATAGCAGGAATACGAGTAGAACCGCCAACCAATATTACAGTGTTAATATCGGAAGCTTGCAAGCCGGCATCGGCCAATGCTTTACGGCAGGGTTCTATGGTGGCATTGATTAAATGGTCTGCCAATTGTTCGAATTTGGTTCTGGTAAGGGTGGTTACCAAGTGTTTGGGCATACCATCCACCGGCATAATATATGGCAAATTGATTTCGGTGGAAGCGGAAGAAGACAATTCTATTTTAGCTTTCTCTGCAGCTTCTTTTAATCTTTGGTGTGCCATAGCATCTTTACGAAGGTCTATGCCGTTTTCTTTTTGGAATTCTTCTGCCAACCAGTCTATGATCACATGGTCAAAGTCATCACCGCCAAGGTGAGTGTCTCCATTGGTTGATTTCACTTCAAACACGCCGTCACCCAATTCCAAAATGGATATATCAAAGGTACCGCCGCCAAGGTCAAAAACAGCCACTTTGCTATCGCTGGCTTTTTTGTCCAGTCCGTATGCCAATGCAGCGGCAGTAGGCTCGTTGATAATACGTTTAACTGTTAAGCCTGCTATTTCTCCGGCTTCTTTGGTGGCTTGACGTTGAGAGTCACTAAAATAGGCAGGTACGGTAATAACAGCTTCAGTGACTTCTTGTCCGAGATAATCTTCAGCCGTTTTTTTCATTTTTTGCAGCACTATAGCCGATATTTCTTGAGGAGTGTACAATCTATCCCCGATTTTTACCCTCGGAGTATTGTTGTCACCTTTTATTACCTCATAACTTACACGACCCACTTCTTTGGCTACTTGGTCATAATTTTCACCCATAAAACGTTTGATAGAGTAAATGGTTTTAGTAGGATTGGTTACCGCCTGACGTTTGGCAGGATCGCCTATCTTTCTGTCTCCATTGTCTAAAAACGCAACTATGGACGGAGTAGTTCTATTTCCTTCACTGTTGGGTATTACTACCGGTTCATTACCTTCCATTACGGCAACACATGAATTGGTGGTTCCCAAGTCTATACCTATAATTTTTCCCATATTTATTTCCTTTCTATTTTTTTTTATTCTTATTAAATTTTTTAACTTCAATTCTTTTTGACATTTTCTATATTTCAATCTTTGTGCCAATTATACCGCATTAAAAGCTTTTTTGTATGTAAAATTTATTATAAATAATTGATTATAAGTTGATTATAAAATATTCATTGCTCTTCGAGCAAAAAAATGAAACGAAAAAATGTCATATAAAAGGATGAAAAGTGCTGACAGAATGTCAGTAATATGAATATCTGAATAGCCTATCGTGTGAGAAAATGCAATATTTTGTCTGCTTGTTCGTCTACCCATTGTTTAAAAACGGGGGAGGGAACGTATGTTTTTTTTCTGTTTACAAATGTGGTTACCTTGAAATGTTTGTCATGCCAGCCGGCACCGCATTCTTGTGCTTCGTGTGCGTTGCATTTTTGTTCAAAATTAGCGGGAACCATCCAAACAGGCTTATGCAGATACATAGCTTCGGCTATGGTTTCAAATCCGGCAGTGCTCATAATTCCTTCCGCCATGGTCATTTGCTCTGCAAAAGCATGATTGTCGAGCAGATAAGTGCTGATGCGGGCGTTTTTACTGACTATTTTATGGTCGGTAAAAATGTGTATGTCTATAGGTATATCTTGTTTTTCTATTCGTTTGAAGTATCCTGCATTGAGAAGATAGCAAAGCAGGTACGGAGGTGAACTTGGTGTCGGCTGTTGTCGGGAGGTATTCAAAAACGGAGGGGCGGTGTAAAGTTTTTGTTGAGGACAGTCGGGTAAGGGCTTTAATGACAATCCTATCATGGCGTCGGCATGACAGCATGTAAGACGGGTGAGCCTTTTGAGCATGAGTTTGCGAAAGGCAAATGTTGCAGGAAAACGATATTGCGGATGTAAAAACATATATTGATGAGCTATACATATCATGGGTTGGTTGATAGTATGCCGGCGATAGGCTAATCCGCAAAGGGGTTCGTAAAAATTGATGACTTTATCGGCGGAAGTTTGTTGTAATATGTTGGCAATTAAACTTATGGATTTAAAATAACGACCGCTTACGGCTAAATTATATATTATGCTTGTAAGAATGCGCGTCCGGGTAGCAGATGTTATGAAATTAGGACTCGCAAATGGTATAATCTCACAAGGAAAAGCCTCTTTTACATATTCGGGAATATTTCTGAAGGGGCTTCCGCCTATAAGCACTTTTTCCAAACTGTGCCCTTCTTGATGCAATTGTTGCCATAGGGCAATAGCTTGTGTAAAATGGCCTCTTCCTTCGCCTTGTATGACAAATATAAATTTCATTATAATATTTGGGATACTATATTAATAGTGTCTATAGCCGGTTTTACATCATGCACACGAAGTATATCCGCACCTTGCATTAAAGCGAGGGTGTCGGCAGCAATGGTTGCATATAGCGATTCCTCTGCTGTGGTGTTTAAAAGTTTGTATAGCATGCTTTTACGAGATAGCCCGACCAAAACCGGACATCGTAATTGCTTAAATACGGCTATATTTTTCAACAAGGTGTAGTTTTGTTGCACCGTTTTTCCGAACCCGAATCCGGGGTCCACAATCACATCATTCACTCCCATAGAGCGTAATGTGTGTAGTTTTTCGCTTAAAAAAAAGAGTATATCTCCCACTACATCATTGTAATCGGTGTGCTGTTGCATCTCTTGAGGAAGACCTGTGGTGTGGGTGAGCACATAAGGCACCTGCAGGCGTGCTATAGTAGGAAACATCTCGGGGTCAAAAGTGCCACCGGAGATATCGTTGATAATACCTATGCCTTGTTCAACAGCTGTTTGAGCTACTTTTGAACGATAGGTGTCTATTGAAAATAAAGCCTTTGAAAGGTAGGGCTTTAGTGTGTTTAGGGTTTGTTGTAGTGTATATATCTCTTCCTCTTCGGTAATAGGGGTAGCCTTGGGGTTGGTAGCCATGCAACCGATATCAATAATATCGGCCCCTTCTTGAAGCAATTGTTCAACTCGAGCTTTTATAGTTTCCGCTTGAGTATAACAACCTCCGTCATAGAATGAATAACGGGTGACATTGAGTATGCCCATTACGCACGGGCGATTAATTTGCACTATTTTCCCTTTATAGTTTAACGTCAGCATAGCATTATGTGTAAAATGCAAAGGTAATATTTTTTTTTATGTATTATCCGTTTTAATAAGAATATGCTGCTAACCGACATACGGAGGAAAGTAAAAAAAAAATGTTACCTTTGCAAGCAGGAAAATAATAATGTATCTTGTAGAGTTGTAGAAATCGGAATAACGAAAACCGGTCTGAAACACCATCGCGGATGTTTTTAATGAATAAGCAAAGGGTATGGAACCAGTAAGAAAAGAGGCATATAATTGGTACCTGAATCAAAACCTGAAATCGGATACCACAGGCATACCCGTACCGGAAGTAAATACGACAGCGAGTACCAATAACAATACCAATACTCAGCAGGAAGAAGTACCGGATAAAGCACTACACCGGCCCCTCACCACAGGGCAGGTGGTTGTGGGCGGCATGATAGGGGTATGTCTGTTTATGTTGCTTTTGGTATTGTTGACAAAATTAATAGGTATTATAAAAGCAAAATTCCAACAAAGAATTAATAAAAACAACAATGATAAAAACGATAGAGGCTAAAGCGGCATACGAAGCCGTGCAGCACGGAGCCGTTTTGGTAGATGTGCGGGAAAAAGAAGAAACTGATGAAAAATGGGTGGATATGGAAGGTGTAATCAAATTACCTTTTTCCGTGTTAGAACAAAATATAGCCTTGCTTCCTTCCGATAAATCGCTTATAGTATGTTGTGCTGTAGGCATAGTAAGTGAAATGGCCGTTCCTATTATGCAAGGTCACGGGTATAATGATGTACAAGTGTTAGAGAATGGTTTAGTATCGTGGCAGGAAGCCCGTTTGCCTTTAAAAACATCGCAGGATATGCATTGTCATTGTCATTGCGGAGATGCTCATACTGAAAAATAATAACTTATGAAAAAGTCATTAAGCAAAATATTTGAAGCTTTTAACGGCAAAAACATCTTAGTGATAGGGGATGTTATGTTGGACGAATATATAGAAGGCAAGGTGAACCGTTTGTCTCCGGAAGCCCCTGTCCCCATAGTGGACATTACTTCACGTTACACTCGTTTGGGCGGAGCTGCCAATGTAGCATTGAATATTAAAGCTTTGGGCGGTAATCCTATCTTGTGCTCGGTAATAGGAGCAGGGGATAAAAGCAAATGTTTTTTGCAATTGCTTGAAAATCAACAAATGCCAACTCAAGGTGTGATAAAAAGCACTAACCGGTGTATGACTGTGAAATACAGAGTGTTAGGTAATAATACGCAATTGCTTCGTATGGATGAAGAAATCAAGCATTCACTTGCCGACGAAGATGATGCCTTGTTGATACAACAAATTACCGCTATGATAAACAACGGCATGGTTGACGGAATAGTGTTTGAAGATTATGATAAAGGCATTATATCCCCTTTGTTGATAGACAGAGTGGTGAAATTGGCGGTAGAACATCATATTCCTGTGTCGGTAGATCCCAAAAAGAAGAATTTTTTGTCATATCATCATGTAGATGTGTTCAAGCCGAATTGGAAAGAGATGAAAGAAGGATTAAATCTCACTGCTGACAAACCTGATGAAGAGTCTTTGAACAAGATAAAACAAATGATGCGGGAGCATCATTTCTCTATGGTGGTGCTTACTCTTTCGGAAGACGGAGTATTGTTGCTATATCGCCGGAATGATACCATAGAGGATATACATATACCTACACGTGCTCGACAGGTGGCCGATGTATCGGGGGCAGGAGATACTATGATAGCCGTAGCTGCCCTTGCATTAATAGTAGGCGTTACGCCTAAAGAAATGGTGCAATTGGCAAACTTGGCAGGCGGCATGGTGTGCGAGCATGTAGGTGTGGTGCCCATCAATAAGCAACTTTTTTTTGAGGAAGCCGTAAAATATTGGTAGAAACAATTTTTTTGGCAAAGTTTGCGTTATATCAAGTATGAAAATAAAAGAAACGCTTACAACGATTTTGATAGTGGGTATAAGTGCTATACTCCAAGCTCAGATGCATCCGCAGAATATGCCGGAATATGATTTGAAAAAATTTCATTTCGGCTATGTCATCGGTTATAATTATGCCAATTTTGCAGTGCAGCCTCAATCCAATTTGAACGAATACGATTCCCTTATGCGAATAGAAACAGCCGGATTGAGCGGATTTGACATAGGCATAGTGGTGAATCTGCGATTGGCAGAATATTTGGATTTGCGTTTTATCCCTAACATCTCGCTTATAGACCGCAAGGTGGATTATAAATTACAATATGGTGCAGATAATACGGTAAAGTGGGTGTCAAAAAGTATAGAGTCGGTAGATTTGAATTTGCCTTTATTGCTTAAATTGAAATCTTCGCGTATGGGTAATTTCCGTTTTTATGCTATCGGCGGCTTGCAATATAGTTTTGATATGGCCACACGCTCCAAAAAAAGAAATCCCACTAATGAAGTGGTTCTTAAATTAAAGGCTCATGATATAGATGTGCAGGCAGGTGTGGGAGTGGATTTTTATTTAGGTAGTTTTAAATTAGGTTTGGAAGGCAAGATGTCGTACGGCGTTGTCAATATATTAAAGCCCGAAAATAACAGTATCACCAATAGTATTCAACGTCTTAGCACCAAAACTTTTCATTTTTCCATACTGTTTGAATAAACTTTATTCAGGTAAGGCGTACATAAAAACGTACTACCCGGGTGGAGGTGAATATTTCTTCCCATTTATCGGTTTCAAAATCTATACAAAAACAAGCCCCTGTTTGCATATAATGTGAGAAATCAGGAATAAAAAATTGGGCAAGCGTGCTTACTTGCGGATTGTGCCCGATAATCATGCTTGAATTGATTTGATTGTCTTGTCCGACTATGGTATAGATATAGTGTTCCGATGTTCCGGTATAAAGGTCGGGCTCTTCTATAATATTTTGAGCCGGAACCTGTAAGTGTTCGGCTAAAATACGGCATGTCTGTATGGCACGGAGTGCTGTACTGGTGTGGATAATGTCAACGGTACAATTGTTTTTTACCAGATATTTTCCCAACATATGGGTGCGTTCTATACCCAAAGGAAGCAGTTGGCGAGCAATATCGTCAATATTGGAATTGGTTTTGGCATGTCGTACTATATATAATGTCTTCATGATAGCATAAATTAAAAAAACGGTATTAAATTCCCCAACGGGAAAAAACATTTTATGGTATATATATTAATAGTAAAGTTAACCGCTAAAAATATCAAGGCATGAACAATGGCGGGAATGTGTGTGATATCGGCTAATACCGTGGCATCTCCGGCTTGTCGGGGATTTCGTAATGACAAAATAAACAATTGGCACACCGCTACTATGGATTCTATAAAAATAATGAAAGCGTATATTTGGCATACATAGTCGGTGAGTTGCGGCATGTTTTTATATAACATGTATGCGTTGAGTGCTATAAAGGTGATAGACCAAAATATACCGAATCCGTTGCGGATATAAAATATTAAAAATAGCAACAAAATAACACATAGTGCTATAATGAAATATTGTGAATAATTCCAACTGATGGCGGCAAAAGCAATAAAAGCGGCTAATGCAGATGTGGGATAACCTGCCAAGGCTATAAAAAATGTTTTGCCTTTACTGCTTACTATGCGGGTGTCTCCTGCCAAATTGCTGAAAAGGTTGACTTTATTGATACGGCATCTTAACAATAAGGCACACAACACATGCCCTCCTTCGTGAAAAATGGTATCCAACAGGCGTATGTATTTTCCTATGAACGGAATGTACATAATACACAAGCATATCAGCATTTTTAAATAGAATACAAAAGTTTCATTTTCTAACCATGCTTGCATATCTCTTTTTTTTTGCAAAAATACAATTTTATTTATTGCAAACAGCTTATAATAACAAAGCGGTAATAACAGAGGCTTGTAACCAGCCCAAAGTGAAGCCTGTGTAGATTTGTGCCGGAGTGTGTGCTTTAAGGTACAAACGCGATGCTCCCAAACATCCGGCAAGCAATATCATTATGAGTATTATCCACCAAAAGTATAGCGGGAACGCATTACGATACACCAATGTATAGAGTATGCCTATAACCGTGCCGAAGAAAAACAGGTGAGCACTCATTTTCCAAAATATACTTACTATAAGTATGGTATATAGCGCCGGTATGCTTACACGGATAAGCAGTGTGGTGAATGCATTGCCGTAAGTAGGGCAGAACATCCATATTATCAAAGGCAATGCAAAACAAAGATAGCCTATGGGTCTGTCGGAGCGATTTTTAAGGCTTATGCTTTTTATCCATTTGGTTTTATAACATATTATCAGCAGTAATAGACATACCGTCATACATATACCCATGTTTATTATTGACATCACTACGGTGTAAGGTGTGTAGCGGTATCGCAGGTAAGTAATGGTGATGAATAATATTGCAAATACCATAGTGGGATGTAACAATACCGAAAACGTTTTGGCTATTATGTTTTTCATGGCGATTAGGGGTTGATAAACAAAAAGCGAGAAACCGAAGCTTCTCGCTTTTGAATAATTTATTAGTGTACTATTGAGCGTACATGAAATTTTTACCGATGTATACGGCGGAATTTCCGAGTGTTTCTTCCAAACGCAACAATTGGTTATATTTACAAATACGGTCAGTACGGCTGGCAGAACCTGTTTTGATAAGTCCTGTATTTAAAGCCACTGCCAAATCCGCAATAGTGGTATCTTCCGTTTCACCGGAACGATGGCTCATGATGGCGGTGTACCCGTTGCGATAAGCTAAATTAACAGCTTCAATAGTTTCGGTTAAAGTGCCTATTTGGTTGACTTTTATCAATATGGAATTGGCTACGCCTTTGATGATACCTTCTTCCAATCGGTGAGTATTGGTAACAAACAAATCATCACCGACTAATTGAATACGTTCTCCTATGGTGTCGGTGAGTAATTTCCAACCGTCCCAGTCGTCTTCTGCCATACCGTCTTCTATGGATATGATAGGATAACGGTTTGTCCAATCTTTCCAAAAGTCCACCATTTGTGTGGAAGTGAGTTTATCGCCTGTGGATTTGTGCAAGTGATATACTTTTTCTTCAGGAAGGTAATATTCTGAGGAAGCCGGGTCTAATGCGATGTAGATATCTTCACCGGGACGCAGACCTGCTTTTTCTATAGCTTTTAATATTACTTCAATTGCTTCTTCGTTGGATTTAAGATTGGGGGCAAAACCGCCTTCATCACCTACGTTGGTGGAATAACCTTTATCTTTTAATACGGATTTTAAACGATGAAATACTTCTGTACCCCAGCGTAACCCTTCTGAGAAAGTTTCAGCTCCCACGGGCATGATCATAAATTCCTGAAAGTCAATTGCGTTGTCTGCGTGAGATCCGCCATTGAGTATATTCATCATGGGAATGGGCAAAGTGTTGGCGTTTACACCGCCGATGTAGCGGTATAAGTCTTGACCGGTTTCTATAGCGGCTGCTTTTGCACAAGCCAAAGAAACACCCAAGATAGCATTAGCACCCAAATTTCCTTTGTTTTCCGTGCCATCCAATTCTATCATGCGGTAGTCAATCAAATCTTGACGATCTACAGGATAGCCTTTCAGTTCTTCTACTATGGTTTTGTTAATATTTTGTACTGCTTTGAGTACACCTTTTCCGCAAAATAGGCTGTCATCGCCGTCTCTAAGTTCTACAGCTTCATGAACTCCTGTGGATGCTCCTGACGGAACAGCAGCTCTACCCATTGCTCCGGCTTCAGTGTATACATCTACTTCTACAGTCGGATTGCCTCTGGAATCCAATATCTGTCTACCTACTATATGAACTATTCTACTCATTTTATTTTTATTTTTTACTACAAACATACAAAAGTAGAAAAAAAATGTAGCAACAATGTTAAATTAATGTTATTTTTCAAAACAAAGTAAAAAAAACAGGCATTTTAGATAAACGAGCAAGGATATTATCTATGTAATAAAGATTCTGTCAATAGTTGATAAAATGTTTTTATTTTTTTGTGTAATTTTGCAAAAAAAATCATAGCATGGAAACACTGACAAAACAAAATATTGAAACATGGCTGAATGGTAATTACGATGCCGCTGATAAAGAGATGGTTAAACAGATGATGCATTCCGCACCCGAAGAGTTGGAAGATGCTTTTTACAAAAGTCTGGAATTCGGAACAGGCGGTTTGCGAGGAATAATGGGAGTAGGCACCAATAGAATGAATAAATATAATGTAGCCATGGCCACCCAAGGTTTGGCTAATTATATTATAAAATGTTTTGCGGAGCGTCCGCTCAAGGCGGCAGTATCGCATGATAGTCGTAACAATAGCCGCCAGTTTGCAGAAATAACGGCAAAGGTATTGGCAGCAAATGGTTTCAAAGTATATCTGTTTGAAGATTTGCGTCCCACTCCGGAATTGTCGTTTGCGGTGCGTCATTTTGCTTGTCAAGTAGGGGTGATGATTACGGCATCGCATAATCCCAAAGAATATAACGGTTATAAAGCTTATTGGAATGACGGTTGCCAATTGGTGGCTCCTCACGATAAAAACGTAATAGCCGAAGTGCAAAGTATTGCTTCTATTGATAGTATCAAAATGCATGGAGGAGAAGAGAACATCACTATTATAGGTGAAGATATTGACGAAATATATATGAACCGTGTGATGCAGAATAGTCTCTCCCCGCAAGCCATAAAGCGGCAGCACGATTTGAAAATAGTGTATTCTCCTTTGCATGGAACAGGCATTACATTGGTGCCCAAAATGTTGAAAAAATTAGGTTTTACCAATGTAAACATAGTGTCATCCCAAGCCGTTCCCGATGGTAATTTCCCTACGGCCAAGTCTCCCAACCCCGAAGAAAAATCGGCTATGGAATTGTCGGTAAATCTGGCAAAGGAAATAGATGCGGATATAGTAATGGCTACCGACCCTGATGCCGACAGGGTAGGGGTTGCCGTAAAACGTCGTGACGGGCAGTGGATGTTGCTCAATGGTAATCAAACGGCTTCTATTCTGATATATTATCTGCTTAAACAATGGAACGAAACAGGTAAAAACACAGGAAAAGAATATATAGTTAAAACCATAGTTACATCGGATATTTTGTCCGCAATAGCCGGCAAAAACCATGTAAAGTGTTACGATGTGCTCACCGGATTTAAATACATAGGAGACAAAATACGCGAATTGGAAGGAAAAGAGTATTTTATCGGTGGAGGAGAAGAAAGTTACGGTTACCTCATCGGAGATTTTGTAAGAGATAAAGATGCGGTAAGTGCATGTGCTATGATAGCTGAAATAGCAGCTTGGGGAAAAGAACAAGGAAAATCGTTTTTTGATATTTTGGTCGATTTATACCAAGAATACGGCTTTTATAAAGAAGATTTGCTCTCTATCACTAAAAAAGGAAAAAGCGGTAGCGAGGAAATTCGACAAATGATGCAAACATTCCGCCAAAATCCGCCTGTGGAAATCAATGGAGACAAAGTGGTGGAAGTAAAAGACTATCTATCTTTGCAATCCAAAAATATGCTCACCGGAGCCATAAGTCCTATATTGTTGCCAAAGAGTGATGTGATACAATATTTTACTGCTGACGGTAGTAAAATTACCATGCGTCCGTCGGGAACTGAGCCTAAAATAAAATTCTATTTCGGTGTTAAAGGTGAATTGCATAACGGCAATGAATATGATGCCGTTGAAAAAGTGTTGGCACAGAAAATAGCCGATATCAAACATTGCTTGCAATTGTAGTGCATACTATAGGCTAAGCTATAGCTTTTCTTTCTGTACTTTGCGTAAAGCCCACAGCCGTACTATAATAGTCAATATGATGGGAAGAGCGGCTATATTGAATTGTTGAGGTAATAATCCGAAACCTCCCAAGGCGATAAAGGCACATATCATCATGGCGTATATCACCTGACGAGGAGTGCGTTTAAGCCTGAATAGTAATATCCATGCTAATGGGTTAATCCACAATATGTTCAAATTATATTTGGTGGCATAGTGGTTGGATATCAACCATAAATAGAGTATTAAGATGCTTAATACAGCCAAGGCCAAGTATAAAAGGATGTCAAAAGCTTTGGCATAGAAATGTTTTTTACGTTCACACCATGTGAGCAATAATGCTATTGCCAGCACTATAGCAAACACTATAACGGGCGATAACAGGGAGGAAGGTGTAGGCGGGGCTGTTTGTTGGAGCAGATGATTTGTTGTTTGCACCAATCCTCCTTTTTGATGACGGAATTGACAGCTGTCTGCTTGATTTTCCACATCAAACGGGATGTATAGGTATTCCCATTCATTCAGTTTTTTATCGGTGCGTAAACCTAATAATATATCTATAGAAAATCGCCACCATAGTTGATTATGGGTGTATAAATAATATAAATTTCTATAGGTGAGTGCGTTGTTCGGATTTTGGTGTGAAAATAAAGAATCGGAAATGGATAGTTGTAATATGTCTCTTATGCGGGTAGCACAGTTGTCTCTAAAGAAATCATAGGCATAATAGCGGTTTTCGGGCTTATAGTTTTCTATCAGCAGGCGATATAATTTATTTTTTTCTTCCTGCGATATGTTCAAAACTTGCTCGGTAACACTTCTTCCTTCGGAGGCATAACTCCATAAAAACGATTCCGTGTAGTCAATATCTAACATATATGGAAGTCGTCCTTGGGCGAATTTGAAATAAAAATGCGGCTCATTAAAATTGAAGACGCCGTAGTTGAATACATAGTCCATACGCATGCTGTCGTCTTGTATCCTAATGGCGCTATGACCAAATGATTCGTAGAATTCACTGCCGGGACCGCAGGTGAGTATGCTTACCTTTGCCTGAGAGCTCAATTGTGCTTTAAGTGTTATGTTAAACAGGCACAACGCACAAATTATCCATATTTTTTTTGTCATCAATTTATATTTCATAATCTGCAAAGATACTATTTTTACGGCTAATTATTTTTTTTTAGAAAGAAATTATTTGCAGTTAATGTGGTGTGCAGAAAATAAAAAACGCAGTCTGCCCGATTTGTATTGAAAAAAAAGCTACCTTTGCAAGGTTAATTCCAAGCGGGTGTGGCGTAATTGGTAGCCGCGCTAGACTTAGGATCTAGTGCCGAGAGGCGTAGGAGTTCGAGTCTCCTCACCCGCACGATAACGAGGCCTCACCTCGTTATTTTTATATAATAATGTTTTATGATATGGCAAGTGTTTGACAATATGGAGCAATGCTCTGCAGAAGAAGTGCAGCGTTTGTTAAAGTGCGTGTCCTCTCAAAGAGCGGAAAAAGCCATGTCATACAAACGATTGCAACATCAGTATGCCTGCCTGAAAGCTTATGATATTTTGCATAAAATGTTAGAAGAGCAAGGTGTGATAGCTAAAGCAGAACCATTGTATTTTGATTTGTCTTTGCATGGTAAACCATATATCAGCCGATATCCCGATGTGTATTTTAATATCAGCCATTGTAATTATGCCATAGCGGTGGCGATAGACAGCCGTCCTATAGGGTTGGATGTGGAAAGATGTTATATGCCGAATGATGATTTTTTGCGTTATACCATGAATGATAATGAAATAAAGCAAATATTAACAGCCGAACATCCGAATCAGGCATTTGCATTATTATGGACAGCTAAAGAAGCCTATGTGAAAATGAAAGGCGAAAGCATACATCAGGATATTCCCCGCCTATTGCAGAATATTGATAATCAAAATGTAATATTTACATCTCGGGTGAATGCTGAGAAACAATATGCCTGCAGTATCGTCTCACAACAATAGTTTATGGCCTGCATTTATATTCACACTGCAAATATTATGATATAAGGCCAATGCAATAGATAAAAAAATGTTAATTTTGCACAAAAAACATGCAAGAAACAATATGTGCTTTGTCAACGCCTTCCGCTATGGGGGCAATAGCTGTCATCAGGGTGTCAGGAGAGGAGGCATTGTCTGTAGTCCGAACTATTTTTCATGCTTTTTACTCTTGTCCGTTTCATCCGAGGGTGGCCTATTATGGTGAAATTCTGGACGGGGAAAGTGTATTAGACGAAGTATTGTGCACTTATTTTCAAGCTCCGCATTCTTTTACCGGAGAAGATATGGTAGAAATATCCTGCCACGGGTCGCTATATGTGCAGAAAAGAATGTTGGAACTATTGATAGACCACGGGTGCCGTAGTGCCATGCCGGGAGAATTTACCCAAAGGGCATTTTTGAACGGACGCATGGATTTATCTCAGGCTGAGGCGGTGGCAGATGTGATAGCCTCTCATTCGAAAAGTGCTCATCAGTTGGCTATCAACGCTTTAAAAGGAGGGGTGTCTTCCAAGATAAAACAATTGCGTGACCAACTGCTGCATTTTGCCGCCATGTTGGAATTGGAACTGGATTTTTCGGAAGAAGATGTGGAATTTGCCAATAGGCAACAGTTGTTACATTTATTGAATGAAATATCTTCCCAAATACGCATGCTGTTAAATTCTTTTTCCCAAGGCAATGCCATACGGGAGGGGATTCCTGTTGCCATAGTGGGTAAACCCAATGTGGGAAAATCCACCCTGCTCAATACTTTGTTGCAAGACGACAGAGCGATAGTGTCTGATACCCCCGGCACCACTCGTGATACGGTGGAAGAACGGTTGAGCATAGGCGGATATTTGTTTCGTATTATTGATACGGCCGGTATACGACAAAGTGCTGACGATATAGAAACTTTTGGTATACAGCGGGCAAAAAAAGCCATCCAAAATGCAGACATAGTGTTGTTTTTATCCGATGTGGCTTCCGAACCGACTCAAAAACAAGATTATTCCATGGTGTTTGATGGTTGTAACATGGAAGGCAAACAGGTGATAAAAATAGTGAATAAATCGGATTTATTGTCGCGAAAAGCACCGAAGGATGCCGATATGTTGTATATTTCCGCTAAAAATGCGGAAAATATTTCTTTGCTGCAACAGCAATTGCTGTCCATAGCACAATCGTATGTGAAAAATCAGGAGGTGATATTGTCCAATGTGCGTCACTATCAAGCTTTACTTAAGGCGGAGCAGAATATGCAACAAGCTATTGCGGCAATGCAAAACAATGCATTTACCGATTGCATTGCCGTAGATATTCGTCAAGTGCTGTATCATTTAGACGAAGTGATAGGTGAAGTTTCCAACAATGATATATTAAATGAAATATTTTCACGTTTTTGCATAGGTAAATAATTATTATGTCACAATCACTGGAACATAAGTTGTCGCACGTTTCTATAGGATATCGTTTGATAAGAGCCTATTCCAAACACATGATATTCAGTTGGTATTCTCATGTGGAAATAGCAGGACAAGAACACATTCCTCATAACGAACCGTATATTATTCTGCCTTGTCACCAAAATGCGGCAATGGATTGTGTAACGGTGTTGGCATTGTTGCAAGAGCCGGTGGTGTTTTTTGCCCGTTCCGATATGTTTTCCACTCCATTGAAGGCAAATTTGATGTATACTTTGAAAATTATGCCTGCTTATAGACATCAAGAAGGATGGGGTAATATTAAAAAAAATGAAGAAAATTTTCAAATGGCGGTGCGGTGGTTGAGCAATGGCATACCCTTGTGTATTATGCCCGAAGGCGGACAAGATGAAAAACATAGTTTGCGTGCATTTGTAAAAGGTCCGTTCAGAGTGGCAATGGGAGCACAGAAGAACCTTTCACCGCAGCCTGTATGGATTCTGCCTATAGGTTTGGAGCACGGCAACTATGATCAGTATGGTTATCCGCTGGCAATTAATATAGGAGAGCCTATATCGGTGAACCCGTACCTGCCGCAAGCGGATGAAAGCGAGGCGGTAAAAATTAATCAATTGCGAGACCATGCCTTTTCCGCCGTGCAAAAATTGATGGTGGACATACCATTGGAGCATTATCAGGAAATACTTACAGCCGATTATTTATGTCAAAACTTACGGATACGGCAACAAGGTCGGGAAGATAACGAAATATCCCGCCTGCAAGCAAGGCAAGAGCTTACCAATAGGCTTACCAAAGTGCAAGATGAACAATGGTGGCAGCATTTGACGGATTTGTGTCAAGTGTTTTATAGTTTCCGCCCTGATTTGTTGACTATTTCGCAGGTGTTGGCCTATCCCGAAAACAAAAGCCGCTGTACTTTGTATTGCCTATTGTTCGCCCCTTTGTTTTTGCTTGCTTTAACAGCAGATGCATTGGTGCTGTTAGTGATGAAATATGCTCAAAAACATAGTCCGGCAGGTTTTGCCGCCACCATACAATATGCATTGCTGATGTTGGCAGCACCTGTGTATTATGTAATTTTTTCCATTGTAACAGGTGTGTGTCTTACTTGGTGGTGGGGACTGATAGCTTTGGTGCTGTTGCCTTTGTTGCAACGTGTGAATTTAAAATTGATACCGCGTTACCGCCTGTTGTGGCATTATTGGTGCAAAACCAAGCAAAAACGCCAAGCCCTGCAGATACAAGACTATGTGTGGTTAAAAATAAGAGAGCAGCAATAAAAAAAAGAGTAAGGTGTCTTACTCTTTTTTTGTTGTACCCAGGGCCGGGATCGAACCGGCATGAGTTTAACCTCAATGGTGTTTGAGACCATCGCGTCTACCAATTCCGCCACCTGGGCTGAAAGGCGAGTGCAAAAGTATAAAAAAAAACAATACCAAATTTAATTTAAAGCAAAAAAAAGTGCGTTTTTGCGGTAGTTTTTTTCAGTGTGAAGTCTATACTGTTTGTAATAAGCTGAATAATAATGAATTGTGATTAAAATATTTTTTTTGAGAATAAGCGTTTTATTATCATTTTTTTTATACTTTTGCACAAATTTTTTAGAGAGGAATTTATGTATTGGTCATTAGAATTAGCGTCAAAGTTAGAAGATGCCCCATGGCCTGCAACTAAGGATGAATTGATAGATTTTGCAATCCGCTCGGGGGCACCAATGGAAGTAGTGGAAAATCTACGAGAAATAGAAGATGAAGGTGAAGTGTATGATTCTATAGAGGACATCTGGCCGGATTATCCGTCCAAAGAAGATTTTTTCTTCCAAGAAGATGAATATTAATCGGTGATACAGCCTTTATAGATAGTATTACAAGTAAGAAAAAGCACACATGAAAGTGCTTTTTTTTATTTGCCTGCCAGAATTTATATAACTTTTTTGAGAAATCTGCTACCAAGAGAATTGGTGGAGTGGCAGTGTGAAATATAGGCAATAGGAAGGCTATTGTTTTTTCTTCAATAATGCAACAACGTGGGCGCTGGCACCTTCTTCTCTACCGATAAAGCCCAGATGTTCGGATGTTTTTGCGTTGATGCTGATGTCGGTAGTAGAAATTTGCATTATCTGTGCCAATATTTGTTTCATTTGAGGAATATAGGGGAGTATTTTGGGCTTTTGTATAACAACCGTGCAAGCTAAATTTTCTATCTGCCAGTTTTCTTCGCTTATCATGTTGATACATTCCTTAAGCAGTTCAGTGCTTTTTATCCCCTTGTATCGGGGGTCGGTGTCGGGAAAATGATAACCTATGTCTTGCATATCGGCTGCGCTAAAGAGTGCATCTATTATGGCATGAATAAGCAGGTCGGCATCGGAATGACCTTCCAGTCCGCTTGTGTGTTCAATAGTCACACCGCCTATGGTCATAGGCAGGCCTGCGGTTAAGCGGTGCGTATCAAACCCGAATCCTACTTTATATTTCATACGGCATACTTAGTTTCTTTTGGCGACCTTGTTGCCGTTTTTGTTAAAATCGAAAGAGATGGAAAATCGCAAAGTGTTTTGCAAGGGGTGGTTCCTTGAATTGAGCGGAAGTATATAAGCGGCATCTATAGAAAACACACTATATTTAATACCGATACCGAAAGTCATATATTTACGTCTTCCTTTGTATTGCGACTCGTTGAAGTAGCCCGTGCGAACAAACAGCAGATTGTTGTAGGAATATTCTATACCTAAGTTAACAATATATTCGTGCAGCTCTTCCACAAAACCGGTAGGAGCATCAAACCATGAGGTGAATACGGCAGAGGCTGCGGTGGTGGTTTTGGGGTTTCTTCCTTTTTCTATAATAGGTTCTCCTGTTACTTCATCGTATACTATAGCCCCGTTTTCGTCTGTTTTATAAATAGGAGGTGTGGTAACCAACAATTTATTGAAGTCTATAGCAAATATAAATTGGTTATAGGGGTCTATTTTCATGGTGTATGCTATACCTGTTCTAAAATTGGCCGGTAAGAAATCTCTTGCCATGGAACTGGAATAGGAAATTTTGTTACCGATGTTGGAAATATTTAATCCAAATGCTATTTGACTGAAATTAAGCTTATTGGCTCTTAATTTTTTGTGGTAAAACAAGGATATGTCTGCCGCTCCTGCTAAGCCGGGTTTGCTTTCTCTGGTGGTGGAGGTGCTGAGGTCGGAAAAGATAAATCTACCGGTAACGGCCATGGACAAGTCCGGAATAAGTTGGCGTTCGTATGCCAAATCAAAAGCAAATTCATGGGGTTTATAATCCGTAATAAGGTCACCTTCTTCATTTCTTATTTCCATACTTCCCATGGAAAAATATCTCAGCGAACCGGACAAGCCGTCTTTGTCGGTGACTTTGCCGTAGGCGGCAAGGTAAAGCAGGTAAATATCATTTACATTCAAGCCTGCCAGCCACGGACTATAGGATACCGAAAACCCGAAATTGTTGGGGGAATAGATATATTTTGCAGGGTTCCAATGCTGGGCGTTGATATCATTTTCAACGGCAACACCTGTTTCTCCCATGCCACCGATACGTGTGTCGGGAGCAATCAATAAAAAGGGAACACCTGTAGATATAACATTACCGCCCATACGACCTAAAACATCGTTTGCCGGTTTGGCGGATTGTGCATATATTTGAAAAGAAATACCATTCAGTATGAATATTAATAGGGTGATAGTGAATTTGTTAATGTTCTTTAGTAAATGCATGTTGTCTATTTGTAAAATTAAATATTGCTAATAAACGAGTTTGTTTTGTTTTTATTGTCATAGTATAACAATTTTTTCAATTTTTTCGCATACGCCGCCATCGGGTTTGCGTACAGCAAGTTTATATATGTATACGCCTTTGGCTAAAGTGTTGCCATAGTCGTCTTTGCCGTCCCACTCTATGGCATCGCTACGATAGCCTGTAGCATATTGTGTGCTATGAATGTTTTTCACCACCTTCCCTGATATGGTAAAAATACTGATATGTATATCCAAAAGGGTGTTGGGTTGGTTGTGTTCAAAATAGAAAGAGGTGTGTGTGGTAAACGGGTTGGGGTAATTGAGCACATGGTTGAGAACCAATCCTGTATCGTTAATCACGTAGAATTCAATTTCGGCTTCTCCCATATTGTTGACTATATCCCAAGCTCTTAATTTGAGCGTATGTTTTCCTTCTGTCAAGGCGGATAAAGCATACGATAGTTTGCCGGAGGTAAAACTGTTTTCATCAAATTCAAAAAAGTCGTTTAAGGTGACGGCTTGGGCTATATTATCGTCTAAAATAGCCACTATATCGTGTCCTATGCCGGCACCTGCGGTGTTGATGCCGCCGGCATCCCTGATTTCGGCTTTGATAATAGGCGAAGCGGTGGAGGTGCCTCCGTTGACAAAATTTTCGTCGTTGAGATATAGTTTTATTTCCGGACCGATATTATCGTTAAGGGTGGTGTCGTTAATGCCGCCTACCAATATTTTGTTATATCCGTTGGCATCGGTGTTATTGCCGGCGGCATAATAGCTGATTTTTCCGAAACCATATTCATAGTTGATGTCTTTGGGCAGCATGAAGGAAAATTGGAAATGTCCGTTTTCCACCTTTGCTTTTCCTTTAAAAATAATATTCTTTTGCTGGCTGAAATGGTGTACGGAATCTTTCCCGTTGTTGTTGATGGTTTCAACTATTACGGCTTTGTCGTAAATGGTAGGATATATCCATCCGTTGAAATCGGATATGGGTTGGTGATAAGTATCTTCTACGTGTCCGTGTATGCACACGTAGGTGAGCGATTTGAGTGTGTCGGTGAAAGTGGCTAAAGCATGATGATTGATACTGTCGGTAACTACATTCATTTTCGGGAAGGCCGGTGTAACCGATGGATCGCCCAGATAGGTATAGGCTTCATACATTCCGTGAGCGTTCTGGGCATTAGCATATACTTCTCCTATGGTAAGGTGTTGCTTGTTGTTTTCTTCTAAGGCATTGGCAAATAAATATTGTCCCAATTGTCCGTTGTAATAAGAAGCGGAGTTGCGGGTGGAGGTTATTAAGCCTATGCCTCCTCCTTTAGTGGACAGCAATACCCGTTCTCCGGGAGAAAGGGCGGAATTGTCGTATTGGGAAAAGGAGCAGCAGGCGGTATAAAATATAGGTAAAGCGTAGGTGTTGGTCCATGAAGCTATGTCCGATAAAGTGAGTATGCGTTCGTGAGACCATCCGTTATCACCGCCGTGACCGAAATAGGTCATAAACAGGCATCCGTTGTTTACTCTTAAATTGATATTTTTGTTCACTTCAGGATAGCGTGCACCTTGTGAAGAAGCCATTTTTTTATAGGCATCGGAATATATTTTGTCTATGTTATAAATGGGATAGTTGTTCTTTATCACATTGTTACAGATATCTTCGGGTTCAAACATGTGTGCATAGTCAAAATCATCGTCAGCTACAAAAGCGAGTATGTTACGCCAATTGCCCATATTGGATATTTTTCCCGATGCATTGCTTAAATCGGTGTTGGAAGCATAACGGGTGGATTTATCAACCAATGCGTTGGCTTGGTTAAGAGAGGTTACGGGCCAGCGTCCTATGCCTATATCCATGGTGCCGAAATTGTTGGTGCCTTTGCCATCAGCAAGTTTAGCAATAAAATTATCGGTGGAGGTGTTGTTTTCGGCATCAAATATGTAGTGACCTTGGTAGTTGGGAATATAACAAGGGGCGGTGCCGATAATTTGTCTCGGGTCGTAAGAGGTTTTGCCGATGAGTAAAACATTTTTCGGCATGTGGTCGGCATCGCGGTCATAAAACATTTTCAAAAAGTTTCGAATGGCAGCCAGATCGCAAGAGCCGCTACTGAATTCGTTATATATTTCATTGGTGGTAACCACCACGGTGTTCATATTATCATTGGTTTGGCGGAATTGTGCCAGTTTTTGTGCAGCGGAAAGAAAATTGGGGTGGGTGATGATGATAAAATCCGCGTGAGCTATTCCGTGTAAGTTCTGGTTTTCAATTTTCCCTATGGGGGTAACGGAAAGATAGGATGTGCCGTCAAAAGCGACAAATTCACGCAACGTATCGGCTGTGAGCGTGAAAGATAGCCGGTTGTTGTCTTTGTCGGCATCTATTTGTTTGATATTATGCCTGTCGGTAACCTCCCAAATACGGGTGTTTTTGCCAAGGGTGTTGAAAGTATAGCGGGCAATGTTACCGCTACCGACTATTTCAGGATTCCTGAAAGATATCTGTGAAGCATTTTGTGCCAAAGAACAAGTGGCATGTATTTCTATATAGTCTAAATAACCCGCCGAAGACAAAGTGGGTTTGGAATATTCTATTTCTACGGATATTTTTTCTTGATTGGGAATAAAATCCTTGTAGGAGGAGGTGTTCAAATTGTTGCCGGAGAAATAGGCGGTGAAATGTTTGCTATTGTTGAAAGTAGCCAAAAAAGTGGCGGAGGTGGAAGAAATGGATGCCCATGCAAAGGAAAAATATATGTTTTTGTTGGTGATAAGTCCCGGAATGGTAAAATTATAGGTTCTTTTTGTCGTACTTTTAAATTCATCGGCAAACCAGCGGGTGCCTGTTTTATAAATATTGTAGTTATCGGTTTCATACACGTGACGATAATAATAGGTGCTGACTTCGTGCGTAGGGGTGCCGTCGGCGGAAGACAGGGTGTGGATACGTTTTTTTTCTCCTATGCCGTTGTCAACGGTGATAAAATAATAGGCATGCAGGGAGTAGGGATTCAAACTATGAGAAAACTGGCATAGCGGATGTATATTGTCTGCCGTCCATTTCTGAAGCCCTACGGCATAAAAAATCACGTAGTCGTCATTGTCAAAATAGCCATTGTTGTTGTTATCAACAACGGAGACAGGTATTTCTTGTATGTCATCAAAAACGGCGTAAGAGGTGTTTTCGGGCAGTTGCTGTCCTCCGTTACCGAAAATGGCGATATTGTTGATGTTTACCGGCATATTCATGCCCAAATTTTTGCAGTCGTTGTAAGTGAGTTTGTATATGCCTGTTTCTTGTAGCGATATTTTGTAAAATGTGCCGGCTGCTAAAACGGAATGGTCGGCATAGGTATGCGTTTTCCTTATTTTCGGCGGGGTGCCGGGGGTGTAATCGGCAACAATATTGAAAGATATCAATTTTTCTATTTTTTGTCCGTTTGTTCTAAAGGGGCAAAAATGTATATATAAGAATGCCTGTTTTTGTGTTTCCGTTGTTTGATATTGTATGTTTACATCATTGGTAATCATATTTTTATCCACGCAACGCATTTCATCTTCACTAAGTGTTTGCCATATGGTGTTGGTTAAACTTACCTCATAGCGGTCGTAAGAGTGTGATATGGGAATATATGTTTGATAGCAGGGTAAAAGTGAATTGTTTTCATGGGTGCTTGCTTGTTTGAAATATAAATAAGGGGTGGCGGTGTCAGCTTGGAAATATTCATAGCGAACGGGTTGCCATTGTAGTGTTACGGGCATGTTTATGTTTTGTCCTGTCAGGTCAAGCAGGCAAACCGACAATGCCAAGCATAAGCATATTTTTTTGTATATATGTAGTGCGTTTATCATACTATGTTTATTTTACTCGTGGTGTTATCTATGCGTGAAACAATGATTTTTGTAGGTATTTTTTCTTCCATTTCTTTTATATGGCTGATAATGCCCACCCTTTTGCCTATATTTTCATGCAGGTTGTTCAAAGTGGCGGTTACCGTTTCCAAATAGTCGCTGTCCAAAGAACCGAATCCTTCGTCAATGAACAAAGTGTCTACCGATGCATTCCCTTGTTGAAGTGAAGACAAAGCCAAAGCAAGCGATAGTGAAACCAGGAAACTTTCTCCTCCCGATAGGTTGGTGGTGGATTTGGTGGCTCCTGTATAACGGTCGAAAATCAATATGGTGAGATTTCCGGGCACGCATTGTAATGAAAATCGGGGAGAGAGTTGCTGTAATTGAGCATTGGCATTGTTCAACAAATGCTTGAGTACAAAACTTTGAGCTATATTTCTGAATCGGTTGCCGCTTCCGTCACCGAATATATCACAAAGTTGTTTCCATTTGTTGTATTCTTCTTCCATAAGCGTAATGCTGTTTTGAATATCTTTTATGTTTTGCTCGTTGAGTGTGTTTTGTTCCAGACGTAGTTTGTTTTTGCCTATTTCTTGGTTATATGCTTCAATTTGTTTGTTGAGCGTTTCCTTTTGTTGTTTCAAAAAGGTGATTTGTGAAGCAATATCGGTAGGATGTTGTTTTTCGAGGTCCGTTTGATATTGTTCTATTTTTTTCTCCATTTGTTCAATATCTGTTTTGGTGCTGTCGTACAGAGTTCTGAGTCGGGATAGGTGAACATAAAAATTGTTCCATGTGTTATAGGTTTGACTTGCAAAATGAGGGTTGGCCGCGTGTTCGTTTATCCATTTGGGAGCCAATTTTATCATTTCTTCTTGCAATTTTTCTATCCCTCTAATGTCTTTTTCGAAATTTTCAATGGAGTTGGTAAGGGTAAGCAAGGTGTTTTTATAGTCATAGTAGGTTTTGCTATCTTGTTGAATGTTTTGTATTAATGTGTTGTTGTCTTGTTTCCACCATTGCAAATAATAGGAACAGAGCAGTCCTTGTATATTGTTTTCGTGTGTCGTGATTTCTTGTCGGGATAAAGCAATGGTGTTATCATATTGTTTAATAAGGTTCTGTTCTTGCTGAAAATCTTGTTGTGTTTTCAGGTATTCTTTGTTGGTTTCTTCGGTTATATCTTTAATTTGCAGCATGTTTGCTATAGCGGCATCAATTTGTTTGTGAAGCAGGACAATATTGTCTTGTTGTATCTTTAGCTGCGATATTTGTCGTTGAATGTCTTCTTTCCGTTCTTTTATGTTGTTTTCTAGAGTGTTTTTGTCAAATGTCAATCCTAAGGTATTGCAAGTATTTCGTATGTTTTCTTGTTGTTGTTCAAAAGCGGAGGTGAGCGTGTTTATGTTTTCGGTTACTTCATTCAGTCTTTTTACCTCCTCTTTTATTTTGGCTTCCAATTTGTTGCGTTTTTCCGTGCATTCATTCAATAATGAAGAAACTTGGTTTACCTCTTCTTCTAAAGGTAAGAGCATAGATTGAAAATCTTCATTGTGTAAACAAGCGGTGACATCGGCTCCGCAGAGCGGGCATTTATCACCTACGGATAGTTTCAACCGGAGTTCCTGCAAATAATCTTCACAACTTACTTTTACCTTGTCGTAAAGCGAACGCTTGGCATTATATTCGTTTTGCGAATCCCGCACTTGTTCTTCAAAAGTGTGTAATTGCTCTGTTTCTTGTGTTATCTGTTGCCGGAGAGCGTTCAATTTATCTTGTTGTATGCGTAATTCGTTTTCTTTTTCTATATTTTTTTTCCAATTGTCAAATAATTGATCGCATAATTGCTCTGTACTGCGATTTTTTTCCAATTCGTTATGGATAGCATTTTCGTCATGCTTTTTCAATTCAAGTTGTAATGCTTCAATATCTTTGTTTGCTTTTTCTAATTGTTCCCATTCCTGCGAATATTTATCTTGAAGCCGGGCTATTTGTTCTTTTAGCGGGGTGAGTTTGGTTAAGCATATCTGCTTTTGTTGTTCCGATGTTGTTATGGCAGCTTGTTTATTGTTTATCTCTTCTGTTTTTGCGGTAATGGTTTGGGCATGCTCTAAAGTGATTTTGCGTAATTCCAATGTTTGCAGCGTATCGGATAGTTGTTTTTGCAGGTTTGTTTTTTTGGTATATTCTTGTTTCAGCCCTTCGTAAATATCCAATAAGTCACGATATTGCCGTGTGCATTGTTTTAATTGTTCTTCGGTATCATGGAATTTTGTTTGCTTTTCTTGTAAGGTTTCCGTTAAAGAGAGCAATTCTTGCAGGCGTGTCACTTCTTTGGTGTCAGCTTCCACCTGCTGTTGTCGTTGTAAGGTGCTGTTTTGTATGCTTACTATTTCTTCCGGATTTAAAATGGGTATATTCTCCTTTTTATTTTTTTCCGCTTCTAGTGTTTGTCTTTTTAGAGAGGTTCTTTCCGCTATTTTTTTTCCTAATTGGGTATAGATATCGGTGCCGGTAAGTTTTTCAAGTATGGCCGAACGCTCCGATACATCGCTTTTCAGGAATTTGGTGAAATCGCCTTGTGCCAGCATGGATGTTTGGCAAAATTGGTCAAAATTCAGTCCGACAGCCATTTCTATTTGTGCATCTATATCCTTTGTTTTTACCAATTGTGTGCCGTTGAATTGAAGCACTCGTTCAATTTTGTTGATTTTGCCTTTGTTCTCTCCTTTTGTTATCCTGCCCACTGCCCAAGAAGAGTTGTAAACTATGCCGTCGTTGCCTTCAAAAATAAGTTCTACCCGAGCTTGGTCACTGCCGTTACGCAGCAGCAGGCGAGTGTCTTTAATGGCAATATCCGTTCCTATATTGAGGGTGTCTGTAGCGTTTAATTTTTCGTTTTTTGCATCTTTGGTGCGAGGTGTTTGATTATAGAGTGCCAAACAGATGCAATCCAGCAGGGTGGTTTTGCCGCTACCGGTATCGCCGCAGATAAGAAATAGATTTTTATTCAATGCTTCGCATTCAAAGTCTATTTCAGCATCTTTGAATGAGGTGATATTGTGTATGGTGAGTTTTTTCAGTTTCATAGCTCGGCGTTTTCTCTGGTTAAATCCGTATATAATTCTATAAGAGCATCTTCCATGTATCGGGGAAGCGGTGCTCGGTAAACATTCTGATAATGTTGCCTTGCAATGTCAAGGTAGTTTTCTTGTTGAAAAGTTTCTATCGTCATCTGTCCGCTATTGCCGGCAACGGTTTCTTGTTCTTGTCGGGAAGTGTGAATATAACAAAAACGGCATGCTTTATCTCGGCAAGCTTCGTTGGCAAGCATATTGGCATTGTAGGGGAGAAAATCTTTGATTAAAACGTTGAGCCGGATATAAGCTTGCTTGTCTTGGGGAAAATTTCTCAGTGACTGGATAGCTGTTTCAAAATCGGTGGCTTGGTCAGGCAGCGTGATTAACGGCCTCAGCGAGGTGATTTCTTTGGTCCACACCATGGTGTTATTATTGGTGCATTCTATCATACTTACCGAGTGAAGATAGTTTTCTGACGGCTTTTTTTGTATATCTTCATCAAAATTAATGCCAATGGGTGTTCCGCTATAGCGAATAGTAGGGGAATGGGGCAGGGTTTGGGCTCTATGGATATGGCCGAGCGCCAAATAATCATAATATTGCCCGAAGATATCTGCGTTTACGCAATCGAGGGTGCCTATATTGTTATGGCAACTATAATCGGAATCGGTAACGGCCAAGTGGGCAGCTACCACTACGGGCAGGTGCTCTTCGTTTTTTTGATGCAGATATTCCAATACATCGGCAAAAAAATTATCGGGTAAAAAACGAGGGTAAGCAAACGGAAATGCCACTACGTAGCCTATGGTATTATGTTGACGCACAATGGGGATAATATATTCATCGTATGATTCGGGGTGAATACTTCCTATGGTAACAAGGTTAAAATGCTTCCACAAGCGGCTGTCCACCATTAGTTTGGATGCACTGTCATGATTGCCGGCAGTTACTATTATTTGCATAGCGGGGCAGGCTTGATGTATGCGGAGCATGTATTCGCAATAAAGTGTTTGGGCTGTGGTAGAAGGTGAAGCATAGTGATAAATATCTCCTGATACTATCATGGCGTCGGGTTGCGACTCTGCAACAATATTTTCTATCTGGGATAAAAAATCCGCTTGCTCCTCTATGCGGTCGTAATTATAGAGGGTGTGTCCCAAATGCCAATCACCGGTATGTAATATCTTCATGCAATTTTCACCAAATAATTACCTACAAAAATACAATTTTTTGATGAAATTACAGCCGTTTTTAAGATTTTATTCGCTTTTTTACCTTCCTTATACTTTTAATGCGTACTGAATTTTCCGCAGAAAGTGCTGTAAACTTGCGGTATAATGAAATTTGATGTTATTTTTGAAGGAATAAAGATTTAAATGATTATCTTTGCATTTTTTTATGGAATGATAATACGGCGAAATGTAATGGTGATATTATTGGTATGCGTATGCACCTATGTGCAAGCATCCGATACTTTACGTATAATGCATTATAATTTAATGCAATATGCAGTGAATGTATCCAGTTGTATCACGGATTTGTCGCACAAAGACCAATGTTTGAGAACCATCATCAAGCATGTACACCCCGATATTATTACCGTCAACGAGGTGGGTAAAGAATTGAAATACACAAAAAGAATATTGGATAGTTGTCTGAATATTGAAGGTATTTCCTGCTGGGCACATGGTAAGCTCACTTCCGAATCGGGAGGAAATGCGAATAAGTTTTCCAATATGATATTTTATAATAAGGAAAAATTAACCATGTATACTTCCTATCATGTTCCTAATGCGGTACGCGATTTCAATATATATAAATTGTATGTAAACAATGCCGGTTTGCGTCAAGGGGATACTGTGTTTTTGGTAGTGATAGTCGGCCATTTGAAAGCAGGGGTGGCAGACAGTTTAAAACGCGAAAGCCAAGTGGAGGTGCTTATGAAAAACCTGGGTAAAATAGGCAAGGCGGATAATTATATTTTTTGCGGGGATATTAATGTTTATTCCTCGTATGAACGGGCTTATCAATTGTTGGTGAACTATCCTAAATCGGCTATCCGTTTTTACGATCCCATAGAAAAAGCCGGCTATTGGCATGACAATCCGCAGTTTTCCACCACCCACACACAGTCCACCCATGATGTTTACGGTGACTGTTATTCCGCAGGCGGATTGGATGACCGTTTTGATTTTATACTCGTATCGGAATCCATCATGAAGGGAACTCGCCAAATAAAAGCCCTGCCACGTACTTACAGGGCCGTGGGACAAGACGGAATGCGATTGAATAAATCCATCATCGATAACAATACTTCCTTACCGGCAAAAATGCTGAATGCTTTGAGTATTATGAGCGATCATTTACCGGTGATGATGGATTTAAAAATAGAAGAAGTCAACACATCCCGCTGGCATGCCGGCAACGATTTGTCAAGGGAAATGAAATCGGTAGAGGTGAAAAAGCCCATGGACAATCAGCTTACATTTTCATTGAATGACAGACAGTCTCGCGAATATAAGGTGGAAATAACATCCATATTCGGGCAGGTGGTGTTTGTTTCACAGGTGCAAACCACTGCTGGCGAAAACGAATTTACCCTCAATCTTCCCAAACTCTTACCGGGGATATATTGTCTTAAACTGACTTGTGAAGGTGCTCACACCATAAGAAAAATAATCAAAAGATAGATACTATGGACATAGGTTTGGCTGTTGCTTTGGCAATAACTTTGATAATAGCAATATGGTTGGTGGTAAAAAACGACCTGCCTAACGAGCAAACACAATTTGAAAAAAATATGGATAACGTTGTGTTTGAAGATGAAAATATCAAAAACACAGATGATTTAAAACTCCGCATCAGCCGTTTGCAACTGCAGGAATATGAAGATGCTATACTAAGTCAGGCCTTGCCGGACATCCGTTTTGATATTATCCCTTTAGCCGAGGAAGATATTCCCGTAGGCAGTTCTAAAATAGGCGGATTCCCCGATATGGAATCGAAAATGGCAGAGGATTTGCATACGCTTTTTTTTGCCCAAATCAATTGCTGTGAATGCAAGCACGAATACCTGCCGGATAAGGGTATGTTATATTTCTTCCTGAATGCGGAAAAAGCGTTGCAAGGAGCTCCCGACATGGTGCAATGTGTGTATGTGGCGCAACAGGAAAAAATGCTGAGAAACGCCTGTATGTCCCAGCCCTTGTTCAATGCTTGCAGCATACATTTTTTTGATGCCTTGTCCTTGCCGGAATACGACAGTGTATGGACGGCAAATACCTTTACCGACTATAGGAAAAGTGCTTATTTTAAGCTGTGTAATGTTAACCAATGCAGCAAAATGTTCGGTTATCCCATGGGCATATCTTCCGTGTCGGATACGGAAAACGGAAACAAAACTTTGCTCCTGCAATTAGATTCCGATGCATCAAAAAATATGATGTGGGGCGAAAACGGCAGATTATATGTCTGGATAGACACCGAAAAACTGAAAAAAGGTGATTTTTCACAAGTGAGTGCCTGTATTGAGGATTATAAAGAATAGTGTGGTGTTATTTAAGAATCGCTATAAATAAACAGGATGATTACAAGTGCTATTGATGCTCAATTGTGGAGGCAGAGGATAATTTTCAATTGGCACAAAAGGATAAATCAATAAAATACATATTAGTGAAATTAGAAAAATAGTGGCAACGCTATAATTCATATAAAAAATGTATTTTTGCACTTTGAAAAATATGCAATAAAATTTGAATTAAAATAGTAAAGAATAAAAAAGTAAATTAAATATTATTAATAAAGCATTAGCTATTATTCGCGTTCAAATCAAAAGCGTCGGAAACTGATGATTTAGAATTATCGGATAATATATTCACGGAAGCGTAATGCTCAGTTGTACAGTATAATGTTGATGCTCACACCAATTAGGTGTGGGTAATTCTAACTGTACAGCGGGGTTCACCGACGCTCCCCGTGAATGCGATAGAAAGGCCTGCACCTTTCTTTTTTCCGATAAGTGATTGATAGCATTGCAAAAACTATCAATCTATGGCAGGAAATACAAATCTACATGTAGCTAATATTGGCAAAAACGATGAATTCTACACCCAACTTGATGACATTGCAAAAGAACTCAAGTATTACAAGCAGCATTTTCATGGTAAAGTAGTATTGTGTAATTGTGATGACCCTTACGAAAGTAATTTTTTCAAATATTTTGCACTTAATTTCAATCAATTAGGTATTAAAAAATTGATTGCTACCTGTTACAATGGTTCACCAATAGCCGGTGATGAACTGCCTTTGCTGTTTGAACTTGAAGACGCTGAACCCAAGAAAATAGCTTACAAAGTAGAAATAACAGAAGTACAAGACTACAATGGTGATGGAGCAGTCAATCTTGCTGATGTGCAATATTTGATTCAGAACGACAAAAACGTGCTTTCTTTGCTCAAAGGAAATGGAGACTTTCGTTCTGATGAGTGCAAGGATTTATTAAAAGAAGCAGACATTGTTGTAACAAATCCTCCATTCTCTTTGTTTAGAGAATATGTTGCACAATTGGTAAAATATGACAAGAAGTTTCTGATATTAGGAAATATGAATGCGATTACATATAAAGAAATATTTCCCCTAATCAAAGAAAATAAACTTTGGATAGGTAATGGTTTTAATCTTTCAATGGTTTTTAGGACAACATATCCAAATAAATTAGAGGCAAATAGAAAGTATGTTATTTCAAAAGGATATGATCCTGATAAAAATTATGTGAAAACACCGGCTATTGCATGGTTTACAAATTTAGATTTACCAAGGAGACATGCATTGTTAGATTTATACAAGCAGTATACTCCAGAAGAATATCCGCATTATGATAATTATGATGCAATAAATGTTGATAAAGT
>DBXT01000079.1 GCA_002309615.1 Bacteroidales bacterium UBA1205
GGATAGAACATGGCACTTTGTACCATAGGCTGTATGGGTTGGGGGTGGCCGTTAAGCGTTAGTACCATGTTGCTATTTTTTATCCTTTTCATTTTGCAAAGATAATATTTTTTATAACTTTCCAATAATAATCTTATAATAAGATGAAAAATAAACAAATACTTATTCCTAATAGAAATGTAACTGTAAAAAAAGTTATATATTTCCATTTTTGTTTTTCTTTCTCAGAATCTTTTTCAAACATTTTAAAATAGACAAGAAAACCATCATTCCACCAAGAAAGCAAATATTCATTAATGATAGATGATGGTAATGCAACGATAAGTACAAATGATATAATAGAGATAATTTTATTAATTTTATATGAAATAAGCATTCTTAAAACATATATTCCTATAGGTAACATTATTATACCAGAAATCAACAACATTGTGTAAAAAGAAAATGGTAACATTACATATGATACAGCCTCAAAAAGGGTGTCCTGTATATTTGCAACCCCTCTTTTTCTATAAAATTCTTGTATCCTCTTTTTTTTTAAAAAATATTTAATAAAAGGGTATGAACAATTGAATTGCCATATATTATAAAAAATTTTATTCCAAAAATAAGTTATTCCTTTCATAACAATTACTATTTCAAATTATTATATATTTTCTTGCCTGCTTTTTCTCCTCCCCAAGAACCTCCAACGCTTCCAATGACACCTCCTATAATCGCTCCTGGTACTGCTCCAAATCCACCAAAGCATCCCCCAATAGAGCCTCCTATTAATGCACCTGCTTTAAATCCTAACCATCCGCCTGTTATACTACCTATTGCACCAGACGTATTTTCTCCAATTTTACCACCATCATTATATATGCCCAATCCTAATTCTGCAGCATTCATTGCGAAGCCTAAATGCGAAATGGTCTTTAATGATTTTCCAACAGAAGTGTTTTTAAGATATTTTGCAGATTCATATTGATTACCATGATATATCCTTCCTGTATTTTTATTTCTATAATGAATATTACCTTTTTCTGTAATAGTTATATTTTCATTATTTTCAGTTACCCCATCAGCAAAACCAAATAAAGCATCTATAGGAATTGTATATATTTCAGTTTTTCTATTTCCAAAAACAGTATAAGTCATGTCACTAATGGTTATATTTCCACTTTTGTCTCCATGATAAAGATATTGTTCATCTTGCTCTGTTTGACCAAACCAGTTAGCTGTTTTTCCTACGTATCTTTCACCTTCACCTAATTGAGTATTTTCATTTACATTTTTATCATATATAGGATTTCCTTCTGCATTTAAATACCAATCATCACTCATCCCACTCGGATCTACCTTTCCCACAGGATTATTACTGCAATAATGGTATGGCGTCAACCATGGTTTTTCACTCATTAACGGGTCACGGGAAATAAATGTTGGCGGAGCATAGTATCTCGCTTCATAGTAATACATGCCGGTCTCCTCATCCAATTCTTTGGCGTTAAAAGCATAATTAGGCAAAACATTGCCGTTAAAGCCAGGATTGTATTCTGAGATAATATCCCCATAGGGAGCATATAAGAAACTCTGTACTACAGATTGTTGTGCATTTGTCACGTACATGGTAGAGGATAAGTGGTTGGGGTGGTAGTAAAAAAATCCTTTATCGCTCATGCTGTAATACGTGGTTTTCATTTTGCAAAGATAGTAATTTTTTTGTTAAATTCATATTTTTGTTAAATTTATCTGTTTGGGGAGGTGTGTTGAATAAATTTCACCATATGCCTGCCACAACGTACTATATACATGCCGCTTGCCCATGAAGAGATGTCAAGGCTTATATTTTCTCCGTTGGGTACATTTTTTACCAATCGACCGGTGATATTATATACAAGAATATATTCCGTAGCACAATCAAATGTGCCGGTGGTAGCAATAGAATCTATAAAAGAACTTATATGCCGATTCTTTGCTTCTGCATTGGATAAATGGGTACTTTCAAAATCAAAGATGCCGGTATCACTATTATCATAGAACGGATAAAAATAACCAATCAAAATCATTTTCATAAGCAAAAAAAATACTATTTTTGCAAATGCTAACAAAAAAACAAAGATATGATATACGATTTCACTTATTGCAATCCCACCAAAATACATTTTGGTAAAACGGCACTCACCCACCTTCCGTCCGAATTGGAACAATATGGCAAAAACATATTATTGATATATGGTAAAAATTCCATCAAAAAATATGGTATTTACGACCAAATCATGTCTGCCCTTCACCAAACGGGCAAAACGGTAGTAGAACTTGCCGGTATCAACTCCAATCCGCGTTATGCTCAAGTATTGCAAGGCGGGCAATTGGTAAGAGAGAACCATACAGACCTTATTTTAGCCGTAGGCGGAGGCAGTGTAATAGACTGTGCCAAAGGCATAGCCGCCTCGGCATACTACACGGGTGATGCTTGGCAACATTATTGGGTGGAACAAGGTCCTATTGTCAACCCTATAGTGCCGGTGGCCTCGGTGCTCACCATGACAGGCACCGCTTCCGAAATGAATACCGGCTCGGTGATTACCAACGAAGAAAAGAAGCTCAAGCTGGGACGCGTATTCCCCTTTCCCGAAATGACACCGAAATTTTCCATACTCAACCCTGAATTTACATTTACCGTTCCCCACATACAAATGGTGAGCGGAATAGCCGATATTTTTTCCCACCTGATGGAACAATATTTCGGCGGCACCGACGACTGCACCTCCGACTACCTGCTGGAAGGAGTGATGCTATCGCTCATACACGCTTCCCGCATAGCCGTAAAAAAATCCGCACGACTACGAAGCCCGCAGTAACATCATGTGGTGTGCCACCATGGGACTGAACAAAATATTGGCACTCTCCAAACAACAAGACTGGGAGGTACACATGATAGAGCATCAATTAGGAGCCTATACCGATTGCCCTCACGGCATAGGGCTGGCCATTATATCTCCCGCTTACTACCGCTATATTTATCGGCATGGCTTGCCCAAATTCGTGCGTTTTGCCCAAAACATCTGGCACGTTTCCGCCGATGGCAAAAGCGACGAAGAAATAGCGTTGGAAGGCATTTCCCGTTTGGAAGCTTTTTTCAAAGAATTGGGCATTCCTCAACAACTGCGTGATGTGGGCACTACAGCAGAAATGCTGCCCGACATAGCTCAATCCACCATAGAGGGCGGCGGTTATTATCACATGAAATCCGATGATATACTGCAAGTGCTGAAAAATTGTTTTTAAACCTGTTCACAAGCATCCTCAAATACGAATGACAAAGAATATCGCAAAATTCTTTCTCAGCACTGCTTACACACACATTCCGCCTGCGGTGGCTCAATATCAACCGCCATGGGTAAAAAAAACAATAAAACGGCTGCATCCCTGACTATACAGGATGTAGCCGTAGTCTCCTTCAAAACACTTCGCCAACATAATGCAGCATACACCTACTTCATCAGAGGATGCAAACAGAAAAAGAACGGAAAGTAATATACATAATGCTTAAGAAAAAAATCATCCGATTCAGCCAGAACGGGCAGCCTATCTGATGAGGGTTTTATCGGCATTGTGCAGAAAAATACAGCTTGTTTGCCGACTCTTTGAAACCGTTTTGTCAGGCTACTGACATAAAAAATTAAACTAATATGCATACTATTCCGTAAAATGACTATCTTTGCAGGATGAATGTTGTACAAAATTAATTTTCATCAGCCGATAACGCACTTAACATTATTTAAACAAATACAATAATATACAGCATGAAAAAATGTATAATCGTCGGTCTGGCAATAAGCATATTTGCCTATGGATGCCGATCTAAAAAAGCAAACGAAATGAATAATCCTTTTTTTCAAACATGGGATACCCCTTACCAAGTCCCGCCCTTTGATAAGATAAAAGTAGAACATTACCTTCCCGCTTTTGAAGAAGGTATGCGTATGCAAATGGCAGAAATTGACACTATTTGTCAAAATCCGGCTACGCCTACATTTGCCAACACCATAGAAGCCATGGAATATAGCGGAGCTTTGTTGGACAAAGTCAGCAGCGTATTTTTCAACCTGCTGGAAACCGACAACAATGAAGAGATGCAAAGCATAGCCGAAACCATTGCTCCCCTGTTAAGCGAGCATAATGACAATATCAATATGAATAAGGACTTGTTTTTAAGAGTCAAATACGTATATGAACACCAACAGGAGGAAACGCTCACCGAAGAGCAAACCCGCCTTTTGGAGGAAACCTATAAAAACTTTATTCGTGGGGGTGCCAATCTCACCGGTCAACAACAAGAAAGGTTTAAAGCCATTAACCAAGAGATTGCCGAACTCACTTTAAAATTCAACAACAATGTGCTTGCCGCTACCAATGCCTATCGTTTAATCATTGACGATTCCGCTGATTTAAACGGGCTGCCTTCCAATGTGACAGCCGTGGCAAAAGAAGAAGCTGACAAGCATGACTCTACCAAAGGCAAATGGGTGTTTACTTTACAAAATCCGAGTTTGTTACCATTTTTGGAATATGCAGGCAACAGAGAAAAACGCCGGGAAATATGGGAAGCATACGCTTCTCGTTGCAATGGAGGCAAATACGATAACAACGATATTATCAACCGACTGGTAAATTTACGCATAGAAAGGGCTCATTTGTTAGGATATGCTTCCCATGCGGATTTTATTTTAGACGAAAACATGGCAAAAACACCCGCTGCCGCTTACGACCTGCTGCTGAAAGTATGGCAGCCTGCTATAGACAAAGCCAAACAAGAATTGGCTACGTATCAGCAAAAAGCCGGCAAAGAAAAAATTGAGCCATGGGATTGGCGCTATTATACCGAACTTATCCGTAAAGAAAAATACGATTTGGACCAAGACAGCATACGTTCTTATTTTCCGTTGGAAAACACATTAAAAGGAATGTTTTCGGTAGCAGAGAAATTGTACAATATCACTTTGCGTATCAACAAAGATATTCCCACCTACGGGAAAGATGTGATAGCCTATGAAGTGATTGACAACAACCAAACCATAGGCATACTTTACATGGATTTTTACGTACGCCCGACCAAATCAAGCGGAGCTTGGATGACAGAATTCCGCAATCAGCACCTGCAACCGGACGGCAGCAATGTAATACCGGTAATTTCCGTTGTGTACAATTTTTCCCAACCCGCAAAAAACACTCCGTCGCTACTCACCATAGACGATGTACAAACCCTCTTCCACGAATTCGGACATGCCCTGCACGGCTTGTTCAGCAAATGCCGGTATAAATCTACGGCAGGCACTAATGTAGCTCGCGATTTTGTGGAATTACCTTCTCAAATAATGGAAAACTGGGCTGTTTATCCCGAAGTGATGAAAATGATATCCAAGCATTATATTACAGGTGAAGCCATGAATGACGAGCTCATTAACACCATACAGCAATCGCTCACTTACGGGCAAGGCTTTGCCAACACCGAACTCATCGCCGCTTCGCTGCTGGATATGGACTATCATACTTTAACCGAGCAGACTGACATTCATCCCGATGAATTTGAACAAGCCAGCATGAATAAATACGGCTTGATTCAAGAAATTATTCCGCGTTATAAAAGCCAATATTTCAAACATATATTCACCGATGCTTTCGGCTATTCCGCAGGATATTACAGCTATACTTGGTCGGCAGTGCTGGATGCCGATGCTTTTGAAATGTTTAAAGAAAACGGCATATTCAACAAGGAGACCGCTACCAAATTCCGCACCTGCATATTGGAAAAAGGCAATACCATGGATCCTATGAAAGCCTATATCAACTTTAGAGGACACACCCCCGATATAACACCGCTTTTGAAAAACAGAGGTCTTAAATAACATTTTTTGCATGATATATATTAACATGAAAAGAATTATATTTTGCATAATGGCAATGTGGGTATGTTATGCTACCGCACAGGATTTTAACAAAATTCAAATGTGCAATAAAATTTATAGCGAAGATATACTGAGTATGAAAATGGAAAAAGATAACATCCATTTTGCTTTACCCGTTATCCAACTCCGCTCTAATGAAAAACTCACCTTGCGATTTGATGACAAAAGCGATAATTTTAAATACCTGCGTTACACTTTTATTCATTGCACCTATAATTGGGAACCCACACAAGGGCTGAACAAAAATGAATACATGGGAATGTTTGAGGATATGGAAATAAGAGATTTCCAAACATCTATCAACACCCTGCAATTTTACACTTCCTACACCATAACCTTCCCTAATGAGGACATGAACATAACTAAATCGGGAAATTATATTCTTTACGTATATGATGAAGATACCGAGGCTCCCATACTCACCCATCGCTTTTGCGTAAGTGAAGATTTAGTAAAATTATCCCTGTCGACCGCCAGAGCAAACGATATCAGCAAGCGAATGACCCACCAACAACTATCGCTCACCATCAACCATGACAACATGCGTTTGCTGTCACCGGCTAAATACCTGAAAACCGTCATCACCCAAAACGGGCGATATGATAATGCTATTACGCTTACTCAGCCGACCAACATGTTAGGAGCTTCTATCATATATAATCGTCCCGATGAAATATTGTTTGAAGGCGGTGCCGAATTCCGAATTTTCAACATACGCACTCTTTACACCACTTTGGAACATGTGCTTCGGCATGATAAAATAGCGGGAATCAACTATACCCACCTTTATCTTGACCAATCGTGCGTTTATTTACCCTACCAATCGGAATACGATATCAACGGTTGTTACTTTGTCACCTCTGATGACGGTGACAGCATATATGGTGCCGATTACACCGAAGTGCATTTTTATTTAAATGCCGACAAGCCTCAAGATATGGATTTTTATGTATACGGAGAACTCACCGACTGGGAACTGCTTCCTGAAGCAAAAATGGAATACAACAGCTATAAAAAAGTATGGGAAACTTCTCTCTACTTAAAATCGGGATATTATAATTATACCTATTTGGCCAAACCTCAGTCTAAACCTGCATGCACCTACTTCTACACCGAAGGCAGTCACTGGGAAACCCAAAACAGATACAATGCCTTTGTCTACTATCAAGGTGATAATTTAGGATACGACAGATTAATAGGCACTACCGAAATAGAATCCAACCCCAAAACAAAATAACTGTTTGCCGCTATTGGCAAAAGGCATTTAGTACGGGAAAATTTTTTTGCTTAGGTTTTGCAGATAAGCGTTGGCCATAGGGCCTTCATTAAACAGCAAATCCACGCACGACATATTGGGCACAAAATCCGTTCTGTCAGCAAACACTTGTTGATATTCATCCAAACGGAAAAAAGGATAGGCAGGCTGATGTATTTTTTTAGGATGTATCACATTACGCAAATCCACCTTATTGTCAGGCTCGGGCTCATATTGTTCGGTAAAGGTATAGTTACACTTCATACGGAACAATTGTAGCAACACCTTCAACAATTGATTATTAAAATCAAACAAAAAACGAATATTGTTTTGATGGTAAAAAGGATATAAATAATCTTTATAATACAAGAAAAACGGGCTTGCATTATATATGGTTTCCAAAGTGCGCCAATGTTCCCGTTGCCATGACTGTGAATAATCTATTTCCACTTGTTCAACGGGACAGTTATGTACATTATTTCTATTCACCGGAATGGACAAGGTAAGTATTTTTTCCGCTGAAGGAACTATCGCTCTATTACGATAGGTTTGCTTGATAAAATTTTCGTGCTGCTCTATGATTACCTCTCCTGCAAAAAATGCAGCCATGTATTCTACCGGAGGCAAATAAGCTGTTGATAAAAGCAGGTTCACTAATCCAAACGTTTTATATCGGCACCTATGGCTCTTAAACGACCATCTATGTTTTGATAGCCTCGGTCTATTTGTTCTATATTGCTTATCACGCTTTTTCCTTTTGCACTCAATGCGGCTATCAACTGAGCTACTCCGGCACGTATATCGGGAGAGGTCATATTGGTGCCTCTTAGTGTATTTTGATGATTAAGCCCTATGACGGTAGCACGGTGGGGGTCGCATAAGATAATTTTAGCCCCCATATCTATCAATTTATCTACAAAAAACAAACGGCTTTCGAACATTTTCTGATGAATAAGCACACTTCCCTTAGCTTGTATGGCTGTTACCAAAGCTATACTGATAAGGTCAGGGGTAAAACCGGGCCATGGGGCGTCGGCAATGGTCATAATAGAACCGTCCATAAAAGATTCCACTTCGTAACATTCCTGTTCGGGAATATAAATATCATCATTCACATGTTCCATTTTTATACCCAACCGACGGAACACTTCCGGTATCAAGCCCAAATGTTCATAGCGTACATTTTTGATGGTGATTTCGGAGCGTGTTAATGCCGCCATACCGATAAAACTACCTATTTCTATCATATCGGGCAACAATCGGTGTTCACATCCGTGCAAACGTTCAACACCTTCTATGGTCAGCAAATTAGAGCCTACTCCCGATATTTTGGCACCCATGTTGTTCAGCATGGTGCACAATTGATACAAATAAGGTTCACATGCGGCGTTAAAAATAGTGGTAACACCTTCCGCCATAACCGCTGCCATAACTATATTGGCCGTACCGGTAACAGAAGCTTCATCCAACAGCATATACGAACCCGTGAGATGGTCTGCCGATACCCTGTACAAAGAATTTTGTGCGGAATAGGAAAATGCGGCTCCCAATTTTTGCAGACCGATAAAATGGGTATCCAAACGTCTTCTTCCTATTTTATCGCCTCCAGGGCTGGGAGCTGCTCCTTTTTTAAAACGTCCGAGCATAGGACCCAATATCATGATAGAACCCCTTAGGGCATTTGCTTTAGACACAAATTCAGGAGTTTCCAAATAACTGAAATTGATATCATCCGCCTGAAAAGTGCAGGTGTCTTTGTTGATTTTTTCAACTTTTACGCCCATACCTATCAATAGTTCTATCAAACGATTGACATCATGAATATCCGGCAAATTGGATATAGTTACTTTTTCCGAGGTGAGCAAAGTAGCACTAATTACTTGTAATGCCTCATTTTTAGCTCCTTGCGGTATCAATTCGCCTTTTAGTTTATTATCTCCGTGTATTTCAAAACTACTCATCTTCTTATTGCATAAATGAATTACAAAGGTACAATATTTTATTTACTTCTGCAAGCAGATGTCGTCCATACCATATTTGGGAATATAGGTCTGACAGAATTTTTCGGCATTTACTTTAAACGGAACCACCAAAGTTACATTACCTCTGTTATAGTCGAATATACAGAATTTCAAGCTTACTCCATCCGTTTTTTTCTCTTTGCATTGATTAATTATTTGATGTATTTCCTCTATAAAGTCGTCATCCACCCTCACTGAATGCACTCGCACTTCTATAGATTTCACCTCTTGGGACAGCACGTCAACCAAATCTCTCATGTTTTCCACTTTGATATCATAATCCGACACACTGTTTCCCGAAGCTCGTGCATAACTGCCGTCGGGATAATTTACCTTACGCAAGACCGAACGAACGGTAATACCCACCAATCGATTGTCTTCACAAAAATGCTTGTATTTTGACGCTGTTTCGGAATACATCTTAAATTCGTAAATGCCGCTATAATCTTCTAATTTAAATTTACATAAATCTTGTCCTTTTTGCGTTTTCCGCACTTCTGCATCATCCACTATTCCGGCTATTTCTATTGGTCGGTCCAACATTTTTCTCAACACATTTACATCTTGCAATTGTGTGGTTCTTCCTTTGAAGAAGGAACGTATTTCCAATTTATAGTCATCTAAAGGATGCCCTGATATATAAAAGCCGGTAACTACCTTTTCTTTTCGATATTTCTCTATGGAATTCCATGGTTCACACTGAGGAAACAGCAAGGCAAAATTGTTTTGTCCGGCATCATCTTCCGTATCAAAAAGTGAAGTTTGTTTGCTTTGTTTATCCTGCTGATATTTTGCCGCATATTTGAGCAATTTTTCCAAAAAAGAGCTTCCGTTGCTCACTTCAAAAAATTGAGCTCTGTGGTTATCGCCCATATTGTCAAACACACCTGCATAAGCCATGGATTCCAACATTTTTTTATTACAAGAATACAAACTCACTCTTTGCAAAACATCTATAGTTGATTTAAACGGACCATTGGCATTGCGTTCATTGATAATATCCGTAACGGCGGCTTTGCCCACCCCTTTTATACCGGCCAAACCAAAACGGATATCTCCTTGTTTGTTCACCATAAAATTCACATCCGATTCATTGATATCCGGTCCTAACAAACGAATATTTTTTCGCTTGCAGTCGGCCAATAGTTTGGTTATTTCATCCATGTTATCCAAGTTGTTGGTAAGGTTGGCTGCCATAAATTCAGCCGGATAATGGGCTTTGAGATAGGCTGTTTGATACGACACCCACGAATAACACGTTGCATGAGATTTATTGAAAGCATAGGAGGCGAATTTTTCCCAATCGGCCCATATTTTTTCCAATATTTTTTCATCATGACCGTTTTGTTTTCCGCCTTCTAAGAATTTCGGTTTAAGTTTATCCAATTTTTCCCGTATTTTTTTACCCATAGCCTTACGCAATTCGTCTGATTGACCACGGGTGAATCCTGCCAACAAACGCGACAAAAGCATCACTTGCTCTTGATAGACTGTAATACCATAGGTATCGCTGAGATATTTTTCCATGATAGGAATATCGTATTGTATGGCTTCTTTACCCTGTTTGCGGTCAATAAATTGCGGAATATAATCCATAGGTCCCGGACGATACAAGGCATTCATGGCTATCAAATCCTCAAAACGGGTAGGTTTTAAATCACGTAAATATTTCTGCATTCCGGGCGATTCGAACTGGAACACGGCTATAGTATCTCCTTTTTGATACAAATCATATACCAGCGGGTCGTCAATGGGAATGGCATCTATATCCAAATCCACGCCTTTGGATTTTTTGATATTACGCAAAGTTTCTTGAATAATAGACAAGGTGCTCAAACCCAAAAAGTCCATTTTTATCAATCCCACCGATTCCACTTGGGAGCCTTCGTATTGCGTAACACAAATACGTTGTTTGGTTTTGTCTTTATCCGCTATAGTGGCCAATGGTGCATGGTTGGACAAATCATCAGCCCCTATTATCACACCGCATGCGTGAATACCCACTTGTCGCACCGTATTTTCAAGCATGGCGGCATAAGTCATCACTTCTTTAGCGTTGGCGTCATGTTCGCACACTTGTTTTATCTCTTCCACATGTTCCATGCAATTTTTCACCGACATGGGATAAGGTTTTTTATCTTTCGGATTCACGGGTAAATCATGAGGAATATACGACACCAACTTGTTGGTTGCCGGTAAATCATAATCTTGTACGCGAGCAACATCTTTAATGCTTGATTTAGTAGCCATGGTACCGAATGTGATAATGTGGGCCACATGGTCGTTACCGTATTTTTCGGTAACCCAATCCAACACTTTTGCCCTGCCTTCATCATCAAAATCCACATCTATATCGGGTAAAGATATACGGTCGGGATTCAAAAAACGCTCAAATAGCAAATCGTATTTTAAAGGGTCCACATCGGTGATTTTCAAACAATAGGCCACTACCGAACCGGCGGCAGAACCTCTTCCCGGCCCCACCGATACACCCATATCTCGGGCAGCTTGTATAAAATCCTGCACTATCAAAAAATATCCGGGAAAACCCATATTACGCATCACCCCGAGTTCAAAATTAATACGCTCTAATATTTCATCAGATATATTCTCACCATAGCGGACATGAGCCCCTTGCATGGTTAGTTTAGCCAAATAATCAGCTTCTAACTTAATACGATACACTCTGTCCCAACTGCCCATTTTTTTAAGCAAGTCGGCTTCTTCCATTTCAAATTCCGCCAAGATATCTTCATGGCTGAATTTTTCTTTGTACATCTCTTCTGTGCCGAATGCTGCAGGTATATCAAACACGGGCATCATGGGGGCACAATCCAGATTATACATTTCCACCTTGTCGGCTATTTTCATGGTATTCTCCAATGCCTGCGGAAAATCGGGGAATACGGCAGCCATTTCATCGGGGGTTTTGAGCCACTCCTGCTTGGTATAACGAAGCCTTACCTCATCGGCTATTTTTTTACCGGAACTTAAACACACCAATCTCTCATGAGCATCTGCATGTTCTTCCTCTACAAAATGCACGTCATTGGTGGCTATTAATTCTATCCCCAATTCGGCAGCTATCTGCACCAACTTGGGATTTTGTGCCGTTTGCTTTTCGTATACACTTTTATCGGCACCCTGCTTGTCGGTACGGTGACGTTGCAATTCTATATAATAATCACTGCCGAATATTTTTTGGTACCAACGGGCTGCTTCCATGGCACCGGCTTCATCTCCGTTTTCTATTTTTTTATGCAACTCTCCTCCCAAACAGGCAGAGGCCACTATCAAGCCTTCGGAATATTGCTCCAGCAATTCCCTGTCAATACGTGGTCTTCCGTAAAAGCCCTCCATCCAGCCGAGTGATATTATTTTGCACAAATTACGATAGCCTTGTGCGTTTTTTGCCAATATTATCAGGTGATAACCGCTTTCGTTTTCCGGTATTTTACATATCTTTCGCGACCCCTCGGGATTGGTTCCCGTTTTGCGTGCCACATAGGCTTCACAACCGAATATGGGCTTAAAAAATTTGGTGTTCAAATCTTCTATTTCCGCATTGAGTGATGCTATGGCGGACTCGTCCTGCTTTTCTTTGGCCGCTTGAAGTTCTTTTTCTTTTTCTGCTATGCTTTTTTTGATACCGTCGTTATATTTTTTTGATAAATCAAAAAATTCTTTTATACCAAACATATTACCATGGTCGGTAAGCGCCATAGCATACATTCCCGAGGAGGTGGCTTTTTTGATTAAATCGGGGATGTGCGACATACCGTCCAAAATGGAATAGTGCGAATGTACGTGTAAATGAGTAAAACGTGTCATATTTTTTATGAATGATTTTTCTTATTATTATTTCTACAAAGTTGACATTTTATTGAAATATAGTCCCAATTTTTGCATACCTTGCCAACTTTTCATCTCTACAAAGATACTATATTCTCTCTTTATTTTTCCTCATTTTTTTATTTTTTTATTAACATTATCATCTCTCTTAAGTTTTGCAAAGATAAGCCGCGATTATGAAAAACCATGGCATAGTTTTTTTTCAATATATTTTACTGAATTGTTCTGTTTCAGGGGGGGTATTTTCGGGTGGCCGATAGCACAAAGCTGCATTGTAAAACATTGATTGATTATTCTATACGCAAATGATGATTATGTGCAAAAAAAATGGTATATTTGCAAGTTTAATACGAAAAATAAGCAGAAAATGGCAAATATATTACAAAAACTATTTGGAACCAAATCGGACAGAGATTTAAAAGAATTACGCCCCATATTAGCGAAAATACAGTCGGTATATCCTACCATAGAACAGCTTTCTAACGATGACCTTCGTAAGAAAACGCTTGAGTTCAAACAAAAAATAAAGGATGCCACCAATGAAGACGAACAACGCATAACGCAAATAAAATCCCAAATGGATGCCAATTACGACATGCCCATATCGGAAAAAGAGAGTTTGTACAAGGAGATAGAAGAACTGGAAGATTCCATCTATCACACTTCGGAAGATATTCTCAATGAAATACTTCCGGAAGCTTTTTCGGTGATGAAAGAAACGGCTCGCCGATTCAAAGAAAATGAATATGTAAAAGTCACCGCCACCGATTTTGACCGTAACATGGCGGCAAAATACGATTGTGTCACCATAGAAGGAGACCAAGCCATATACCAACACACATGGATGGCAGGAGGTAATCCTATCACTTGGGATATGTGTCATTATGATGTACAATTAATAGGAGGTACGGTACTGCATCAGGGCAAGATTGCCGAAATGGCCACAGGTGAAGGCAAGACCTTGGTGGCTACCCTGCCCGTTTACCTTAATGCCCTCACCGGCAAAGGAGTGCATGTGGTTACCGTTAACGACTATTTGTCCAAACGTGACTCCGAATGGATGGGTATGCTCTACCAATTTCATAATTTAAGTGTGGATTGTATAGACAAACACGAACCCAACTCTGAAGAAAGACGAAAGGCATATATGGCAGATATCACTTTCGGTACTAACAATGAATTCGGTTTTGACTATTTAAGAGACAACATGGCTCGCAATGAAACCGAATTGGTACAACGCCAACACAATTATGCCATTGTCGATGAGGTGGACTCCATATTAATTGACGACGCTCGTACGCCTTTGATCATTTCCGGTCCTACCCCCAAAGGCGACAACCAGGATTTTGACAAATACAAACCCATTGTGGAGAAACTATACAATGCCCAACGCACATTAGTTACTTCCTTGTTGTCCGAAGCACGCAAATTAATCAGCGAAGGCAACAAAGAAGAAGGCGGAAAATTGTTACTCAGGGCACATAGGGGTATGCCTAAAAACAAAGCCTTGATAAAATATTTGAGCGAACCGGGTATTAAACAATTACTTCACAATACAGAAAGTTTCTATATGGCTGAAAACAATAAAAACATGCCTATTATAGATGACGAATTGTATTTTGTGATAGAAGAACAGCTTAACTCTGTCGACATAAAAGACAAGGGTATAGATTTAGTAAGTACCAATGCGGAAGAAGCCCAATTTTTCATTATGCCCGATGTGGGTTCCGAAATAGCGGAATTAGAAAAGCTTTCGCTTACTCCCGAAGAAAAAGCCGAAAAGAAAAACGAGATATACCGCAATTTTTCTATTGCTTCGGATCGTATTCACACCATCAACCAGCTGCTACGCGCCTACACCATGTTTGAAAAAGATGTGGAATACATTATCACCGAAGACAACAAGGTAAAAATTGTGGACGAACAAACGGGACGTATTATGGAAGGTCGTCGCTATAGCGATGGTTTGCACCAAGCTATAGAAGCCAAAGAAAACGTAAAAGTGGAAGCGGCTACACAAACCTATGCCACCATCACCTTACAAAATTATTTCCGTATGTACAAAAAATTGGCAGGTATGACCGGTACGGCCGAAACGGAGGCAGGTGAATTTTGGAACATCTATAAATTAGATGTTGTCACCATTCCTACCAACAAACCTGTTATACGCAAAGATATGGAGGATTTGGTGTATAGAACCAAACGTGAGAAATACGGTGCCGTGGTGGACGAAATATTACGTCTTCATGACATAGGCCGCCCTGTATTGGTAGGTACTACATCGGTAGAGATATCGGAATTAATCAGCAAAATTTTGAATGCCCGCAAAATCAAGCATAATGTATTGAATGCCAAATTGCATAAAAAAGAAGCTGACATTGTAGCCGAAGCCGGACAAAAAGGAGCGGTAACCATAGCCACCAATATGGCAGGACGTGGTACCGATATTAAAATTTCTCAAGAGGTAAAAGAATTGGGCGGTTTGGCTATTATCGGTACAGAACGTCACGATTCCCGTCGTGTTGACCGCCAGCTCAGAGGTCGTTCCGGTCGTCAAGGCGACCCCGGTAGTTCCCAATTCTTTGTATCATTAGAAGACGACCTGATGCGTTTGTTCGGTTCGGATAGAATAGCCAAAGTAATGGACCGTATGGGTTTTCAAGATGGCGAAGTGATTCAACACAGCATGATTACCAGCTCTATAGAACGGGCACAAAAGAAAGTGGAGGAAAACAATTTCGGTATACGTAAACGTTTGTTGGAATACGATGATGTGATGAACAAACAAAGGGAAAGCATCTATAACAAGCGTCACAATGCTCTCAACGGAGATAAATTGGCTATAGATATATCCGAAATGTTTGAAAGCACTTGTTATGATATCATAGAAAATGCTCAAAACAACAGAAGTTTTACTATGGCAGAAACGGATATACACTCCGTGTTCGGGGTGGATTGTCCGTTTACGGAAAAAGAATTTTACCAAGAAAAAACAGAACACCTGTCCAAACGTTTATACGAAAACACCTATCACAATTACCGTCAACGCATACTGAACATGGCAGAAAAAGCCATGCCTGTTATCAGCGCGGTGTATGAAAAAGAAGGACAAAGATTTGAAAACATAGCCATCCCCGTTTTCGATGGCAAAAAAAGATTGCAAATAATTGCCAATCTTAAACGCTGTGTGGAATTGGGTGCCCGCGAGGTGGCTCTAAGCATAGAAAAGAACCTCACCTTAGCCGTTATAGACAACGCATGGAAAGAACATCTGCGTGCAATGGACGATTTGAAACAATCTGTTCAAAATGCCACCTATGAGCAAAAAGACCCTCTTTTGATTTACAAATTTGAATCGTTTGACCTTTTTGCCCAAATGATTAACGATATTTATCGCGAAGTGGTTTCCTTCCTCAACAACGGTCAAATACCCATACAAGAACCGCAAAACGTACAGCAGGCACGTTTGCCCGAATCGGATGCTAAACGACTGAAAACAGGAAGACAAGAAGTAACTTCATCGGCACAAAACACTTCCGCTCCTCAGGTTACACAACCCATAAAAGTGGAAAAGAAGGTGGGAAGAAACGATCCTTGTCCATGCGGTAGCGGTAAAAAATACAAAAATTGCCACGGCAGAGAATCGCTATAAACACTGCTCCGATGGGGAAGAAAATCATCATGACCGTCAGCACCGACCTGGTGAACGACCAGCGGGTAAAAAAGGTATGCGACACTTTGTACAAAATGAATTTTCGCATCACTCTCATCGGTCGCCGACTCAAAAACTCCCCGCCTATGGACAAACGCCCATATACCACCAAACGCCTGAGATTACTGTTTTCAAAAGGCAAATTATTCTATGCCGAAATGAATATCCGCCTTTTTTGCTATCTGCTTTTTCACCGCTGTGACATTCTTCATGCCAACGACTTGGACACATTGTTGCCCAACGTGCTGACAAGCAGAATCAAACACCGGCCTTTGATATACGACAGCCACGAATATTTTACCGAAGTGGCAGAGTTGGTAAATCGCCCGTTGGTTCAACGCATTTGGAAACGTATAGAACGATATTGCATTCCCAAAGTAGACCACATGTTTACCGTTTGCGAATCTATTGCCGCACTCTATCAACAAGAATACCACAAGCCCATACATGTAATGCGGAATATTCCGCCCCGACAAGCATTTACCGACGTACGCTCCCGCTCCGAACTTCAGTTACCGGAAAACAAACCTATACTCATTTTACAGGGAACAGGTATCAACATTCATCGCGGCAGCGAAGAATTGGTGGAGGCTATGCAATACTTACCTCAAGCATTATTACTGATTGTCGGCACAGGTGATGTAATCCCTATTTTAAAACAAATGAGTAAGGATCAAGGCACTACCGACAGGATAATATTCCTGCCCCGCATGCCTTTTAACGAACTATACCACTACACTGCCAATGCAGATATCGGTTTTTCCCTGGATAAAAATATCAGTATCAACCATCTATATGCCCTGCCCAACAAATTATTTGACTTCATCAGAGCCGAAATACCCGTTATTGCCAGTCCTATGATAGAAATAGCCAATATCATACATCATTATAATATAGGTGTGGTGATTGATAATATAGAAGCTCGCACCATAGCCGATGCCGTCAATGCCCTGCTTGCCGATCAGGCAAAAATAAAAGAAATGAAACAAAATCTACACATTGCCTCTGAAGAACTCTGCTGGGAAAACGAAGCAGAAACCTTACAAAAGGTTTATGAGCAATATCGTTAACGCTTGCGATGATATAGTTTCATCAGCAAACGCAATAGACAAGAGTTGTATTTTTCAGCCAATATCCATGAATGTTGCCGTGTTCCGAATTTGGAATACGAGGCTGCCACATTAGCATCGCTACCTCCTTCAAAATCAAAATTTTCGGTTTTTCCTTGCAGATGTTGAAGCAATTCATATACCAACATAGACGATGCTCCGGAAGCCTTGTGTTGAGGATGGATAAAATACAACAAATAATAGGCTGTGCAGGCATCATACACCACCAATGCCGCCGCATGACAAAGCTGACTGTTGTCCACCACGGCACCTATCATACCATGGTCATGAGCTAATGCCTGCCTGCATATAGTCTGTAATAAAGCTTGTGAATAATAATCTTTTTTTCCTTGTAATGCGTATTGACTATTGTGCAAACGACAAAACTCCTCCACCGAAAGAGTGGTATATTGCATATCTGCTTCTGCTTTTTTGATATGACGACGTTTGGACAAATGAAACGATTGCAACAAATCGTCACGCTCTATGTGATGCAACACATAGGTGGGACGCAAAGAAAATGAAAACCCGTAGTCTTTCAATATTTCCACCTGTTGTGCTTGCGGAGGAAAGGCTATTTGTATATAGTGATACTTTTGATTTACCAACTGTTGCATCATGTTGTGCACTACCGCTGTTTGCTCCTCATCGGAAAGTTCAGGGCTTATCCACCAACCGCCGTAGGGTGTCAATTCCGGCTGAAGCACCATGCGAAAACCATGTTTTTTTACCGCATGATACACCAATGCACCATCTATTTTATCATTACTTTTATGTAAAATCACATCCCATGCTTTTCCTTGACTGCACACGGCATCCATCCACCATGACTGCATGAACAAAGGCATGCTGCTCTGTAAACTCCACTGCTGATACAATTGTTTATCGGTAGGCATTAATCTATAAATATATGATATTGCAAAAGTATAAAAAAAACAGGAATTACGGAAACAAACATAACACATTAAAAACCAATAATATAATATTCACACACAGCACTAAACATCAATTATTTCGGTTTATTTACAATATTTGCATAGCTATTACGGCACATGCTTCGGCATCGGCCAAGGCATGGTGATGATTGCATAAATCATAACCGCAATAGGCTGCTATCACCTCCAGATTATGCCTTCCCTGAGGCCATATTTTTCGCGACCTGCGCAGGGTGTCTTTAAATTCATAAGCGGGATAATAAATACCATAGGCTGCATGTGCGGCTCGCAGACAATGTTCATCAAAGGGGGAATTATGTGCCACCAAAGGCACTTCCCCGTCGCGTATATAGGGATAATATGCTTGGATTTTTTGTTCTGCATTCACCCATACTTCCGGAAACTGCGGTGCTGCATCCATCTCGTGCGGAGGCAAGCCGTGCACAGCCAGACACACATCGGCATAATAATGGGGATAAGGACGAATGAGAGAATAGAATGTATCTATTATCGCTCCGTTTTTTACCACCACTATTCCCACCGCACACACACTGCTGGCACACCTATTGGCTGTTTCAAAATCTATGGCTACAAAATTTTGCATATTTTTTGCTTTGAACCTAATTTTTTACCCTATACTTATTTTAATAAACGCCTGTTTTTCTTTATATTACACATTAAACAATAATAACATCCGGGCATGTGTAAAATTATCATTTTTCTCATTTCATTCCTCCATATCCGATATTTTAATAAAATATTATCTTTCAAAAACAATAATTTTCCTATTTTTCGTTATAAAAATATAAATCAAATACAGATATGGATACCGACAATACTAAAGAAAAAAGAATATATCTCCGCATACGCAATTTGTGTGGTCTTTTGGGAATAATATTACCTTGGTTAGCCCTATTTTCGGCAGGCATAGTTCGTCCTCATCCCAGTGAGGAATGGTGGTGGAGCATTTCCGCTACCTATTATCAAAGTCCTGCCTTGGTAGGAGTGTTGGTTCCGGCCTGTATAGTGCTCATATCTTATATAGGTTACAACAAATGGGACAATTGGATCACTACCCTTTCCGGCATAATGGGCTTGGGAATAGTATTGTTTCCTTGCAATGTAAGCTGGATAGCCGACGGAACCGCCGTAGGATTTTTTCAAGTGCCCATACAAATATCCAATATCATTCACACTGTATGTGCAGCCCTATTCTTCATACTGATAGCCTGCAACAGTATTTTCCTGTTCACCAAGTCGGATGGTATCATGACCGACCGCAAGCGGATACGCAATCGCATCTATCGTGTTTGCGGGATAGGCATGTTGGTGCTGGAAGTGGCATTTGCCGTTGTCATGCTTTGCGGGGTACCTAAATTTTGCATCATGATAATAGAAATCATATTATTACATCTATTCGGCATTTCATGGTTAGTAAAAGGAGAAGCTTTCCCTTTCTTAAACGACAAAACAGAAGCATCAAAAATTTAATTGATGAACATAATTATGCCAAATGGAAAATTAAGAAATAAAACAGGTATCTGTTTTTTGGGCTTAATATTGCTATGCATTGTCAGTTGTAACCGTACTTACCCTATATCAGAGAATGTGTTGTTATGGAATACGGGAAATCTACATCAAAAGTGGATCATTTATAATGACGGCGGGCGAGCTTGGAAAAGAACTTCGGGCTTCGTTATTATTCCTAGCGATACACAATCTATAAAAAATATCTATTCCGGGATTGATGAATATGTGGATTATTTTTCAAACAATAAGGAATGGCTCCTCGCAAAAACAATAGCTATAGCCGATTCCTGCATGGAAGAAAGATATTGGATAATCCATTTTTCGAACAACGGAAAAATGGATCAAAACGAAGTGGCAGATTCAACTATAGGACCTTTTACCAAAGCTGAATTTAATATTGTGAGTGCTCAAAAACAAATAGATCAATCTTTACTGACAGATTTTTTATCACAAAAATAGGACAATAACAACAAATATAGCCAATATCGTACTATAACCTCCTACACCGATAACAACACTAACAAACGAAAAAAACTATATATAGGCATAGAATACGAAATAGGCCTTTCTTACCCCTCCGCAAGCCCTAACAATTCGGACTCC
>DBXT01000027.1 GCA_002309615.1 Bacteroidales bacterium UBA1205
TACCGTTTCGGTGTGCCGAGAACCATCGTTGACCGTGCCGGCAACCGCATGGAATACACCTTGGACGCTTGGGGAAGAACCCTCACCATACGCGGACCCAAGGAGATTGCCGCCAACCAACCCTATACCATCCGCCACAGCTATTTCGGCAAGGACAGCCCAAAGGCCTATGCTTCCTCATTGACAGAGCATTACGACCAGCAACACCCGGGCAACAGCATAAAAGTCCGCACCTATTGCGACGGTTTGGGACGCATTGTGCAGACCCGCAAGGAAGCCGCCGTGAACGGCGTGGAAAAACAGGTGGTGAGCGGCTTGCAGCAATACGATGCCTTGGGCAGAGCTATTAAAACTTATTATCCCACGGAGGCAGCCCTCTCCGACACGGCATGTGCCTTTGTTACGGGCGGCATCCCTCCCGCCACGGTGGTGTATGATGTATTGGACCGTCCTTTGTTGCAGACGGCTCCCGACGGCAGCAGCAGCACTTTCCTGTATGGTTTTGACGGCAGCCACTTGGGCAAAATGCTGTTCAAGACCACCACCACCGACGCCAACCACCATTCCTCCATTGAGCTGAAAGACGTGAACGGACAGCCTTGGGCGATAAAAGCGGCAGGACAGCCTTTTGTATATTTTAATTACAATCCCGTTGGTGACAACACCAAGGTTTACAGTTCTTTATCCAACGATTGGGAACGCAACTACACCTACGACCTCTTGGGAAGAAAGTTAAGTTATACGGAAGACAATATTGTAGAAAATTATGCCTATACAGGCAACCTTCTGACACTCCACACACAACAATATTATGACAATAATGTTAATGCTCCTATTACCAGCCAAACGACTTATACCTACAACGCACACCGCCTGCAGAGCGTAAATGGACAGGACGAAGTTCCCGTTGTTTACCACTATGACAGTTACGGGCGTGTGGACACGCTTTATGATGAGAGCGGTTTAGTATGCTACCAATATGGCAACATGGGTGAAATCACCCGAGAGACAAGAATTTACACCGTTCCCTTCTTGTCAAATATCATAGCCTTGAGCACGCAATTTGAATATGACAGTTGGGGAAGAATACTGAATATTACTTATCCTGATAATGAGATAGTAAGCTATGAATATGATTGTGGCGGACAACTGTTTAGATTCTATAACAACCAAAACTATACCTATTTAGACAGCATACAATATAATAAGTTTGGTGCCAAAATATCTCAAAAATACGGCAACGGCATAAAAACAAAATATACTTATTATCCGCTGACACAGCGATTGGACAGCCTGCTGACCATCTACGGCGGCAACACGCTTTCTTATTTGCAATACACTTACGACTCCGTAGGCAATATCATAAGGGTAAATTCCTCTTATCCCATGCCGCAGTACCAAGTAACGGAGCGTTACTCTTACGATTCTGCCGACCAACTGCTAACTGCGGAAAGCACCTGCAACAACAATGTGCTGTGCAGCGGTGCCTACTCTTATAATAATTGGGGCAAAATAAACACCTTTACGCAACAGACGACCGACCCTGCCACCAACACGTTTGAAAATAAAGATTATAGGTATTATTTTCCGGGTAGCAGTGCAGACATGGCACAGGGACAGACTTCTTTTGCTCCCATTATAAAATACGATATGCAGCAAAACCCGCAGCCCTTGGAAACATGCACTTATGGCATTAACGGTAGCATACGCAAAAGATATGACCACCAGACACAAAACACGGATTACTATTATTTTAATGCTTCCGGCAATTTAAAAGCCTGTGGCACGGACATGCAGATAAGCGTTTACGGCTACAACTCCGCCAACACCCGCACCTACAAAGTAAACCTGTTTAATGCCAACCAATGGGTGAACGGTCAACCGCAACCCATACAACCCATGGTGCAAAATGCGATGTTTTATCCTAATACTTACCTGAACTTTACCCAAACAGGTGAATATACCAAGCATTACTATAACGGCACAGAACGTATTTGTTCTCGTTTGGGAGAACAACAAGTTCCTATATCCGTGGAAAACGACCAAGAATTGCTTAATTACCAACATGATACAAAGGAAATTTTACGCAATGCCATAGGACAGCATTTATACGATGAACCTACGGATATGCAGGAGGGAGATGTATTTCCATTGGAATTTTTACAGCCCTGCGGAAACAACAATGCCGTATTCTATTACCACCCCAACCACTTAGGAAGTACTTTCTTTGTAACAGACATGCAACAATCTGTAGTACAGAGCTTTCTTTATGCCCCTTACGGAGAAATTATCTCAGAATACAACACCCATGCCATGGGAGAAGCATTTCCGAAATACACTTTTAACGCTAAAGAATTGGACGAGGAAACAAGTATGTACTACTACGAGGCAAGGTACTACAAGCCGCCGACATTTACGAGCAGGGATCCTCTTTTTGAAAAATATTTTTGGATGTCTCCGTATGCATATTGTGCCAATAATCCGGTGATGTATGTGGATCCGAGTGGGAAAGAGAAAATTCCATGGTTAAATACAAAAAAACAAGAGAATAATAATTTATTACAAGGGGTAAAATGTTATAAGGATAATATTCCTAATATTATTAATATTTTTGCCCACGGGAATAATGATGTAGGGTGGAAAAATGGATTTATACGAGAAAATGGAGGAGAATGGTATAATGTAAGTTCTTTTGAAAAAATGCTAGCGGGACAAAGTACTATTTGGAAGAATAAAAACATAGATGATAAAATCACTATCATTTTCCATGTTTGTAATCTTGATTTAGATGATAATAATAGTAAATCTCCGTCTCTTTCATTTGCGAAAAGACTATCAGCATCTCCAGAATTTCAAAACGTTGTTGTTGTTGCGTCAGAAGGAGGAGTTGAATATGGGGTTAAAATAACAAAAAAAGATGGCAAACCTATAAATACTTCATTTATTGAATCTTCGGAAAGTAATTGGAACGTATATTACAAAGGAAAATTGATTGGCACATATGATAAAGAAAATAGTATGGAAGGGAAAAATCCAAGAGAAGATTTTAAACAGCAAATAGAAGAATTAGACAAAATGCAATGATGATAAAAAAAATATACACAATAATTTTATATTTTATTTTCCAAACAGGATATCTGTTTTCACAAAATGTAGCGGTAGAAGCACATCTTTATTATCCAGATAAATTTTGGATACGTTATTGGGATTGTGATGCGGACACGGTTATTCGTATAGATACAATTCACCCTATACAAGTGAATTTTAGCTCGGAAAAAAAAAGAGTTAATTGTGGCGAACTTATTAAAGCGGATTTAATTCATACATACGATACTTTTCGTCAGGTAATGGTAACTGATACGATTTTTTATTATAGAATTTGTTCAATGGGCGAACCTAATGAATCAATATACGAATTAAAAAAAGCAATGTTGTATAAAGGGAAAAAATTTGACAATTATATGTTTTATAGTTTATATCAAGAATTCCCAATAGAACAGTTATATTTTGCTCAAGTAATGGCATTCAAATATGGGAATGGAAAAGCTTACGAAAGATTAATAAAAATATATCGTCGATTATTTTTTAATTGGGAAGATACTGAAGAGCGTTATTTGGACCAAATGATATGGATGTTGCGGTCAGCTGCACAAAAAGGTTCACGTTCCAGCAAGCGCATTATACATAAATATCTCCACTCCAAACCCTATACAAAAAAAGATAAAATAAAGGCATTAACTAATGATGAATAGATGATGAAAAGGATAGGATTGATAATATTGTTAGCGGGTTTTGTGCATTTATGTCCTTCTCAAAATATACTTGTCGGATGGGAGCATGGAACAACTTTTGGTAATATAAATTGGCATGAAGCTGGACAATTGTATGTTGGTGTGCATAATTATTATGGCTCTTTGGAATATTTTAAAAGTGAATTGAAAAAAAAGGTTTTGGATAGTGGTGATATTGTTGCATATCAAAAATTGCGTTCTTTTTATTTGGACACTATGGAGTTACGTGAAGAATTCTTTGGGTACGCATTTGTTATGGCAGAAAAGTACAAAATAACAGAAGCTTATTACGATGTGTTTACTTGTATGATAGATTTTTACCCATACAAAAGTGGAAATATGGATAAGGAATCCTCTAAAATGTCAATATATTACTTATTACAAGCTGCCCAAAAAGGATGTAGTCAAGCTCAATTATTGGTTGATAAATATAAAATATCAGATGATAGAAATTGCAAAAAACAAATAAAAGTCATCCGTAAAAATGAGGAATTACCATTATTTTGGAAATAAACCATTATAATGGCCAATTAAATTTGGACAGTAGATAAAAACAAAAAAAACTATCTTTTGCAGTATGAAACAAAGGCAAACCAACAACGGCTCTCTACGCAAGCGGGAAACAACACAACCGCAACAGCATATAGAGTATTACCTCTTTAACTCCCAAGGCAACCTCAAAGCCTATAGCGATGATATAATGGATTTTGCTTATTATGGTTATAATGCGGCTAACACAAGAGCTTATAAAATAAGTTTATATAATACCAACCTGTGGATAAACGGACAACAACAGCCGTTGCACCTGCAACTGCAGCAAGCGATGTTCTATCCTAATACCTATCTAAATTTTGATGCCTTTGGTAATTATACCAAGCACTATTATAATGGTATGGAACGTGTTGCATCCCGCTTGGGTGACAATACCACAACCATAGCCCTAAACAATAATATATTAGAAGCACGCAAATTGCAATTAGAAGAGCAATTTAGAGAGGATATCCATAAGTTAATTGAAGAAACGGTACCTATAGACCTGCCTCCTTTTATAGATGTAAATGCCTTACAACCCACAGGTACACCCAACGACATTTATTATTATCATCCTAATCACTTGGGAAATACTGCTTTTGTAACTGACCAAAACCAAAATATTACACAAGGTTTCCTTTATGCTCCCTTTGGGGAAATAACTACAGAGTATAATGTAAACTTTGGTAATAATACAATTCCCAAGTATAGTTTTAACGCTAAGGAGTTGGACGAGGAAACAGGTATGTACTACTACGAAGCGAGATATTACAAGCCGCCAGTGTTCACCAGCAGGGATCCGATGTTTGAAAAGTACTTCTGGATGACACCATATGCCTATTTCGCCAACAATCCGGTGAAGTATGTGGATCCGAGTGGAGAGGAGATGTGGGAGCCAGAAGTTACCAAAGATGGCAAGGTTAATTACGTCGCAGAAAAAGGTGATAATATGCGCACTTTTAGAGAACAATATGGACTTGATGCAAAAACAGCAGGTACAATTTTAGGTAAATCAGGAATTACAAAAAACGAACAAATAGTAGCAGGAAAAACAACTATATCAGGAGAAACAGTTAAAAGTGTAACAGGAAGTGAAGTATTGAAAATGGATTTAAATAGTGAAATTTCAACAAAGCAAAGAAAAACTGATCAATTCATGTTTGGATTAAAATACTCACAAGTTAAAGAATTAAATTTATATAATATTAAATCTTTTTTCAAAAATATTAATTCTAAGGATTTTATGTGTAATTTGTCAGATGTTACTGTGTCCATAGGAGAAGGGAAACGTATCCCCATTAAAAATATTTCAATTGGATTATTTGACTATTTAAAAATGTCTAATGGGATTAATGGGTCTCATCAGATTCCTGGAACAGATGATTTTATAATATATTTTAGAACTTCCAAGGATGGAAAAAATGAAAGAGATGCTGTAATGTTTAGAATAAATAAATCCGATATAGATGCTTTCTATGAATATTATTGATGATACGTTAAAGAAAAGATATGAAAAAAAGAATTTTATGTTCAGTATTATTATTTAATATTTGTTTTGCGCAAACAAACATTAAATATCAAGATATCACTTCAAATGACCTACTTATTTTGTGTGATAAACAAAATTTGATTCAAAATTATGGTACGCCTTTTTCTATAAAAAAAATGTATTATTATTGTGCTTCAAGTCAACAAAACAAGATAGAATATGATTTGTATCAATATAAAAGGTATAATTACATTATAATCAATAATGTCGCTTATTTAAGTAATGTTTATTCGAAAAAGACTAATATTACATTAAAAATACAAAATATGGTATTAAACAAATATTTAAATATTGATACTTTTATTTCAAGGAATCCTAATATTAAGGACCAAATTCAGGTATTTCCGGCAATTGCCTTTTTTGACAAATCTCATAAAAAAGACTCCGTTTATTTAATTACATATATTATTGAAGATGAATTATTTTTTTCTGAAATGTGGTTATTGTTTAATAATAAGAAAAAACTTCATAGTATATACATTAATCCTCCATGTTGGTATAATAAACAATAATACAAATTTCTTTATAAATGCACTATTACAAACATCCCAAAATTTGAACAGCATAAGCATGAAACCAAGTTGTAACATATTAGTTGTCAATCTCCTTTACGATGAGAGCGGTTTGGTATGCTACCAATATGGCAATATGGGAGAAATCACCCGAGAGACAAGAATTTACACCGTGCCCTTCTTGTCAAATATTATAGCCCTGAGCACGCAATTCGAATATGATAGTTGGGGAAGAATACTGAATATCACTTATCCTGATAATGAGGAAGTTAATTATAGTTATAATTTTGGAGGACAGTTGGAACGCATTGCCAACAACCAAAACTATACCTATTTAGACAGCATACAATATAATAAGTTTGGTGCCAAAATATCTCAAAAATACGGTAATGGAATCCAAACAAAATATACTTATTATCCGCTGACACAGCGATTGGACAGCCTGCTGACCACCTACGGCGGCAACACGCTTTCTTATTTGCAATACACTTACGACTCCGTAGGCAATATCATAAGGGTAAATTCTTCCTACCCTATGCCGCAGTACCAAGTAACGGAGCGTTACACATACGATTCTGCCGACCAACTGCTAACTGCAGAAAGCACCTGCAACAACAATGTACTTTGCAGCGGTGCCTATTCTTATAATAACTGGGGCAAAATAAACACCTATACGCAACAGACGACCGACCCCGCCACCAACACGTCTGAAAATAAAGATTATAGGTATTATTTTCCGAGTAACAATGCGGATATGGCACAGGGACAGACTTCTTTTGCTCCTATTATAAAATATGATATGCAGCAAAACACGCAGCCCTTGGAAACGTGCACCTACGGTATAAACGGCAGCATACGCAAAAGGGTTGACCACCAGACGCAAAACACGGATTACTATTATTTTAATGCTTCCGGCAATTTAAAAGCCTGCGGCACGGATATGCAGATAAGTGTTTACGGCTACAACTCCGCCAACACCCGCACCTACAAAGTGAATATGTTTAATGCCAACCAATGGGTGAACGGCCAACCCCAACCCATACAGCCTATGGTGCAAAACGCCATGTTTTATCCCAATACTTATATTAACTTTAACCAAGGTGGAGATTACACGAAGCATTACTATAACGGAACAGAACGCATTGCCAGCCGTTTGGGAGAACAGCAAGTTTCCATATCCGTGGATAACGACCAAGAATTGGAAGCTTACCAACATGATGTAAAACAAATTCTTTACAATTCTATAGGGCAACACCTTTATGAAGACCCCACGGATATGCAAGAGGGTGATTTAATTCCTTTGGAATTTTTACAAGCAACCGGTGACAACAATGCCATATTCTATTACCACCCCAACCACTTGTCCTCCTTCATGTACGTGACAGATGCACAACAGTCTGTAGTACAGAGTTTTCTTTACGCTCCTTACGGAGAAATTATCTCCGAATACAACACCCATGTTATGGGTGAGGCGTTTCCGAAGTACTCCTTTAATGCTAAGGAACTTGATGAAGAGACCGGCATGTACTACTATGAGGCAAGGTACTACGCTCCGCCTGTGTTTATTTCACGAGATCCTTTAATGAGTGAGAAACCGTGGTTGAC
>DBXT01000067.1:0-73623 GCA_002309615.1 Bacteroidales bacterium UBA1205
AAACTGATCAAAATGAAGAACAAAGGCACGCTCAAGCAATATGTGAAGGATTCCCTAAATGAATAGCGGCCCAATGGAAACAACATGGATACCACCGTATTATGATAAAAACGGAGCCTGATCACCTACAAATGCCGCATTGATTCTCATCTTTTGGGACAAATTATGTGGATGTCCATTAATGCCAAGGACAAAGTCCTTGGCTGTTAGACGGTGCCCTTTCAGGACAATTTGTGAGATATTAAAACGCTATCGGGTGGTTTTGATTGTTGAAATGGGAAATTTATTGCCTATCCCAAAATTGGAAGCATTTTTTTATTCTAATTCATTTCATAATAAGTGAATTTGAAATATTTTTTGTATTTTTGCAAAAAATCCATATTACTGAAATGAAAAAATATTTGATTTGTACTCTATTGGCAATAAGCGTTTTGCAAATCAACGCCAATACGTTTGAACAAGCCAACCAAGCGTATAACAAAAAAGATTATGAACAAGCAGTAGCATTATACACTCAATGCGTAGAACAAGGCTATTCCAATGCAACCCTGTATTATAATTTAGGCAATGCCCATTTCAAGGCAGACCATCTAAGTCAAGCTATATTATGGTACGAAAGGGCTCTTCGCATAGACCCCTCCAACGAAGATATTATTCATAATTTAGCCTTTGCCAATCAACAAATAATAGACAAAATAGATTCCGAACCCTTTTTTCTATATGTTTGGGGAAATAGAATTCTTCATCTCTTTTCCTCCAATGGCTGGGCTATAACAGCTATTATCATGGCCCTGCTTACCAGCATAAGTATTGCTCTTATTTTCATAGGCAAACAAGCTTCTTGGAGAATCCGAGGTTTGGTGTTTTCCATAATATGCGGAATATTAATGATATGCAGTATTATTTTTGCTTGGGTAGGCTACCGTCAACTTCATGCTAACAATGAAGTCATTGTTACGGCTATGAGCGTTACGGTTAAAAGCACTCCTGATGCCTCCGGAACCGATCTGTTTACAGTTCATGAAGGACTAAAAGCCATAATTACAGATAAAACAGCAGGATGGATAGAGGTAAAATTTCCTAACGGGGAAAAAGGTTGGATACAACAAAGCGATGCTGAAGTGATATAGTGAAGAAAAAAGACAAAACTTCCTGATTGCTTTGTCCCGAAACAGGTATGCAAAGCATCCCCCGCCAAAAAAAAGCAAAAGGGGTCCGCATGTGCTTTTTTCCCGAATTCAACAAATAAACGCAAATTCGCACGGATAAGAATAAATAAAAAAGAAACATTGAAAAATATATCGGAATTTTGTTTATTTTTGCAAATTGTATACAGACCTGTTGTCGTTGTTCCGGCAGTTTAAACAAAACCTCGGCAGCCGGTTCCGGCCTGTTGAAGTTGTAGTTAAAATAAAAATAAAGATAAAAATAAAAATAAAGTAAAATAAAACATTAACAATCTGAGCTTTACGCTCTTATTCTCTAACTGGAAATCTGCAAAATTAAAAAGTACACGAGAATAAGTTAGCGAGAAGTTCACGCTTTCAGGCGTGAGTTATTTCGTGCTTATTAGTGTACAAGGCTTTGCAGAGCCTCCGGTTATAATAGGCAAAAAAGAAATGGCGAACGCCTTTTTTATGTCATGGAAAATAAGAATACACAACAACAAAGTCTTCATATCGGGCATTTGGTGAAAGCCGTTTTTGACGAAAGCGGACTTACTGTGGCGGAGTTTGCCAAACGGATACACTGCGACCGCACCAATGTATATAAAATTTTTGCCCGCCAAAGCTTGGATACGGAATTGTTGGTGAAAATTTCCAAAGCCTTGCAACACAATTTTTTTGTGGATGTGATGAATATGTCCGGCTTGGCGGCGGAAATTCCCGTGTTGCACAGTTTCAATCTTTCCGTAGATGATATTTCTCTTGAAAATATAGACAGACTGTCCCGTTTCCTTGCAGCCCTGAAGCATCCCGAAAACGGTGAATGATGTTCATAAAAACGGCAAGCGGCACTACAAGCGGCTTGGACAAAAAACAGAAAAAATTCTTCGGTTGATATGGACAAATTTCGGGGTGGCCGGATATTTCCGGTGAAAAAATTCCGGGGTCAGCGGATATTTTGATGAAAAAAATTCCGGGTGGCCGGATATTTTTGCCTGTACTCTTGTCTTGAACCTTTACATATCCCCGAAACCGTGAAAAACATTCACGGATATGTGATTTGTTTTCACTACTTAAAGAGCTAACATAGCGTGATTTGTGAGTAATTTTGCAACAATAAAATTGTTGAATTAAAGTTGCATTTAGGTTAGTAAAAATTAGAGGTTGTCTATGAAACAGAAAATTATAGTTTTGTTGTGTATAGTGTCGGCATGCGTCTGCGTGCAAAGCCAAGATATAATCGTGCTTCTAACTGGTGAGGAGTTGCAGGTAAAAGTAACCAAGGTGGGTTTAAATGAAATAGAATATAAAAAATGGACAAATCAAGATGGTCCTGTGTATACGGCTAATACCAAAGAAGTATTTATGATTAAGTATCAAAATGGGGAAAAAGACGTGTTTGCGACCAATGCTGCCTCTTTTGTAGAAGCCAATGAACCCGAAAATGAAGAATCGGAAAATATGAACATAGCAAATGATTTGCCGTATATATATCGCATGGGTAATACTTATCAATGTGAAGATATAAAACTGAAAGGTAAGGCTTATGAAGAATATTTGTATAATAATTGTACGGCAGCTTATATGCAATATAAAAGTGGTAAAACTGTGGCCGATTACGGATGGGGGTTGTTAGTAACAGGGCTTATAATCGATTTAGTATCCACCATAGGAATTTTCACATCAGGTAGTTCCTATTATCTTATACCAAGTTACGTAGGTGGAGCCTTGGAAATAGCCTGTATACCTACGCTTATAGTAGGTTACACCCGCATGCACCGCAGTGCCGATACTTACAATACTTCTTGTGCCAATAAAAAACAAGCCTATTGGAGTTTTGGTAAACAGCAATTGGGGACTGGGTTGGCGTTGCATTTTTAATGTACCTGTAAATTTATAGCATCTTCATTCCATTGATATTGTTTTTTTCCTACTACATTCAAGTCACAAATGCAAATTCTCACGGATAAGAATAGGATTCTTATCAAGCAAAGGAAAAAATATTATGTAAGGACGATGTGCCCATCGTCCTTATTTGCATGGGATTATTTTTACAATTTCCTCTAAATATTTTTGGTCGGTATGGTCAAAAAAGTCAATGCTTATTGAATGGTCCACAAAACAAATTCTTTGTATAGTGTTAAAAATAATTTTTCATACAAATTAGGATTTGTATTCCAAATTTGTATAATTTTGCACTACAAAATTATTTTGAGAAATGGTATATATCAAACGGACAATAGAACAACATCTTCGACAATTGTCGCAGCACTTTCCTGTACTTGTAGTAACAGGAGCAAGACAAATAGGAAAAACAACCTTGATAAAACAAACATTTGGTCATGTGCCAAATATACAATATGTGACATTGGATTATCCCATGTTACGAAATTTGGCAAAAACCGATCCTGAACTTTTTTTACAACAATATCCTGCTCCCGTAATCATTGATGAGATTCAGTATGCACCGGAATTACTTCCATATATAAAAATTCAAGTAGATAAAAATCGAAAGAACGGTCAATATTTTTTAACGGGGTCACAAATGTTTCATTTAATGAAAAATGTAAGTGAATCATTAGCAGGCAGAGTCGGCATAGCCCCACTTTATGGTTTGAGTCGTAGTGAAATAGCAGGTGAGGAAAGGGAGTTGCTGATAACAAATCAAAATGTTGATAATCAGTCAACGGAAACCGTAACAAGTGTATTCGATAAAATCTATCGTGGCAGCATGCCACAAATGATTGTTGATAAGAACCTTTCTCCGGAAAATTATTATGGAGCATACGTCCAGACCTATATGGAGAGAGACATTCATGATTTACTTGAAATAAAAAAAGAAAGTGCTTTTCTGAAGTTTATCTCATGTGTAGCAGCCCGAACCGGACAAGAACTAAACATGAGCGATATTGCAAGCGATACTAATATCGACAACAAAACAGCAGAATGCTGGATGTCGCTTTTGGTTACTTCGGGATTGGTGTTCCTTCTTAATCCTTATTCGGGCAATACGATAAAAAGAATTGTCAAACGTCCGAAACTCTATTTTATGGATACAGGACTTGCTTGTTATTTAAGTTTGTGGAATAATCCAAGAGCCCTGGAAAATTCTGCTATGGCAGGAGCTTTTTTTGAAACCTATGTCATTTCTGAACTTATAAAGCAATATTGCAACAAAGGCATAGATGTAAGAAGTAGATTTTCGTATTATCGGGACAACAATGGACGCGAAATAGATTTAATAATTATAGAAAATGGCATTCTTCATCCTATTGAAATCAAAAAGAGCAGTAATCCCACTAAAGAGGCTTTGAAAAATTTTAATGTGCTTTCTTCGTTGAATGCAGATATTGGAAACGGTTTTATCATAAGTCTTTCGTCGCTTACTTATCCTTTGGATGAAAAAAACAAAGTTGTTCCAATTGGAATATTATAATTTCCTCAATTCAACACACAAATGCAAATTCTCACGGACAGGAACAGGATTCTTAACGATACAGATCCTATTGTTTGTCACGCTTTCGGGAAACAATAGAAAAGACAAAATCAACTGTCTTGTGTTTTTCGCATATTATTCATATGTAATAAATACAGCAACGCTATAGTGTCAAACAAAGAAATAACGACTGCTGCCCAATGCGATTCCCATACGGCGGGTTCATTATATGAAGTACTTAACTTTCCACGACAATAAGCGAACGCGAGCACCACTGCGGACAAATTGTTGATAAAATGGGCTATCATGCTTGTCCATAACGATTTTGTCCACACCACCAAATAACCGAAAGCCGCTCCTAACAACATACGAGGAATAAAACCGTAAAATTGCATGTGACAGGCGCTGAATATAATCGCTGACAACCATACTGCAACATGTTTGTTTTTTAACACCTGACCCAACCAATTCATCAACACACCTCTAAAAAGAATTTCTTCACAAAAAGCAGGACACAATGCGACTACTAAAATATTGATACACAATACATCCCAGCTGTCGGTGTGCAACATCATATCACTACGCACAGCCATTTCCTCCTCCGAGTGCTTTAGCCATTCTTCTATTTTTGACATGCTCTCCGGCAGAGTCACCGATTCATTCATACCGACTATCCATGACATCATAGGTACGGATAAAAACACCAATAACAAAGTGAGTATCAAATTATAATTTGAAGGGAATGTGCGTAAATGCAGGTAGTCGGGGCGTTCTTTACGCATACAGACAAACAATACCAAGGAAGGCAATAAAAAAACAAATATTTGTGACAAAAACGACAAGCACCTCATCATACCGGCGTTGTTCAACATTTCGTCTATAGGATAATTTATCATTAATACGGCTGTAATCACGCTATTGATAATAATACCCGATCCTATGGCAAATAAAAATACGGCCAACTGGTTGGACGGTCGTTTCATATCCAATAAAGTCATATCCTTTTCATTTTTTTCTTTTCGGCAAAAGCGGCTTCCACTACTGAGGTGTAATCATATTGCACCACATGCTGCAATTGTGAAAACAGGGTGATATATTCTATATTTTTTTTATATGACATAAGCGGGGCAAAATCTATTTTTTCCATAAACAAACCATATTCAGCAGCCTTTCGCACCACTCTGTCTATAGCGGCAATATGATGTTTAACATTTCGCACTATCCCGTTTTTGTCCAAACAAGCCGCATTCAATTCAAACTGGGGTTTGATAAGCAAAAGCATACAACTTTGCTTGTGTAACAATGGTTTTACATATTCAAACATATAGGTGAGCGATATAAAGGATAAATCTGCCACCACCCAATCAGGTTGATTATCGTTTAAATGAGCAGGCAACAAATCTTTAACATTCAAACCTTCTATATATGTAAGCTGGGGATTGTTTTGTAAACTTGCTGCCAATTGATTAACCCCCACGTCTATTCCATATACGTGTTTTGCCCCGTTTTGCAACGCACAATCGGCGAATCCTCCTGTGGAACATCCCACATCCAACACTATTTTATCCTTAAAATCCAAACGGAATGTTTTAACGGCCTTTTCCAATTTCAGCCCTCCTTTGCTGACATAAGGCAAGAGTTGCTCTCCTATAACTATTTCGGCATCTTCCGCTATCAAAAACGAAGGTTTGTCTATGACTTTTCCCGCTATTTGCACTTGCCGGTTTTTAATGGCATCCACAGCCTTTTCTCTGGAAGAGAACATTTCCCGACGCACCAACTCTATATCTATCCGTCTTTTTTCCATCAACGATTCACCATCACTTTCTTGGTAACGGTGAATGTATCTCCCTTCACACGCACCATATATATTCCTTGTGACAAACTGCTAACATCTATATGGCTGACATTTTGTTGCTGCTTTAGCAGTTGGCCGTTTAAAGAATATACTTCCACTTCGTAAATACTATTGATACTATTGATATAAAGCATATCGCTTGCCGGATTAGGATATACCTCTACATACACTTGCGGATACTCGCTTATTTGCGTATATTCATATTTTTTACCCACTACCGGACGTATCATAGGCGTTCCTTTAACAAAACTATTTTGCCAACCGGAAGCCGTACGATAAAATACATGCGAAGATGCGTCTGTATTTTGGTCAAAACCTATATTCAAAAACCGCGAACTAAGGGTTTGATATCCTACATATATTTTGCCTTGAACCGCTTGTGGTTCTTGCAGTTCAAAATGCTGCATCCCGTAAATATCACGGCTGTATTCTTGTTCTATTAATTCTTTGTATATCTCATTACCGGGTTTTCCGTTATCATCTTCCCATAGCACCACATTAAATTCATAGGGTGATTCTTCGTTAATAGGGCGATTTACATACATGCGTATTGCCCGCAAGGTATCTGCATGGGCCAAAGTGAAATCCATGGCCAGACAGGTGGTATAAGGATATACCGAAGAGGTAACCAAATAACCGCTTTCGGGAGTACCGTCATCGTATGAAAAATAATTATAAAAGTTTTGCTGATATACAGCCGTATCGTTTTTTGGATTTTGGTCTCCGCTACCGGCTTCTTTAAATATATGGTACATGGTGATGCTCAAACTATCATTGGTTACCGAAGGGAAGGTAATGTTAGCCAACTGAGGTGTAGCGTGCGGAGCATAAGTTTGGTATCCGCTACGGAAAAATGGATCTATATTGTACGACCCTCCCGAATAACTGCCTATCAAATTTTGCTCTTCATCCAACACCCTTTGCTCGTAAGTGGTGTTTTTGGTAACGTTGTACAAATTGGTCAATTTAGTAGCAAACGCTGTTTTTAAATGGGAACTGCTATTAACAATAAAATGAGACCACGGCATGGCTGTATATTCTTTGAGCAAAGAACCCGGATTTTCTGCAAAGGCCACATCATCTATTGCTGTATCTGCCATTGAACGCATTCTGTTGAGGCGTACATAATCTATTATCCAAAAATCCACATTACCGGCCCATGCTTCATCGCTCTCATATTCCAAAGAAGCAATATTTCTAAACCGGAATTGGAAACCTGCATTCAAATATTTTGCATCGTTTATCGGTATCAACACTTGTTTGCAAATAGTACCGTAAAGTTTTTCAAATTCTTCCAAACTCATGCCGGGCGAAGCCCATACTCTCTCCCATACCATTTCCATACACAATACCGAATCGCAAGGCACTTCTATGACATCACCCGGATAATAATTGCGGTCGGCAATTATGTAAATATTGTTATTACACATGCTTATTACAGTATCTCCCACTATAATGGTATCTGCTACACTTTGCATATCGGTAATATAATATAATAAGGCGGTGTCACCGGTTTGGTAACCAAACTCCAAAATAAGCGAATCTTTTACCTCGGGAGCATCACCTAAACGCTCCCATGCCTTGCCTTTGCCGCCTCCGGGCTGGAAATAAAAACTAAAATACAAGGAATCGGACAATTCCATAGCACGTTTCAAGGGAGTAAACACAGTATCCAACCGGATGGGTCGAGATGCTAATGTATCGGCGGTAAAAGAAGAGGTGGACGCATGTCCGTACAATCTGCCGTAATTGTCCACCGCGTCCAAAACAGCCGTGCCTAATGTAGGAGGATTATAAGCAAACCCCATGCTTACATAAGCATAATTATCTATCCACAAAGCCGTGTCGGGATAACCTGTATAATTTGAAAAATCTTCTTCAAAGGGTAATTGTATGGACTGATAAAACACCCCTTGCGCATTTTTACGAACCTTCACAGGCTGATACCTCTTGCCAGATAAGGTGTCGTTGCCATACAAAACCGTGAGACGTTCTTGTGCTTGCATTGCACCACATGTACATAGCAAGACCCATAATATGATGTTTATTTTTTTCATTTGCACCTATTTGAAATGATATAACGCACTTCCTGTTTTTTTATTGTATATCCACTCATATTCTTATTGCATTTCTTCCTGTTTTTTTTTGTTAAAATAAAAATATTTTTAAGCATCCCCTCAAAAAAAACATCGAAAAACTTATGTTTAGAAAAAATGTTACATTTGCATTGTTAACAAAACTGTTAAACATATTTGTTAATGTACTAATAAACAATTAAATGACAAAGAAAAACATCTCCAATAAAACAGAAGAGACCATATTAATGGTTGCCAAAAATGTATTTTTGAACAAAGGATACAAAATGGCTACCACTACCGAGATAGCCAATCAAGCTGGAGTTACTCATGCTATGCTTCACTATTATTTTAGAACCAAGGATAATCTATTTTCCAAGGTGTTTGAGCATTATGCCAAAATAATGTTAGACTCATTTTCGCTATTTCTTAACGAAGATCATCCTTTTGCGGAAAAAATAGCTTTCGGGATAGAAGCCCACTTTGATTTTATTGCCTCCAATCCCAAATTACCTTACTTCATTGTGAGCGAACTTATCAACGATAACAATTTTTTCAAACAATCAGCCAATAAACTGCTCCCTTCCATAAAGAATATTTTTAACCAATTGGAAAACAATATCCGACAAGAAGTGGACGCCGGTCGTATGCAATACATTAGTGCGCAAGATTTAATATATGATATTATCTGCTTGAATGCATTTGTATTTATTGCTCTACCGGCCTTTAAAAACAGTAATTGCATATCCGAAGAAGAATATTCAAAATTTATTGCACAACGCAAAGCCGAAAACGTGCAAACCATACTTAACCGTATAGCTGTAAAATAAATATGAAAGAAAATCTCCCGACTTATAACATAGGCATAGATATCGGTTCCACCACACTAAAAGTGTGCGTAATGAACCATGAAAATAAGATTATTTTTTCCGACTATCAACGGCATAATGCCAACATAAAGGACGCCGGTTATTCAATAGCCACTAAATTGTATTGTGCCTTAGGTGATTGCAATTTAAATCTGGTGATGACGGGCTCTGTCGGCATGGGATATGCGGAAAAATTTGATTTAGGATTTGTTCAAGAAGTGGTTGCCGCCACCGAAACCATCAAGCATCTATATAGCGATGTACACACTTTTATAGACATGGGTGGTGAAGACAGCAAGATGATATTTTTTGAACAAGGGAAGATTCCCGATATCAGAATGAACGGCAGTTGTGCCGGCGGCACAGGTGCTTTTATCGACCAAACGGCATCACTTTTGGGCGTAAGCACCACCGAACTCAACAGCTTGGCGGCAAAATCAACAACGATATACCCCATTGCCTCCCGATGCGGTGTTTTTTCTAAAACCGACATACAAAATTTAATGGCAAGAAACGTCAGCACGGCAGATATTGCCGCATCGGTATTCAATGCTGTAGCCATGCAAGTGGTAGCCTCTTTGGCAAGAGGAATGGACATTACTCCGAAAGTGTTTTTATGCGGTGGTCCTTTTGCTTTTTTACCGGAATTGAAAAAACATTTTATCCGCGTTCTCAATATCAACGAAACCGATTGTCTGCTTCCTGAAAATGCGCAATTAATACCGGCTATCGGCTGTGCCATATTGGCCGACACGCATAGTAAAAGACCGGTAGAACTATTGCAATTGATCTACGCCCTGAAATTTGATAAAGGGAGCACTCCTTCCGATTATACGCACCGCTTGGAATGCCTGTTTGCTTCCCAACGGGAATATGAACAATGGCTGGAACACAAAAAATGCTTCCATGTGCCCAAAGCAAAAATTGACACCACCGTTGCCGCCGACTATTACCTTGGGGTGGACAGCGGTTCCACCACCACCAAAATCATATTGCTCAATCAAGAAGGGAAAGTAGTATATACCGACTACCAACGCAACTACGGAGATAGTTTTAAAACTTTTAGTCAAGCCATGCTTGCCATGCGAGAAAGTGTTATGGAACCACAAAACATCAATATAGCAGCAAGTTGTGTTACAGGATATGGTGAAAATCTTCTAAAAACAGCTTTCAACCTGGACTTTGGCATAGTGGAAACCATGGCTCATTATTCCGCAGCCAAAGAAGTGGCTCCGCAAGTATCGTTTGTGTTGGATATAGGCGGGCAAGACATGAAAGCCATATTTGTAGAAAACGGCTCCATTCGCCGCATAGAAATCAACGAGGCATGTTCCTCCGGATGCGGCTCTTTTATAGAAACTTTTGCTAACATGTTAGGATATCCCGTTGCGGAGTTTGCCTACTTGTCGTGTATGGCCAAACACCCGTGTGATTTAGGCACCCGTTGCACTGTGTTTATGAATTCCAAGGTAAAACAAGCTATGCGAGAAGGGGCTTTTGTGGAAGATATTGCTGCCGGATTCAGCTATTCGGTGGTCAAAAATTGCCTGTTTAAAGTGCTTAAACTAAAAAACACCTCCGAATTAGGAGAACATATTGTTGTTCAAGGAGGCACTTTTAAAAATCACAGTGTGGTGAGGGCATTGGAAAAAATGACAGGACACGAAGTATCCTTTGCAGACATTCCGGAATTAATGGGAGCGTATGGTGCCGCTTTATACGCTATGCGTAATCAAAACAAAAAAAATTCAAACCATTCACCCGAATAAAACACAGACAATATGAATTTGAACGAAATTATCAACGCCAATCAATACGAGTCCCGCTTTGAAACATGCAGCGGTTGCGAAAATCATTGCACCGTCAGAAGATTTACATTTGCCAACGGCAACGAATATTTTTCAGGGAACAATTGTGAAAAAATATATTCCAACCATAAAGAAGTGCAACGAAAAGGCACCAATATGTTTGCCGAAAAATATCGCATGCTGTTCAATAGAAAAAGTAATGAAAGCGGTACTACCATAGGCATACCTCGCGGTTTGGGAATATATGAAAACTATCCTTTTTGGCACACGCTTTTCACCTATTGCGGTTTTAAAGTGGTTCTATCCGATGCCTCTACCAACAAATTGTACGAAACGGGCTTGCGTTCCATTATGGCAGACAACATTTGTTTTCCTGCCAAACTCATGCACGGACATATTAACAATCTTATTCACAAAGGTGTCAGCCGTATTTTTTATCCATGGGTGGTGTTTGAACGCAAGGAAGACAAACAATCGAAAAACAGCTTCAATTGTCCTATCGTTTCCGGCTATAGCGATGTTATCAAAAGCTCTATCAATCCGGCACAAAAACACAACATACCGATAGACGCTCCCGTGATAGCTTTTAACAACGAACAACTATTGGAAAAATCATGCACTGCATATCTGACAAGCCTTGGCATAAAAAAAAGCACAGCCAAAAAAGCTATTGCTGAAGCCCGAAAAGCACAAAACGAATACCTGCAAAAGCTCACCGACAGATCCATGGAAATACTCCATAAAGCCACTCAAGAGCAACGTATGGTGATACTTTTGGCTGCCCGTCCATATCATATCGACCCCTTGATTGAGCACAAAGTATCCCAATCTATTAGCGACATGGGGATAGATGTTATCACCGAGAATGTTGCCTCCGAGGCCGGAGCCGATGCTTATAATGAACTTAATGCGTTAAGTCAATGGGCTTATCCTAATCGTATATTTAAAGCCGCTTATTTTACTGGCAACTATCCTCATCCCAATTTGCAGATGGTTGAACTCACCTCTTTCGGATGCGGTCCGGATGCTTTTATTTTGGATGAGGTGAATTCCATGTTGCGTCGTTACGGAAAAAATCTTACCATACTTAAAATAGATGATGTCAACAACATAGGCTCACTCCGTTTACGCATACGTTCTATGGTGGAATCGTGCAAAGAAAATTACAATATCCATAAAAAACAAGCCTTTGTTACCACTAAAACTTTTGAAGTGGAAGACAAAAAACGCACTATCATAGCCCCCTATTTTGCCGAAGGCTACTCCGAATTCCTTCCGTCTGTATTCAAATATCTGGGATACAATATGATAACCCTGCCTACAGGCAATCAACAAGCAGCAGAAACAGGCCTGAGATATGCCAACAATGATATATGCTATCCGGCCACCATAGTGATAGGAAGTATTATCAATGCCCTTCAAAGCGGGCAATACAACCCCGATAACACTGCCGTTATCATCACCCAAACAGGAGGACAATGTCGTGCCTCCAACTATTACGCACTTATTAAAAACGCCATGGTAAATGCCGGCTTTGAAAAAATTCCTGTAATATCATTGGCTACCGGCAACGGCATCAGCAATACCCAACCCGGATTTGAAATAAACTATAAAAAGGCGGGTAAATTGATAATACATACCATACTATATGCTGATTGCCTCAATAAATTATATTATGCCTCGGTGGTAAGGGAAAAAACAAACGGAACAGCCTTGGCTCTACGCCAAAAATACACACAAGCAGCCTTGCCTTTTATAGAGGCCGACAAAAGTAAAGAATTGCTACCCTTAATCAAACAAGCCGCTGCCGAATTTGCCGCCGCAACAGATAGTAACAAAAAATTACCCGTGTTGGGTATAGTGGGTGAAATATATGTAAAATACAACGGATTTAGCAACAAATTCGTTGCCAACTGGTTGATAGAACAAGGCGTGGAGGTGGTGCCTCCGGCATTAATCAACTTTTTCTCCACCTCTTTTGTCAACAATCATATCAACAGAAAACTGTACATCAAAAAAGAAAAAGTATCCACATGGATTACCGATGCGATATATGCTTATATTCGCTCCGTGATGAAAAAATATGATAAGGCCTGTAAAGCATTTCCGCTATACAGAAATTTCTCCAATATATTTGAAGATGCCCGCTTGGCTTCCAACGTTCTAAATTTGGCTGCCGATTTTGGTGAAGGATGGGGTTTGCCGGGTGAAATTTGCAGTTTAGCAGAACATGGTATACAAAATGTAGTTAGTTTACAACCTTTTGGTTGCATAGCTAATCATATTATTTCCAAAGGTGTGGAAAAACGCATTAAACAATTATACCCGCACATAAGCATGCTATTTTTGGATTTTGACAGCAGCACCTCCGAAGCGAATGTTTTCAACCGCCTGCACTTTATGGTGGAAAACTGTAAAAAACAAATAGAAGAAAACCGGTTATAAAGATTGCTTTTGCAAAAAAACCGAAAAATATTTTCTTGCTGACATCCCCGCTCTAAAACACCACTCCTATAGCAAAAGTGAATGCGAACGGATATAAGGATACTTTCTTATCTTCAAATTCCATACGGGTGATTTCTTCTCCTGAAGACACTTTGATGGTGGATTCGGAACCGCTATTGTTCATTATGTTCAACAAATGGCAATGAACACCTACGCTGAAATGTTCGCCTGCCAAAAAACTAATGCCTGCGTGAGCCGCTACCCCGTATGCTAAATTATATTGCAATTTGTATTGATAATCCACCGAACTTACTTTATACGATACCTTTAAAGGTATTCTATATAACAAATTACATCCTGCGGACACATCTATAGCCATTCCGGCAGAATGACTGGCATTTTGCAACTTATAGCAAAAACCTATCATAATAGGTATATTCATATAATGAACATGTTTAACGCTGCTCTTGGGATATAGTATTTCGTATTTCTTATTCATATCTTGCTTATACGATGTTTTCCACGTATTCCACATGAAATCAGCATTGATGGAAATCCCCATGGAATGGTCGGTATGTTCTCTTTTTCGTTCCCAAAAACTAATATTTTCATACAAGCCTGCATATACACCTATTTGCTGCTGGGAAAAATCTTTCGCACATTCCGCATCCGATTTTATCATATAGGGATAATTGCCTCCTACTTTAATGGAAAATTGAGCATATCCTGATTGGGATATAAAAAACAAACTTAACAATACCACCAATAGTTTAATTGACTGTCTCATACTATACTTTTTTATTATATTATTGTTGTTGAAACAAATAAGCATTTATTCTTTTGATAAACATTATCCTTATTCCTAAAAATATCGCGGCAAAAATACATTTTTTTCAAATACTTGTACTCCCTTTATATTTTTTTTAATGAACATAAACGGTTTAATAATAAATTATTCCTTCCTCACTACAATGGCTGAACTTCCTTTTGTGCTTTATAATACAGGGTGGAACATTGTTTTTCATCAAACACCTGCCTTGCAACCGTTTGCATTTTTTCAGCAGATACACCGGCATATTTTTTATCTTCTTCATTAATATCTTCCGCTTGAGACATTACTTCAAAAATGGATAAATTCATGGCCTTGTCTTGCACTGCCAATTCTGCATAGTCAAGTATAGTTTGTGCTTTGTTTTTCACTTTTTGCAACTCATATTCCCGTATCGGCTGCTCTTGTAATAAATGCAATTGCTGCTGTACGGCTTGGTCGGCTGTTGTTAAATCTATGCCCGGATTAACATAGCCCGATATTAAAAACAAACCTTCATCAAAAGTACCTAATACATAAGCATTCACGGAAGAAAATATTTTTTTGTCGTTGACCAATTTCTGTGTCAGCCTTGCCGAATCGCCATTGGACAATATATCTGACAATAAATCTACCGCATAGAAATCCGGATGGGTACGTTTACACATTTTATAAGCCTTATATAGGCAATTGCAAGGAACCTCACGCTCCGTTTCCATAAAACGAGATTGCAATTGCGGGGGCTCTTGCGGTAAATTCCGATGATAGGTTTTACCTGCAGGGATACTGCCGAACCAGTGGTTGATCATTCGCTTGCATTCCTCCGTATGGATATTACCGCTAATGGTTATTACCGCATTGTTGGGGCGATAAAAAGTATAAAAAAATTCTTTTACTTCTTCCATAGTGGCATCTTGTATATGCTCAGGACTTATTCCTATGGTATTCCACCTATACGGATGCACCTTGTATGCCAATGGTTTTAACAATAACATAGCATCTCCGTATGGTTGGTTTAAATACGACTGTTTAAACTCCTCTACCACTACATTGCGTTGTACATCAAAACTTTTTACATTGAATGCCAATTCATTCATTCTGTCCGATTCCAAATAAAAAGCTGTTTCAATGTTTTGTGCAGGCAGAGTAAGGTAATAATTGGTGATATCCACACTCGTAAATGCATTATTATCACCACCTACCCGTTGTAAAACTTTATCATAAGAGGGAATATTTTTTGAGCCGCCGAACATCAAATGCTCAAACAAATGAGCAAAGCCCGTGCGTTCGGCATGTTCATCTCGAGAGCCCACATTATAACATATATTCACCGCCGCTATCGGCGTGGTGGAATCGGGCTGGAGTATTACCGTTAACCCGTTGTCTAATTGATACTTTTCAAATGATATCATATATATTGGTGTTCTATATCGTGATTTTTTCTCAATGAAATTTCTATATCATATAACCTGTTCCGCAAAGCATTTAAACTTTGCAAAGGCATGGTGCTCATGTCGAAATCGGCTTCAAAGCACGTCAATTCATCGGCTGAAGGATAATATTGTTCCAATAATGTTCGCAAATTTTCCTCACTGCTGCGAAAATGCTTTGCATGATAATAACGCAGATACTGAAACTCCCGTAAAGCGTCCGCTTTTTGATGAAATAGTTTTGAAAATTGATTCACTGTTCTACTATTCTTTCTTAGTGCTTGTAAAAAATGTTGATTTTTGAACATTTCTTTCAAAAAACAAAAATAATCGCTATCCATATCCTGCTCATATAATTGAGGGATAAGAAGATATGTCTGTTTGATTTTATCAAAACTTTCCGGAGCAAACACAGGATACGTATCCCATTGTGCCTGCATGTTTTTAACTATAGCCGGCCCCGTTCCGTAAGGAACTCTGTCAGATACCCTGTTGGCGGGATACACCGCATAGGGACTATATAGCGAAACAGGTTTGCTTTTTGCCAATTTTTGTAAAAAGTAAAAATCCTCCCCCGACATTTGCGTATCAAAGCCTCCTACCGCTTTTGCCGACGATGCCCTACAGGCTATCACAGAACCTAAAGCGGTAAAAGCATAAGGCGAACCTATTCGTAACAAATTAATCAAATAAGTACGCATATATATTTCATAACGCAACATGGCTCTGTCTTGTGCCTCCATTCCTGACAATTGATGATAATACGGAGCACACAATGCACCTGACTTGCCTTGCAAATGCTGTACTATATACTGCAAATAGCCTTTTTGCCAACAAGTGTCTGCATCCATGCTGACTATGACATCATCCGCTTTTGCCTCCGAGAGCACCCTTTGCATCAAAACTCGACGAGCACAACCTACTCCTTGTTTTTTACCTTTCCAACCTTTATCGGGAGAAGCATAGTCCAAAACTTGCACCTTGTTTCCATAAGTGCTTTTTATATATACTATCGTCTGCATGTTCGCTATACATACATCCTTTTTATCAGGTAAATGCCACCAATCGTCCGGCTGATTCACACATATGCTTATTTGCACGTTTGCCTCCACATTATCCTCCATGGCACAAGACAAAGCATGCGGTAAATAATCTGCCTCGTCCATTACAGGAATAATGATATATACGGTTTTTTGCATTTTGTATGAATAATAATAGCAAAAGTATATCATTTTTTAATACAAACTATCATTTAGGCTAAAAAAAAATTATACCTTTGTAACTATTGTTTTTACAAAATTTTACACTGATATTCAATACATTGGTATATGAGATTTCATAAATATATTGCATTGATTACTTTTAGTGCGTGCATCTTTGTTTTACAAGGGTGTTCTTCCCGTCAAAATGTAGAATACCAATATGTGTTTCCTGCCTCTATATGGAACCGTTTTGTTCCGGTGATAGACACTTTTTCCGTTTCCGACGCAGAAAAAGCATACGACTTGGATATTTCCTTTAGCGTTTGGGACAATTTTGAACACAGCCTTATTCCGTTACAAATCATAATCACTTACCCCGACGGGCAAGAAAGTGTTTTTGTAAAATATATGTCTGTCCGCGACATTGAAGGCAAGCATTTGGGTGAGGCAAAAGGAGATGTCTGGACTATAAGTACCAACGTATTGCTTAATAGAACATTTCCTGCCCAAGGGGATTATGTTATCAACATTCAAAATCTTACCCAATATTACGATTTACCTAATGTTCATGCTGTAGCATACCGACTATATCCTCATAAACAATAAGTTATTCTATGCAAAAAATAATTACCATCATTCTGATATTTGTTTATTCCTGTACCAATGCTCAATTTTATGATGCAGGGAGAAACTGGAATGTTGGTATTAATGTAGGTATAGACAGATTTTTCGGAGATGTATCTCCACAAAGCAACCCTATTTTTGCCAATCCCATCACTATAGATTTTTATAAAGACAGAAATTTTGCCGTATCGGCTTATTTCGGTAAAGAAATCGCATCATTTTGGTTTGTTCGTATCAATGCACTTTATTGTAATTTGGGTGTAAAGAATTACACCTTGAAATTGCGGACAAAAATATCCCACATCCACGAGATATCCATGATACATAGTTTTGATATATTCGGTTGTTTTCCCCGGTGTAAGGATTTACAAAATTGGGATTTGGTGCTTTCCATAGGCGTCGGCTGGCTGGGATACCGCAGCATACTCTATGAATTGGAGTCGGACAAAACCCTCTATTATGTACCCAATAGTTATTACAAAGAATCGGGGGCTTTCAAATATGTGGTAAGCATGCCTTTCGGCATAGGTTTCGGATACCAATTTGCCCGCAACTGGAAATTCAATTTTGCCACTAATTATCGATGGATTAATGACGACCTTTTTGACGCCTGCTCTTCTGACAAAAAAAAAATGGAAGGATTCGCTTTTTTACAAGTCGGATTCCAATATTTTTTTCATTTCAAAACCACAGCACGCAATACCGAAGACGACTATGCTTTAGAACGAAGGTCTCCGAATTATCAATATAAGAAAAATCAACTTAAAAACGGTTATGCACCTGTTAACAACAAAAGAAAATCCGGTGCTGACTATAAAACATATCATAAAAAAAATAGAAGAAGTTAATACAAAAATTGCTATAAGATGAAAATTTCATACAATTGGATTAAAAGCTATATCAATATCAATTTACCGGCCGATGAGGCTGCCGATTTGCTCACCGGTTGCGGCTTGGAAGTGGAGATGACCGAAAACAGACAATCCGTTCTCGGAGGATTGGAAGGACTCAAAATAGGAAAAGTGCTCACTTGTGAAAAGCACCCCGATTCGGACCATTTGCATATTACCACTGTGGATACGGGAGAAGAACGAGCTTTAAATATAGTATGCGGAGCTCCCAATGTTGCCGCCGGACAATATGTTGTTGTAGCCTGCATAGGCACCACACTATACCCTGTCAACGGAGAACCTTTCAAAATAAAAAAAGCTAAAATAAGAGGAGTGGAATCGGAAGGCATGTTGTGTGCAGAAGATGAAATAGGCTTGGGTAATGCTCATGACGGCATTATAGTATTACCTGACAGTCCTGCTGTAGGCACACCGGCTAAAGATTATTATCACATAGAAAACGACACCATATTTGAAATAGGACTCACACCCAATCGTTCCGATGCCACATCACACATTGGAGTTGCCCGTGATTTACTTGCGGTATACAATCTTAAATACCACCAAAATTTACCGCTTAACTATCCCGACACCACTGCTTTCAAAGGTTCATTTCAACCTTACATATCGGTACAAGTGGAAGACACCAAGGCGTGTCCCCGCTACACAGGATTGTGCATCAAAAACGTAAAAATAGCCGATTCGCCTCAATGGTTGCAAAACAAATTAAAAGCCATAGGCATACGCCCCATCAACAATGTGGTGGACGTTACCCAATTTGTACTTTTTGAATATGGCCAACCCCTGCATGCTTTTGATGCCGATACCATCATAGGCAACCAAGTGATAGTAAAAAAAGCTAATGAAGGCGATGTATTTGTTACCTTAGACGGATTGGAACGCAAACTCAGCAGCCAAGACCTTATGATATGCAACCCCAAAGAGCCCATGTGCATGGCAGGCGTATTCGGGGGAATACATTCAGGCATTACGGAAAACAGCACCAATGTATTTTTGGAAAGTGCTTATTTTAATCCTGTGTGCATACGTAAAACATCCAAACGACACGGCTTAAAAACCGATGCTTCGTTCCGTTACGAAAGAGGCTGCGATCCTCAAATAACCGTCAAAGCCATACAAAGAGCGGCATTGCTGATACAAGAACTTGCCGGAGGTGAAATTTCGGAGATTATTGACAACTATCCCCAACCTATAGATTGTTGCACCATCACCCTTTCTTTCAAAAGATTATGCCAACTGGTAGGAAAACAAATAGCACCCGAAGAAATCATCCGCACACTCAAAGCCATAGAAATAGAAGCCGTTTGTGTTGATAAAGAAAAAGCATGTTTTCGCATACCCTCCAATAAAGTGGATGTTACTCGCGAAGCTGACTTGATAGAAGAATTTTTACGTATTTATGGCTATAACAACGTCGCCATACCCGAATATTTGAATTATTCGCTTGCCTTTTTACCGCAAGACAACACCATACCCGTAAAAGAATCCATATCCGGCTATTTGAGCAACAACGGCTTTTACGAAGTGATGAACAACTCGCTTACCAAATCAGAATATGCCGAAAAATTCAACTTTATCAACAAAGAAGAAAGCATCAGCATGCTCAATCCTTTGAGCCGTGATTTACAAAACATGCGACAAACACTGCTCTTTGGAGGTTTGGAAAATATTATCCATAACATTAACCACGGCAACGAAAACATAAAGATATATGAATTCGGCAAAACATATCACAAAAACCCCAATGCCCAAAACGAAGACGTTACCGAACGGTATAAAGAAGAACAAAAATTAGCCCTTTGGATAAGCGGTAAAAAACAACATGAATCTTGGCAGGAAAAACAAACCGACACCGACTTTTTCTTTGCTAAAAACATGTTGGAAAATGCACTCATGAGAATACATGTGAACATACGTTCCCTGCACACAGAGCCGGATAGCAATCACGCTTATCTTAACAATGCCCTGCAATACAACGCCAACAATAAAACGGTTGCTATAGTGGGAGAAGTAAAACCGGAAGTGCTGAAATATTTTGATATCAAACAAAATGTATTCTATGCCGAAGTGGATTGCCTTGTACTACAGAAAATACAACAGAACAACAAAATAGTGTTTGAAGATTTGAACAAATTCCCCGAAGTGAATCGCGACCTTGCATTGTTGATAGACAAAAACATTACCTACGAACAAATAGAACAAGTCAGCTTCCGTACAGAAAAACGCTATTTGAAGTCTATGAACTTGTTTGACGTATATCAAGGTAAAAATTTGGATGCAGGCAAAAAATCGTATGCCATCCGCTATGTGTTAAGCAATAAAGAAAAAACGCTTACCAATGACGAAATCACCCGCATTATGGATAAACTGGTAGCTGCATACGAAAGAGAACTGAATGCCAAATTGCGTTCATAAACATTATATTCTTACTATGCATATTCCAAAGCAATATCGCAAAATTATCCTTTTGGATATAATTGTTCTGCACCTCATATTGGGAACATTATGGGTAATCGGCCTGCAAGTTTGCCGCATACGGTGGTGGATTACGCTTATTCTCTGCTTGGTGATAAGCATCATACTCTCTGTGCTACTTGCCGGATACACATGGAAAAAAATTCATTCATCCGATAAACAGAATAACACTCCCGAAGAAACAGACAACCATAAGCAAGATACTTTGGAATATATGAAAGCCAAAGAGAATGAAATACAACAATTGAAAAAATTGGAACACTATCGTAAAGAATTCTTAGGCAATGTAGCACACGAGCTTAAAACACCGCTCACTTCCATACAAGGACAAATACTTACCCTTCTTGACGGAGGCATTTATGATGACAATATCAATATCAACTATTTGCAGCGAAGTGCCTTCAACATAGACCGTATGATAAGCGTGGTCAACGATTTGGATGAAATATCCAAACTTGAATACGACCGCTACCAATTGAAAATGGAAAATTTCAATATCAGTACGCTGATAGATGAAGTATCGGATACCCTTGAGGTAAAAGCCAACAAGTTGGGCGTTAAAATCATTACCGACTTTAATCGTGATCAATCCTATGTGGTGAATGCCGATAAAGACAATATACGGAAAGTATTGGTAAACCTTATTGACAACGCTATAAAATACAATGACAAAGAAAACGGAGAAGTACGCATACGAATAGCCGATAACGACTCCACCTATCAAATTACCATTGCAGACAACGGCATAGGTATAGACAATCAATATTTGCCTCGTATATTTGAACGTTTTTTTAGAGTTGATAAAGACCGCTCCCGCAAAACAGGTGGTTCGGGATTGGGATTGGCTATTGTTAAACATGTAATAGACGCACATAATCAAACCCTTAACGTAGAAAGCACACTCGGTTCGGGTTCCGCTTTCAGCTTTACGCTACAAAAAGGAAAGTAATTATAATGAAACAAAAAATAGATAAAAAAATAAAGCATACTGCTATAAATAGTATTTTTTTCCTTATCTATACAATAAAACCATATTTTGACGTTTAAATTTTATATCAAAACATCAAACGAACATGAACAAATGGTGTAAATTTTTACTTTTGATAACGATTATATGTTGTTGCATGGTAAATTATGCTATAAATATAAAAGTTCGTTTACTTTCCGAATATGAACCATCTTCTATAGTGGTTGCCACCATATCGGGAAAATACAACCTTATCTGCGACAACAATCGTATTGCCGAAAGTCTGGAAGTCGGCAATGCCGTACAATTATCGTATTACGAAGGCAAAATAAAAGTAGAACGTGGTATAGAACTTATCGGCACCTTTAACGAAGTGGAATTTATAGGTGCTAAATACAACAATGTATTCTCTCTCAAAGGAGATATATTGCCTAAAGAACGTGTTTACGAAGAAAATCTTAAAGTAAATATCATCGGAAAATCACTGCTTTTGGTCAACAATATAGGTTTGGAAAAATATGTTGCCGGTGTAGTTCAATCGGAAGTTTTCGGTAGTTCCACCGATGTGGAATTTTTCAAAATTCAAGCCATTGCCTCCCGCACCTATTGCTTGGCCAACCTTAACAGACATATACGCCAACGTTATAATGTATGCGATGCCGTACATTGCCAATCGTACAAAGGTCGTTGCACCCAACCCGATATTCTGCGTGCCACCTACGAAACTTTTAACGATGTGATAGTGGACTCTGCCAACAAATTAATATCTCCCGCCTATCATTCCAATAGCGGAGGTATGACAGAATCTGCCGGCAATTTATGGCAATACGACATTCCTTATCTGCAATCCAAGGTGGATAGTTTCAGTATAGGTGCCCGTAATTACGAATGGGATAAAATATTGCCCAAACGGTTGTGGATAGATTATTTTGTACAAAAATACGGAGACCGCTACGCTCATGACGGAGAATACCAACAAGCCATACTCAATTGGGCTCAACCGGTAAGACAATCGCACTGGGTAGTGGGTTCGGATACCATACTTACCAAAGAAATACGCTCCTATTTCAAGCTACGCTCCGCCTTTTTTTCCGTCAGCACCCAAGGCGATAATGTATATCTCAAAGGCAAAGGTTATGGTCATGGTGTAGGACTTAGCCAAGAAGGTGCCATAGAAATGGTGAAACAAGGCTATAGCTGTGACGAAATTTTATGTTTTTATTTCAACAACGTTCGCGTTATTAAATACACCGAAATCATAGACTTATAGTATGACCGTATCTATTATACTCCTGATAGTTGCCGCACTTTGTCTTATCATAGGATTGGCAGGATGTATTATTCCCGTTATTCCGGGGCCTCCTATTGCCTTTATCGGTATCATACTTCTACAATGTACTTCATATGCCATCTCTTGGCCGCTGTTTGTCTCTTTGGCCATAATAGCAATAATTGTTACCATCGTCGATTACCTTATTCCCGGCTTGAGCACCAGAAAATTCGGAGGAAGCAAAGCCGGCTCCATCGGCTGTTTTTTGGGAACCATTGCAGGACTATTTGTCTTTCCTCCTTTTGGCATTATTATCATGCCGCTATTAGGAGCCTTGGCGGGAGAATTTATCAACCAAACCCCTGCTCCCGACATGTTTAAAGCCGCATTAGGAGCTTTTATAGGTTTTCTTACCGGCATAGCCATGAAATTGGGGGTGTGCATAGCGTTTATTGTTATATTTGTGTGTGCTTTGATATAAGCTCTATCGCTTGTTTAAACCCATCGTTTTGCCGGTAAACAATACTTTCCCGCCGATTTTTATTCATTTGTATACCACAACCAAAAAAATGCTATCTTTGTAGTTTACTTAATATATAATACTTAATGGACAAGGGCAAGAAAAAATTATTTTTATTTGACGCTATGTCAATGATATTCAGGGCGTATTATGCCCTCAATAAAAATCCGCGTATCAACTCAAAAGGGCTGAACACCTCCGCCATTTTAGGATTTGTCAACAGCCTGTATGAAGTTATCCGCAACGAACATCCTACCCATATGGCTGTAGCCTTTGACAGCCATGGCCCTACCGTTAGACATGTGGATTTTGACCAATACAAAGCCAATAGAGACAATACCCCTGAAGACATTATAGTATCGGTTCCCTATATTCAATCTATATTAAAAGCTTTCGGTATTCCCGTATTAGCCCTGCCCGGATACGAAGCCGATGACATCATAGGCACCTTTGCCAAACAAGCGGAACAAGCAGGATTTATCACCTATATGTACACCACCGACAAGGACTATGGACAACTGGTGTCGGAAAACATTTTCGTATACCGCCCCGCCACCCATGGTGCCGAAACACATGTTCTGGGGCCTAAAGAAATTTGCGAAAAATACAACATACAAACACCGGAACAACTGATAGACATACTCGGCATTTGGGGCGATTCCATCGATAACATCCCCGGCATCAAAGGTATAGGGGAAGTAGGGGCAAAAAAATTGATAGCCGAATTCGGAACCATAGAAAATATGGTGGAAAACGTAAATAAAATAAAAAACGAAAAACTCCGACTTAAAGTACAAGAAAATATTGAAAATGCTTTGCTTTCCAAAAAATTGGCAACCATTATATTAGACGTTCCCATTCCTTTTGATGAAAAAGCCATGCAGTTTACGGCACCTAATATGCAAGCCCTCTCTGATGTTTTTAATCAATTAGAATTCAAAACTTTACTGCAACGCATACAAAAAGATTACCCCGCTGCCACTCCCTCATCAGACATACACTCGCAACCTAACTTATTTTCCGGCCTATTTGCTGAAACCGAAGACCCCGACGGCAACCAATACGCACAATATGATAAAAACATACAACATTATCGCATATTGCACTCTATGGAAGAGTTTTCCGTATGGTGCCGGCAAATACAAAACAACCAAGCTATAGGTATTGCCTATACCTTGAGTGAAGACGAAACCACACTAACATCCCTCTCCTTCTCCTCTCAAACTCAAGAGGCTTATTGCTTAATGTGTTCGCCGGAGATAAGATCACAACAAGCGTTTTGGCAAAATCTAAACGCCTTACTCTCTCGTGCCGACATTACCAAAGTAATACACAACAGCAAACCGTTTATAAAAATTTTACTTCTTCACGACATACCAATCCGAAACTATTTTGATACCATGTTGGCTCACTATCTTTTAGAACCGGAGCTCCGACATAGTATAGATTTGCTTTCGGACCAATATTTACAATATTCTCTCCTGCCTTCCACTTCTTTGCAACCGCAATATGAGGTATGCTGCGAAAAAGCGGATATCAGCCTGCAACTATATCCCGTTTTACAAGACTTGATGAAACAAAATATTGTAACAGACCTGTTTTACAATATAGAAATGCCCTTAGTAGAAGTGTTGGCAAGCATGGAGAATGCCGGTGTGAATATAGACGTGGCTTTTCTACAACAATATTCTCAAATATTACAATCCAAAGCCGAAACCCTGCAAAATGAAATTTACGCCTTGGCAGGCGAAACTTTCAACATAGCATCCCCGAAACAACTGGGAAATATATTATTCGACAAACTCCATATTATAGACAATGCCAAGCTCACCAAATCCAAACAGTACCAAACGGGGGAAGAGGTATTGCAAAAATTGAAATTCAAACATCCCGTTATAGAAAAAATACTGGATTATAGAGGGGTGAGTAAATTAAAATCCACTTATGTGGATGCATTTCCGCTATTAGTCAACAAAAACACTCACCGCCTGCACACACGTTTTAACCAAACCATCACCGCTACAGGCAGACTGAGTTCCAGCAACCCTAACTTACAAAACATTCCCATCCGCGATGCCCAAGGAAGAGAAATACGCAAAGCTTTTATCCCCGCCGACGGGGAACATGTACTTTTAGCCGCCGACTATTCTCAAATAGAATTAAGGCTCGCCGCCGCTCTCAGCCACGACACCAATATGATGGATGCATTCTCCCAAAATTTGGATATTCATGCTTCTACCGCCGCACGCATTTATGCCGTGCCATTGGAGGAAGTGACTAAAGATATGAGACGTACAGCCAAAACCGTTAATTTCGGCATACTCTACGGCATGAGTGCTTTCGGATTGGCCGAACGGCTGAACATATCACGCCACGATGCCGCAGAACTTATCACCCAATATTTTGATAAATATCCGGAATTTAAAGCCTATATCAACGCTCAAATAGAATTTGCACAAGCCAACGGCTACGTTGAAACCATTATGCACCGCCGCCGCTATCTTCGCAATATCAACTCTGCCAACAGCAACTTGCGGTCATTCGACCAACGCAATGCCGTAAATGCCCCCATTCAAGGCTCCGCCGCCGATTTGATAAAAATAGCCATGATTAATATATATCATGATATAAAACAATATAATTTAAAAACCAAAATATTGTTGCAAGTACATGATGAATTAGTATTGGATGTGCCTGACACGGAAATAGATACCGCCAAAGAAATAGTACACCGCAACATGACCACCGCCATCACCCTTCCCATACCCTTAAATATTGACATGAACATAGGAAACAACTGGCTGGAAGCACATTGAGATGATAAAAAAAGTATTGGGAACCATAAGCACGCGAATAATATGCGTAATCATATCTTTCGCTCTGATGATTATCAATAGCCGCTCCTTCGGCCCTCAAGGAGTGGGTAGCATAGGTTTGTTCGTATTGGGAATATCCATACTGCAAATACTCACCTCCCTATTGGGCAGTAGTTCTTTGGTGTATATGCTTCCTAAATATAATCCCTTTCAAATAGTTTTCATAGCTCATCTGTCATCGTTGTGTATCAATATTATAGGCGGCATCATCATGCTGGCTTGCGGACTTGTACCGATGGAATACGCCTCCTGGTTTATCATAGCCACGATATGCGTATCCGTATTTTCCACCAATAGTTCTATTTTACTATCAAAAGAAAAAATAGCATGGTTCAATGTCTCCGCATTATTACAGATGATACTATTGATAGTTTTCACCTTGTTCTTAATAGTTTATTCTCAACAATTAAAAGAACTGTCTTACATTATTGCCTACACTGTATCGTATTTTATAGTGGCTTTGTTGACCATATTCCCTTCACTCAAAGGTATGGTTTATTCCGGATGGAACGGTATTAAAAAGCTGATAGTGAATTTAGCCAAATACGGTATTATTATACAAATCACTAATTTGGCTCAAATGCTCAATTACCGACTCAACTATTATATCATAGAATTTTGTGCAGGCAGAGCTCCACTGGGAATTTTCGACAATAGCACCAAAGTGGCGGAATCTATTTGGATACTGCCTAAAAGTTTGTCGTCATTGGAATATGCCATTGTTGCTAACCGCAACGAAGAACAGGATTACATCAAACGTATCACCTTATCGTTTGTGAAATTATCGCTTATCTGCAGTTTCATTTCCATCATCATCATCTTATGCCTGCCACCAAGTGTATTTACCTTCATTTTAGGTCCCGGATTTGAAGAAATCAAACCCGTGCTTTGCTTTTTAGCTCCCGGAGTATTCTTGTTTTCAAGCAATATTATTATATCCCACTATTTCTCCGGTTTGGGCAAATTCTCTGTCAACTGCATCGCTTCGTTTATAGGATTAGGCATTACCGCTATATTGGGTTTATCGCTTATTCCGTGGTTCAAAACCATGCCATATATGCACACGCTGATGCTCATGTCGGTCATCACATCTGTTGCTTATGCTTGCAGCTTTGGATATACGCTTATTCAATTTTGTTTGCATGCTCAGGTAAAACTTGCGCATTTTATCGTTAACAAGCAAGATATTCAACTACTTAAACAAGCTATTAAATACCGCCTGCGTCATGACCAATAAGATAAAAGTATTTATGTTTTCGGCATGGTATCCCACCACTAACGATATGCTATTGGGTAACTTTGTTCAAAATCACGCATTAGCCATTGCAGAGCACGCTACCGTGATACTGATACATCCTTTTGAATACGGACACCGATACAACATACTATACTCCGACATACAAAATTTGCACGAAATACGCATAGCCTTCCCTTGCTGCAAACGTCATTTTTTCGGTAAAATATTACGTACTATCCGCATGTACAAAGCTTATCACATGGGTATTCAATACGCCATGCAACATTTCGGCAAACCCGACATATGCCACGCCAACATCCTCACGCGAGCCTGTCTGCCTGCCTACTATTTGAAAGTAAGATATCACATTCCTTACATCATCACCGAACATTGGAGCAGGTACCTGACCGGGAAAAAGGGGTTCAGCAATCCTATGCATATATGGTTGACCAAATATCTGGTATCCCGCGCCCGATGTGTCACCACGGTAAGCCGGCATTTGGCACAAGCTATGCAACAACACGGATTACACCAAAAATATGTGATTATTCCCAATGTTGTGGATGAAAATATTTTCACACTTCCACCACAAAATGTTTCCGCTAACAGCCATACCATATTGCACATATCCGGTTTGGACAAGGAAACAAAAAATTGGAAAGAAATATTGGAAGCGACAGCCATCTTAGCTTCCAAACGACAAGATTTCACCCTGCTGATGCTCGGTGATGGTCCCGACAAAGCCCAAGCTGTTGCCATGGCGGAACAAATGCGGCTAAGTCCCGCCATAGTGCAATTTCATAGCAACGTTCCCAACAATGAAATTCCTGCTTTCATACATCAAAGCTGCTGCATGTTGCTATATTCCACCACCGAAACACAAGGATTGGTACTGATAGAAAGTATGTTCTGCGGAAAACCCGTGATTGCTTCCGATATTTCCTCCATACAAGAAACCATAGGCGACAACAACGGAATTTTGGTACCGCTACACCAACCGGCCCTATTGGCACAAGCCATAAACAACATGTTGGAAAACGCCGGAGACTATGCTCCCGAAGATTTACGAAATTTTGCAATAAAACGCTATGGGAAACAAGCTGTAGGAACGGCATTTTTACAATTATACCGACAATATATCCATCAATAAACCAATAGAAATCAAAAATATTTAACAATATGATAATCCGACAAACAAAAAAGCTAAGCCCCCTGCTGATTATAATATCCTTATGGGCAGGAATAAATGCTTGCGCCCCGAAAAACAACAATAAAGAAATAAAATCGTCTCAAACCATGAACAAAACACTTGTAGTTTATTTTTCAGCCACCGGCACCACCAAAGCTGCTGCCACCCAACTTGCCAAAGAGAAAAATGCAGATATGTTTGAAATTGTTCCTGCACAACCTTACACCGATGCCGACCTTGACTGGAAAGACAAACAATCGCGTTCCACTTTGGAAATGAAAGACAAATCTTCTCGTCCTTCCATTAAAGAAGTGTGCGAAAACATAGCAGACTATGACACCATATGGATAGGTTTTCCCGTATGGTGGTATACTGCTCCCACCATTGTTAACACTTTTATAGAAGCCCACGATTTGAGCGGAAAAATTGTCAATGTATTTGCCACCAGCGGTGGCAGCGGTGTTAAAGGTTCGGCTGAAGACCTCAAAAAAACTTACCCGCAATACCATTGGGGGGAAAGCCGATTGATGAATTAATATTCCGCCTGCGAGCTACCCTTTTTCCTATTGACAAGCAATACCGGATAACTTGAGAATCATCAACTTTTTGTTGAGAAAGGGATATGCTTGCTTAAAACATTCCCGTTAAACTATAGATGGCTGTTTTCGCATGAAAACAGCCATCTGTTTTTGTATTCATTTGTCGAATGTAGATTATGCTTCTGTTTTAAATTTGGGAAGGTCATTCTTTCCCATAATGGTTTGGTATGCTTTGCAATAATTTTCATACGTGGTTCCCTCCGACATAGCCCTGAGTATAGCTATACGTTTTTGAATGGGAGGATGCGTGGAATACAAATTGGTAACATGTTCTTTTATTTTCGGCTTGTTGATGCACATGGCGGCAGCCGTTGTTCCGGGATTAAACACTTCCGTGTCTCCCGATATTTTTTGCAGTGCATCAGCTAAAGCGGAAGGGTCTTGTGTAAATTTTACCGCCATGGTGTCCGCTAAATATTCCCGCTTACGCGACAAAGAGAAATAAAACAATTGAGCTACGGTTCCGCCCAACAATGCCAAAATCACCACCACGGCAATGAATATCAAATATATCAAGCCGTTGTTGCCGCCGGAAGAAGACCTGTTTCTACCTCCCATTCTGCCATAGAAAACCATACGGGTAAGCACTTGTGACAACATAACTATGGTACACATCATCACACCGGCAAAAGTCATATACATCACATCCCTGTTATATATATGTGACATTTCATGAGCCATCACCCCTTGAATTTCATGTCGGTTCAAGGTGTTACGCAGACCCGCCGTGATGGCTACCACACTATTTTCCGGCTTGCTTCCTGCCGCAAAAGCATTCATAGCAGGAGTGTTGATAAGATATATTTTCGGCATAGGCAATCCCGAAGCCATGGTGAGCTCTTCTATAATATTGTACATCATAGGATCCTCCTCTTTGGTAAGCTCTTTGGCATCCATACCGCTAAGCACCACCTGTGCCCCTTTTTTATAAGCTATCCATGCCTGCACAGCCCACAAAACAAGAGCTATCAACATGCCTATAATAGTATAGGGCCCTATAATAGTATTATATCCGCCATAGCCGGAATTAATATCAAACCAAAATCCTAATCCTGCGCCTAATATTAATAATATCAGACCCATGGCTAAAAATACGATAACCGATTTTCGCTTATTTTTAGCTATTAATTCGTACATATCACTTAAAACGAAACTTTAGGGGCCTGGCGAGCTTCGGTAGTAGATAATTCAAACAAATCTCTTTTGGTAAAATGAAACATCCCTGCTATAATATTGTTAGGGAATATTTGTATTTTATTGTTATATGTGGTTACCACCTGATTGTACAACTGACGTGAAAACGATATCTTATTTTCAGTGGAAGCCAATTCTTCTTGCAACTGCAAGAAATTGGTGTTGGCTTTCAATTCCGGATATGCTTCCAATTGCACTTTTAATCCCGATAAAACAGAGGTTAGTTGATTGTTAGCTTCGGCTCTTTCTGCCATAGTGGTGGCATTCATAGCCTGTGTACGCAACTCCGTTACCTTGGTAAGGGTTTCGCTTTCGTGTTTGGCATAGCCTTTTACTGTTTCCACCAAATTCGGAATGAGTGCATAGCGGCGTTCCAACTGCACGTCTACATTGTGCCATTCTTGATCCACCATATTTCTTGATTTAACCATTCCGTTGTACATAGATATTACCCATAATACCAATAAAACTACTACTCCTATGATAATAATTGCTGTCATAATTTGTTGATTATTAATTGTTAATTGTTTATTTACTATTTATTATTCTGTTTAATCCGCAAAGTTTTCCAAATCCATAACATTAAACACCGGTCCTTCTGTGCATACGCATTTGTGTCCTTCGCGGGTTTTGGTTACACAACACAAGCATGCTCCCACCCCGCAAGCCATGGTGTTCTCTAACGAAACCATACAAGGGATGTTTTGCTCTATGGCAACTTTTGCCACTGCTTTCATCATCACTTGCGGACCACAGGTATATATTTTATCAAAATCTCGTACTTTCTTCATCAAACTATGTTGTGTAACCATAGCTTTTTCTCCTTCCGAACCGTCATCGGTGCATAAATACACATCGGCTATGCCGTTGAAATAAGTTTTAAGCGTAAGAAATCGGGCGGATTTGCCACCTAACAAAACAGCCGGTTTAATTCCTTTAGCATAAAAATTTTTAGCCAAATACACCAAAGGAGCTATTCCGCATCCCCCTCCTATCAACAAAGGCCTTTGGCTGTCAGTATCAAAACCTTTACCCAACGGATACACTATATTAAGGCTGTCTCCTGTTTGCATATTCGACATTTTGCCGGTGCCGTTGCCCACCTTGCGTATGTAAAAACGCAAGGTATTATTTTCTACATCCACATCGCAAATAGAAATGGGCCTTCTCAAAAAAGTTTGACGGGTATCCGGAATCATCACATTGACAAATTGCCCGGGCTCAATATGTTCCAATTTTTCTACGCATTGCACCTCTATTTCAAAAAGTTCGTCGCAAATGTGATGTATGCTTACTACTTTAAAATCGGCTATTCTTTTCATTATTCAGGCTACCTTTAAAATAAAATAACGATATATTCCGCTTTTTATTATATCCTTTATTGAATGCTCATCAAAATTTTCTATCTTGATGATATACTTCCATATTTTGAGGGGTTTTATTTGATATATCAAAACGCAGGCAGGTAATTGCTTTATGAAATCCAAATGTTCCGGCAGCCCCCGGATTTAAGGATAGTGTTTTCCTTTCATGGTCGTATATCACTTTCAAAATATGAGAATGTCCGCACACGAATATATCGGGCTCATACTGTTGCAACAAAAGCTTGCTTGCTGCATTATATTTAGGGGGATAGCCTCCTATATGGGTCATCAATATTTTAAGCCCTTCTGCTTCAAAACAGCTCACTTGCGGACATACATTCCGTATATCATTACCGTCTATATTACCATACACGGCTTTGAGCGGACGAAACGCCTGCAATTCTTCCCATACTTCCATGGAACCTATATCACCTGCATGCCATATTTGATGGCATGAACTTAAAAACTGTTTTACCTGCGGCAACAATATTCCGTGCGTATCAGAAAGGACTCCTATTTTCATTATGCGTATTATAAAAAAAAAGTTGCCTTGCGGCAACTTTTTAAATCATTATTTTATTTTCTTTATCTTCATTTCCGTACGACGGTTCAACTGACGACCTTCATCGGTATCGTTGGTGGCAATAGGTTTGTGATATCCGTAACCTTCATAGGTCATACGTTTGGACGATACACCTTGTTTAACCAACCAATTGTAAACAGCTTTTGCTCTGTTCAAAGACAAGGTCTTGTTGTAAGAATCGCTACCTTTGCTATCGGTGTGACCGGAAACTTCAATTTCCATATTAGGATATTCTTCCATTAATTGTAATACTTTTTCCAATTCGGCTAAAGAAGCTGAACGTAAAGTGTATTTGTCATAATCAAAGAATACATTCTTCAACACTATCACCTTTCCTGCTATCAACTTTCTTATCATCAAAGTTTTTTCCAATTCTATATAGTTTTCACCAACACTCAAAGTATCTGTTCCGTCTATATAGCCGGTTTTTTGAGCTGTGATATCCGAACTGGTGAGTTCAGGTAATATTAACAAAGTTTCACCTCTGTCGTTAGTCAAGACTTTAATGGTGGATATTTTATCTTGGTTTTCATGTGATTCTATAGGATATACATCTACAGTAACTTGTGAAGCGTTAATCAAGTTGCTATCTTCATCTATTACTTTTATTCTTACCACACCACCGTTACGGGCATTGTCTATGTCTGCAGGAGCGTTGGTTCCATCGCTATAATAATTCAACAAAGATTTAGGAGTGTTGTCGGAATTATACATATCTTCATCCGTAAACAAAGTGTTGTCATAACACAAAATAGGATAATCGTTGGGTAATTCTTTCAAAGCAACACTATAAATATCTCTACCACCTTTACCGGTTATACGGTCGGAAGTTAAATACATTACACTACCCGAATCGTTTACCACAAATGATAATTCATCGGCAGAAGTGTTGATAGGATAACCCATGTTTTGCGGTTTTTCAAAATTTTCACCATCGGAAGTGGCTACAGTAAACACGTCAACACCACCCATGGATTCATGACCGCTGGAAGCTAAATAGAAACGGGTGTTTCCATCCAAATCTTTAGATTGGCTGAACAATACTTCATCATAAGGAGTATTGATTGTTGAAGTTATTTTTTCAGGTTTACCCCATGTTTCTTTTTTAGGTTTATCCGGTTTTTTACCATCTTGAAGTGTACGGGTTATTTTATAAATATCATAGTCTTTCTTGCCACCGTCAGCCTTGCTGCTATAATATCCTTCAGGACAATTGCTGGCAAAATAGATAGTATTGCCGTCTTGTGCATAGGTTGCATTTATTTCATCGTATTTTTTGGTGTTAATCGCTTTGATGGGCTTTTCTATACGAGTTCTGCCTTTGATGTTGGCATTGTATTCATATATATTTCCGTCAAAACATACCAAGAAACCTTCTTTGCTCGGATGCATGGAAGTTACCAATGAAATGGTATAATTATTGGTTAAAGTAACTACGCTGTCTTTAATATTATATTCATAGGTAGAACCCAAACCATAAACATCTTTTGCTTTTTCCGGACGTAAAGAACCGAAGAACAAAGATTCGTCTTGCACCTTGTATTGGGCATCAAAATCATCGTATTCCGTACACATGGGAGCCACCAATTGTACATCTTTTTCGGAAGTGCGTTTAGCCAATAATGTTTTTGCATATTGACATTGATCCATATATCTTTGTGATTGTTTGGTCAAATCAGGATCTGTATTGGCGCTGATTTGTTTTTGGAAGGCAGCTATAGCAGCATCCAAAGACTCCATACGATTAGATATCATATCTTTATCATCAGAAACCACCCATTGTTCCATGCGTGCCTTACCAATGTTATACCATACATCTTTCGCTACATCGGGATTCTCCGTGGCGATATTTTCCAACATTGTGATACACTGATTGTAACAAGCGGTATCTTTTATTTTAATGCTAGTAAGAGCATAACGATATTTTACGGCAACGGAAGAAGAATCTTCTTCGTATGCTTTTGCGTAATAGTGATTGGCTATATAATATTGACGGTGGGAGTCTCCTACTGCCAATGCAGCATCACCTTTTTTTATCATTTTTTTAACACTAGCAGGATAATTATCCAATACGCCTTGAGCGATAGATGAAAGGGATATAAAGGCTACTATTACTAGCAATACTAAACGTTTCATGAACTACTATTTTTAAATTTTACTGTTTATTTTCTTTTTTTATTAACGGGTGTGGATATAACGAGCTGCCTCTATTACGCCATAAGATACGGCTTTGTTCCAATCTTCCATGGCGGCATCTCTGTCTATACGACTTTTGGAAATACCTCTGTTGAAATAAGCATAACCATAATCGTCTTTATAAGAGATGGCTTTATTATAACAAGATATAGACTCGTCTATTTTATCGGTTTTAAAATAAAGTATTCCCAAATTGTTATATGCTAAAGCGTTTTTGCTGTCTTTGCCTATTACGTATTTTAAATCTTTTTCTGCGGCTTCAAATTCTTCTTTTTTAATGTTGATTACCGCTCTGTTGATATATGCAGGATAATAAGAAGAATTCAATTCTATAGCTTTATCGAAATCGGCTATGGCTTCATCGCTTTTGTCCATTTCTCCGCTCACCACGCCTCTACTGCTGTAATACATGGGATTTTTAGCATCTTTTTCTATCAAAGTGCTGTAATCATCGTATGCTCCTTGTAAATTATGATTCAATTTACGAGCAGCAGCACGTTCCATATATATGGCTTGGTTTTCGGGATCTTTGGAAATGGCTTGGCTTAAATCTTTATCGGCATCGCCGTAACGACCGGCAGCTATCAACATGGAAGCTCTTTTGCGAAGCAATCTTACATCGTTAGGATTGGCATTTACGGCATCTCCCATAGCTTCTATTGCAGCTCCTTCATTTCCCATACCTATGTGAGCATCTGCTATGCATTCATCCACTGCAGGAGAATTTCCGCCTTTGTTCTTATAGGTTGTTAAATAAGTCAACGCTTCTTCGTACTTTTTATCCTTCAACAAAAGATATCCTTTGGCTAAAAACGGATCCAAGAATGATCTTTTCTGGGATATACACTCATCAAATTTTGACATTGCAGCCGCATTGTTGCCCTTTTGGAATAATTTTACTCCCTGATTGTAAATTTGTGCAACATTGCCGGTATTCTTACTTTCCACTATTACCGAAGTTTGAGCATACATTGCACCGCTCAACATCACTAAACCTACAGCAACTAATAGTTTTGTTATTGTATTCATTTCTATTGATATTGTTTTTGTTGTTTACTAAAATTTGAGCCTCTTAAGGGACTTGAACCCACGACCTACGCATTACGAATGCGTCGCTCTACCAACTGAGCTAAAGAGGCGAATACCAAAATGCAAAAGTAGCAATATTTTACATTCAAATGTGAATTTTCACCTATTTTTTTCGAATTTTAAATGCAAATTTTTGCTAACGACCTCTTTTGCTTGCAAATATCGTACCACTTTTATAATATCTTCGGGTAAAGCATTTATATTTTTTTGTATTTCTTCCAAAGTTTTGGGGCCTGAATCCAGTAAAATCAAAATTTCTTCTGCTGTTTTTTGCATTCTTTTATCCGAATTTTGCTGTTTTTTTTCCGCTATGCACACATCGCACCCACCGCATTTTTTTTCCGTTTTTTCACCAAAATATTCCAAAAGCATACGACTACGGCATTTACTATCGCTTACCACATAATTAATCATGGCATCCAATTGTTTACGCAGTACTTTTTTTCTATTGTCATACACCTGCTGCGGTATCTTGATATAATTTTTCTTTTTGCGGCATGTCATAAACACTATTTTCGGCAAATTGCCTTGAGGCTCATATACCAATATCTTTTTTTGGTGCAAGGTGTTCAATATTTCCACCACCCGGTTTTCCCCGATATTCATTTTGGCGGCAATATCACTCTCTTTTATAGGTACATAAGTAGTAAATAAGCCTTGATACATGCGAAGCAACACTTTTATAAAATCAGCATACTTCTCATATTTGGCAAAAAAAGCATATAATTCATCATCAGAAACCAAAAGGTTGATTTTGGAACTGTTTCGTATAGGATCGGTAAAAAAAATCCATCCCGACCTTTCCAAAAAATCCATACTATGATAAGCACTTACCATGTTCTTTTGATACCTGTTGCAGAAATCGGCTATGTCAAAATCGAACGACAAGCCGTTGCCTTCTCCTACGGGTATGCGGAAATATTGGAACAAATTGTCATACATCTCTACAATTTCTTGCTTGGGAGGAAATTGCATTTCAAAATTGCGTTCCAAATCTAATAAATCCGCTTTATTATACAATATGGCAGCATATGCTTTTTTGCCGTCTCTGCCAGCCCTGCCGGCCTCTTGGAAATAAGCCTCTATGCTATTGGGAATATCCATATGTATCACAAACCGCACTTCCGGCTTGTCTATACCCATGCCAAAAGCATTGGTACAAACGATTACCCTTATCACATCGTTTTTCCATGCTTCTTGCTTGCTTTCTCTGGTTTTAATATCCAATCCTGCATGATAGTAATCGGCAGATATACCTTGCTGCTGCAAAAATTCCGCTATCTCCTTCGTTTTTTTTCGATTACGAACATACACTATACCCGTTCCCTGCACCGAATTCATCACTCTTAACAATCGGGCATATTTATTTTCCTCTTTTATCACTAAATAATTTAAATTGTCGCGGGCAAAACTTTTTTGATACACCCGTTCCTGCTTGAATTGAAGCCGATATTGTATGTCTTTGACTACATCTTCGGTGGCGGTGGCGGTAAGCGCCAACACGGGAACCTGCTGACCGATGATATTTCTGATGTTCGCTATTTCCAGATACGGAGGACGAAAATCATAACCCCATTGTGAAATGCAATGAGCTTCATCAACAGCCAAAAGGTTGATTTTCATGTTTTTTATGCTATTTTGCAACATTTGGCTTTGCAAACGTTCAGGCGACAAATACAAAAGCTTATACTCCCCCTTTTCACTATCCCTCAATATTTTTTCTATCGTTCTATAGGGCAAACCCGTATATATCGCCGCCGCGGCTATCCCTTTGGATTGTAAATTCACCACCTGGTCCTTCATCAAAGCTATTAACGGAGACACCACCACGCACATTCCCTCCATTGCCATGGCCGGCACCTGAAAACAAATGGATTTACCTCCTCCCGTGGGCAAAAGGGCTAATGTGTCATTACCGTCTACTACGGAACGCACTATGTCTTCTTGCAAAGGACGGAAATCGGAATAGCCCCAATATTTTGCTAATATATCTTTGAGATTTACCATATTAGCTAATGCGTAATTTCGACCGTCAAACCCAAATTAAGCATCTTATCGGCAATAGCTTTTAATTCCTCATAGTAAGACCGATATACATCACACTTTCCTGTGGTATGGGTAATCATGGCACACTGACAGGCTTGCTCATAGGTATGATGACACAATTCCATCAGCACATCTATCACAAAGTCAAAAGTATTGTAGTCGTCATTTATCAACCACAATACTAAAATATCACTTTCTAATACATCCGATTGTGATAAGTTTGCTTCCTGATATTGAGTACTACCATTCATCCACTATCACTTTTTCGGGCTCCATTCCTTCTTCCAGCGATTCTATCAACTTGCGGACGGCTTGGTCTATTTGATTCAAATGGTCGTAACGAACGGCAGTCCATTCCGGACGTGAAGTATCAAACCATTTCTCTATGGGGAAACGGGCTGTTTCTCTTTTGTGAAAATCGGTAATGGTATAACGATATCTGTCTTGGCGGGCTTCTATGGTAAGCGTATAATACACAAAACCGGCATTGACCCATGTTTTGCCGTCTTTGGACAAAGTTTTGATGCCCACATTCGACACGCATTCCACCACGCAATTTTTCTTATCTTGCTTGGTAATCACTACCGTGGGATTGCTATAATATTTGTTGGCCCATTTTAACGCTCTTGCATACAATATTTCAGGACTTCCCACCTCTTGCACCACATCTCTGTAGGTTACCAACTTGGTGTTCTCATCTATGGGCATATCGGGAAATTCGGTGTATTGTGTTTTTTGTGCAAAAGCAACACTGATAATTGCCGACAAAACTGCTACCAAAAAAATATTTCTCTTCATTTTCTGCTCTCCTTTATTTTCTTATATACTTACAAAAACTATAATCGTAAGGATGTTTTTCATCTGCCTTACATTTTATTTCTTCTTGCAAATTCCATTCCAAAAGATTTAATGCGGGGAAAAATGCATCCGCATCCGGGAAATCGGCGTGTATACGGGTAAGATACAACACCGATGTCATCGGCAACATCTGCCGGTAAATGGAAGCTCCTCCCATTACAAAAACTTTTTCATCGTTTTTACTCAACGCCAAAGCCTGGTCTATGCTATATGCCATATAACATGCTGCATACACCTGCATTTCGTTTAAGGTAACCACTATGTTCTTTCGTCCCGGAAGGGGTTTGTGCGGCAAAGACAAATAGGTGTTTTCCCCCATGATGACGGTATGCCCGGAAGTAATTTCTTTAAAATGCTTTAAATCGTTGGGCAGATGACATAAGAGCTCGTTTTTACGACCTATTTCATAATTGTTGCCTACGGCAACTATCATATTTAAATTATCCACTATCATGATATTCTTATTTTACTATTCGGCTTTCTTTTAACAATTCTGCTATACGTTTTGAAACATTATCCAAGGAGATTCGCTCCTGCTGCATGGTGGTGCGTATGCGGATGGTAACGGTATTGTCTTCCATGGTTTGATTGTCCACGGTAATACAATAAGGTGTTCCTATAGCGTCTTGACGGCGATAACGGCGGCCGATAGCATCTTTTTCATCATATTGGCAATTATAATCTTCTTGCAAATCCGATAATATCTGTCTGGCCTTTTCGGGCATGCCGTCTTTTTTTACCAAAGGCAGCACCGCCACCTTGTACGGGGCTAAAAATGCCGGCAAATTCATCACCACCCTTATAGAGCCGTCTTCCAACTTCTCTTCTTGGTAAGCATCGCTTATAATGGCAAGCAGGGTTCTGTCTAATCCTACCGATGTTTCTACCACATAAGGCACATAACTTTCTCCTTGTTCGGGATCATAATATTGCATTTTGCGTCCCGAATAATTTTGATGAGCCGTTAAATCAAAATCCGTACGGGAATGTATGCCCTCCAATTCCTTGAACCCGAACGGAAAATCATATTCTATATCGGTAGCCGCATTAGCATAGTGAGCCAGCTTTTCATGGTCATGGTAACGGTATTTTTGTGCACTGATGCCCAAAGACTGATGCCATTTCATACGCTCGGCCTTCCAATATTCAAACCATTTGAGTTCTTCACCCGGACGAACAAAAAATTGCATTTCCATTTGTTCAAATTCCCGCATGCGGAATATAAATTGACGAGCAATAATCTCATTACGGAATGCCTTGCCTATTTGTGCTATTCCGAAAGGAATTTTCATTCTTCCGCTTTTTTGTACATTCAAAAAATTAACAAAAATTCCTTGTGCCGTTTCCGGACGCAGATAAATAGTGTCTGTTCCTTCTGCGGTAGAACCCATTTGGGTGGAAAACATAAGATTGAATTGACGCACATCGGTCCAATTCCGAGTACCCGAAACAGGACACACTATGCCCAAATCTTCTATTAAAGTTTTGATTGCCGGCAAATTGTTATCATTCATCGCTTGCACAAACCGCGACCGTACCTCGTCTATTTTGGCTTGGTATTCCAGCACTCTGGCATTGGTTTGACGATACATGGCTTCGTCGAAATTTTCAAAACGCTTGGATGCCTTTTCCACCTCTTTGCCGATTTTGTCTTCTATCTTTTGTATATAATCCTCTATCAACACATCGGCCCTGTACCGTTTTTTGGAATCCTTGTTGTCTATTAAAGGATCGTTAAAAGCATCCACATGCCCGGAGGCTTTCCATATGGTAGGATGCATGAATATGGCACTATCTATACCGACAATGTTTTCGTGCAACTGCACCATGGATTTCCACCAATATTGTTTGATATTGTTTTTGAGTTCCACACCCAATTGCCCGTAATCGTACACTGCACTTAACCCGTCGTATATTTCACTGGAAGGAAATATAAAACCATATTCTTTGGCATGAGCCACTATTTTCTTGAATAATTCATCATTGTTTGCCATAATGTTATATTGCTAAAAAAACAAATGTTCTATTAATATTTTTGTACCTATTCCTATTAATATTATTCCGCCTAAAATCTCCGCTTTGAATATAAATTTCTTTTTTAAATATATGCCCAAATAAGCACCGACAAGGGAAAATAAGAAACTTGCCAACCCTACTGTCAACACCGCTATACATACCCTGCTTTTTTCCTCTCCTACAAAAATAATTCCCGTAGCCAAAGCATCTATGCTGGTAGCCAACGATAATATCATAATGGAAGCAAACGAAAAATAATCGGTGTCACCCTTGCCCTCCGTACGGGGACGCAAACTTTCCGCTATCATTTTAATCCCTAACAACAGCAATATGCCAAATGCCAACCAGTGGTCTATCGACATTATTTGCTGTGCAAAATTTTCTCCCACCAACCATCCTATTAACAACATCACAGCCTGGAATATGCCAAACGACAAAGCCATCATCCCTCTACGAACCCATGCAACCTCAGGCTGCACCATGCCCCCTGTGAACGATATGCTGAAACAATCCATAGCCAAAGCTATTGCCAATAATATAACGGATATTATCCCCACTCAATATTTCTTTAAATACATAAAAAGCAAAGATAGCATTTTTTTTCCTAAAATAACACACCCTTCGTACTCCCGATAATGCTATGGCCGACCTTGAATTTTTATTTTTTTCCTTTTCTGTGTACCTGTCAATAACCGAAACTGCGTATAACCATCTAAACCTCAACAAACTGTTATATCTTTCAATTCGCAATGTTCATCAGAAATTTAACAGGGATTCTCCTTTATTATTTTTTTAGAGGTGTGCTTTGTATTTATAATATCCTGAATACGTGGTTGATTTATTTATTCAACAATAATTTCCAGACGAGTATTGTATCGTTCGTATTTTATTATCTCCTCTCGACTTTTTTCAGAATCTTTATTTTTATTATAAATAGGATTTTCAAGACCTCTGCTTTTAATATTGTAATTATTTTGGTGAGGAATTCTATTTTGCAGTTCTATACACAGATGATCTTTTAGTTTATCAGATATATCTTTACAATATCCTCCTATACAAAAATTTATATCAATACGAAATGACAATGAGTCATTATTTTTCAAAAATTGTGCAAGATTGTCCAATTGAGGTCCCTGTACAAAATGATATCCTGTCATATAAAACGATGGTATATTTACAACAATAATGTCTCCTTTTCTTAGTGATACGTTGTTATTGGGATAACCAAAATACACATATTGTGAAAATAACGCATAAGTGCTTGAAATCAATATACAAATTAGTAATAACTTTTTCATTATTCTTTCTCCTTTGATTTATTTGATATGCTATCTATTCCTTTAATCATTACTACAATTTCTTGACAATATCAACGAGTTTTTGGTATAAAAAGTATGACAAACAGTTAAAATTTGAAACATTTACTACTTAACCTATTTTCATTTTGCAAATGATAGTAATTTTTTTGTTAAATTCATATATTTGTTAAATTTATCTGTTCGGGGAGGGATGTTGTATCAATATTTTGTTTCTAAAATCATCAAGAAGCTTCATTAATTACGATAAACCTTCACGTTTTTAATGTTAAAAAACGGAGTTTTGTCATCATTCCAAACAACAATATAGTAACTATAACCGTTAAAATTTGTTGCCGGTTGTTGCAATGGTATTTTAAGCGAAATTTCTTCATGCGGACGATGCAATCGCTCTTTGAAAAAATAAAACCATTTTTTCTCATTTGCTTGAATTTCACAAACCAGATTTTCGTTTTTTTCTTCCGGGCAACGAATGAAGACAGGTGTTCGGTAACGGCTGTATTCATCCATGAAAACACTTGTTCCGATTTCGGAAATCGGTAGGGATTGCCAATATTTTTCCTGACAATAATGGGGGTAAATTTTCACGGAGTCAAGTCCTAATTGATTGGCAACACCTTCCCAAGTCCAATCAGGAAAGTTAACAGTGGGAGTCATACGGTGTTCCGGTTGCGGCAAATCCACGGCAGCAACTCCATTGGCTGCAGCAATTTCCCGCAATATACGATCATTTGTTTGACTTGCTTTTGTAGTCTCCGCAATAGCAAAGCCTGCATCAACAACAAAGAGTATGAAAAAAGCTAAAATTACCCCTTTATACCTGGTAGAATATTTTTCTTGAAAAAACCAATGTTTTGCAAGTTTTAAGAAAAGAATAAGAGACAATGTTTCTATAAAGAACAAAGCACGTATATACATTAGATGAAAAATAAAACTGAAAAGAAAAACACTCCATGCAAGAATCAACAAAAGAAAAACATTTTTCTTGACCCATTCCACAGCCGTTTGTTTATTTTTCCACAAAAACACCGACCAAGTTCCCGCCAAAAGCCATAGTGCCTTGTATTTTCTGATTTCTTGTACAGGGTGCTGAAAAATATCAATTAAATGATCGAAGAAAGCAAGATAATAAGGATGAGCTTCCGCTCGGTTGAAATTTCCCGGGGCCGATAACAAAATAAAAGTACCTATGGCAAATCCTAAAATGAGCGGAATGGTATTATTCTTTATTTTTTTAAAATTAAACAAATAATAAATTACCAATGCTCCGCCAATTGAAATACATGGAATTTCACTTTGTGCCGAAAATAAGGAAATAAAAAAAAGTCCTGCCTTTTTCCATGGTGAAGAATTTTTGTCTTTATATTGCAAAAAAATGTACAAATAGAGAAAAACAAGTGTTGATGTCCAAAAATGATTAGTAGCACCGCTTGCCCAAAATAACGACTCGGAAGGCAAGGGACATAAGAACCAAAATAGTAGAGCAAAGGGCAACAATATTTTAGGAATTTCTCTTTTGGAATCAGCAATTAAAGCACCGGAAATGAAAACCAAAGCACAAAAAAACAAGGTGTTGAAAATATCAAACCATATTTTGTTTTTCAATAAACAGATAAATAGAAAAGAGAAAAAATATCCAAAATAACGACCTCCCCAAGTCATATAAAGATTGCCGACAATAGGAAATATATCTTTCAAAGAAGATACTTGAAAACTCATTGAATACCAATCATCGCTCCAAAAGAACCCGCAATAACTGACCATAAAAAATGCAATTACAATAATTGTACTTGCTATTAAGGAAAACAGTTGAAAAACGGTGAGTCTTTTCATATTAAACGGACTTTTATTTCTAACATTTTTAAGTCGTACATTCTAACCCCGTGGAATAGATTAAACAAAACCATAATTTATGACCATGCAAAAATAATCAAAATTCCGATACCCCTCGATTTTCTCTTTAAAAATTAAATTATCAATCTGTTCCAAATAATGATTTTCAATCGCTAATTTCACTTCTTTTTTCTTGTCTTTGTAGTTGCCGACAAGCAAGCTGAATATAACTAATTGTAAAAACCGGCACTACTTCAATACAATTTTCTCTTTTTTGTCTATAATAAAAAAGCAGTAGAAAATCCACTGCTTTTTTTCTTATTTATACAAATCCTCAATTGTTGCTTGATACCGGTCGCTCACCTTATGCCGCTTTACTTTAAGCGTGGGCGTGAGTATACCTGTAGCCATAGACCACTCATCGGCAATGAGGGCGAACTTTTTTATTTGTTCCGTTTCACCAAACAATTCATTATATTTATTTATTTCTCTGCCGAAACGTTTTACTATGGTTTCGTTTTTCACTATCTCTTCGGGGGAGGTATAGGGAAGCTCATGTCGGTGGCACCATCCTTTTAAAAATTCAAAATCGGGAGAAATCAAGGCCGCCACAAATTTTTGGTTTTCTCCCAACACCACCATGTGTTCTATAAACGGAGATTCACAGCATTTGTCTTCTATTTTTTGCGGGTTGACATACTTTCCGAAAGATGTTTTGAACAAATTTTTCAAACGTCCCGTTATCACCACCTGGCCTTTTTCGGTAATTCTTCCCAAATCGCCGGTGTGATACCAGCCTTCACTGTCTATCACTTCATTGGTAAGGTCGGGTTCTTTGTAATAGCCCATCATCACATTATGCCCACGGCACAATATTTCATTGTTTTCAGCTATTCTCACCTCCACTCCCGGCAAAGGGAAACCTACTGTTCCCACTTCCCTGCCGTTTTTTTCTCTACAGCTCACCGCTATCACTGGCGAGGTCTCGGTAGAACCGTAACCTTCGAACACAGGCATGCCTATGGCTGAAAAAAATGCCGCCAAACGGGGTTGTATGCTTGCCGCTCCCGACACCACTATATCAAAATTGCCGCCTACGGCCTTGCGAATTTTGCTATATACCATTATATCGGCTATTTTATGCTTTACATTATACCACCAAGAACGATCGGAAGCTTGTATTTTATATTCCTGTGCCAGCTGTATGGCACTGCGAAATATCTTTCTGGGAAGCGGTTTCATGTTCTTGCTGTTGTTCCATATTTTATCAAACATCTTTTCCAACACCCTCGGTACCGCCGACATCATAGTGGGATTCACCTCTTTGATGTTTTCCCCTATGGTTCCTAAATTTTGGGCATAATATACCGACATGCCAAGATATTGGTACAAAAACACCAACATACGTTCATAAGCATGACACAAAGGCAAGAAACTCAATGCTCTTTTGGACCATTTGGCGGGAGTCTGCTGCAAATTTTCCAACTGCTTGATGATATTATCGTGAGACAACATCACCCCTTTGGGCGTTCCCGTTGTGCCGGAGGTGTACATGATGGTGGAACAATCTTCCGGCCTTACGGCATTGCGTCTACGGTTCAATTCCTCCTCATCGGGATACTGTTTGCCCATTTCTATCAATTGCGCCAGATAAGGATATTCGCCCCTATCTATAAAAGTATATATATACTGTAAGTGGCTTATGTCCTCTTTTATCGGCTTAATTCTGTTCAACACTTCCAATCCTTCCAACACCACTAAACGCATTCCCGAATGATTGATAATATGACGATAATCTTCGGTACTGCTGGTAGGATACATCGGAACCGATATTGCCCCTATTTGCATAATAGCCATATCCAACATGTTCCATTCCGGACGGTTGGTGGCGATAATGCCTATTCTATCGCCTGCCTGTATGCCTAATTTGATAAAGGCATAACTGATATTATCCGCTATCTGCCTGTATTCCTGAGGACTGTATTTCACCCATGCCCCGTCTCGCTTTCCTGCCAATGCAATGGTTTGCTGCGGATACCTTTCCTCATATTGCAAAAGAATATCAAATAATCTTGTTCTCTCTTTCATTTTCTTCTCGATTTTTGTTTTTTTTGTACTATATATTTATTGGCTCATTTTTTCAAAATGTAAATTTGTGCCGCAAAGGTGCCATTTTTTTAAATTGCCTGTTTTTAAAAGGGATAAGGACTGCCAATATGGTGTAAAACGTTAAATTATGGGGTGAAATCGCGCATTATGGGGTGAAATTAAAAAAATATGATACCTTTGCATTTTAAAGAGTAAGATACATGAGCAAAAAAATACCTGAATATTTAATAAGTAAGGCGGTAAATTGCAAACTTTTGATATTTGTAACGCTATTTTCCATAGTGTTTGTTAATGTATATACTCCTTTTGAATATTCCACATGGTTCAATACCAGCAGTTCCACCCTGAGAATAATATATGCCGTTGCAGCCACCATAGCAGGAGTGTCCATACTTGCCGTCAGCAGAATAATTATGCACTATGTGTACAAAAAAAACACCCTGACAATATTACAATATTGCATTTGGATAGTGGCGGAAATAGTGCTTATAGCTTCTGTATATTCTTTATTTTCATGCTTTTTGCTGGATGACAGCCGTGAATATTCGGACGTGTTTCAAAGATCCATTACTTTTATCGCTCTCATACTCTTTATTCCCTATACGGTTTCCTACCTTTATTTTGCCCTTAAAGACAAAGAAAATAAAATTGACGATTTGCTTACGCAACAAAAAGAAGGAACCCCGCCTGCAGAAAAAGAATTTGACGGAATTATTCTTTTTAAAGATGAAAAAGATACGCTGAAGTTATCGGTAAAACAAGACTGCGTTTATTTTCTGGAAGCAGCTGACAACTATGTAAACATTTATTATTTAAACAAAAACAAGCTTAATAAATGTATGCTGCGCAATACGCTCAAAAACCTGGAAGAACAACTTAAAGACAAAGGCTTTATTCGGTGTCATCGCTCTTATATGGTTAATATCAACAAAATAAAGCTTATACAAAAAGAAAAAGAAGGACTGTTTATTAATTTAGACTTGGAAGAAGCGGATAATATTCCCATATCCAAAACATACGCTGAAGATATTTTGCAAATGTTTTCACAAACATAAATCAAATACATTCCGAACAATAAACAAAAAGCAAGGCCATATTTTCTACAAAGAGCCCTTTCTTTCCCCTCTTCGCACAAAAAAACCGCCATTACATAAAGTAACGACGGTTCCACTAACCCTTAAGTGTTCCAGCTGGGATTCGAACCCAGGACCCCATCCTTAAAAGGGATGTGCTCTACCTGCTGAGCTACTGAAACGCCCTTTGTTTCGGAATGCAAAGGTAACATTTTTTTGTTTACAAAATTCTATTTTGCAAATATTTTTTACAACATATTTTAAACAAATGATTTTTAGCGATTTCTGTATCGCGGATGATAATCGGATATAATATTTTGCAAATAACCGGTTGATATATGCGTATAAATTTCCGTGGTGGTGATAGAAGAATGTCCGAGCATGGCTTGTATGGAAAACAAATCGGCCCCGCCTTCGTACAAATGCGTGGCAAAACTATGCCGCAAGGTGTGCGGGCTTATTTTTTTGGTAATACCGGCCATTGCGGCAGCCTGCTGCACCATTTGAAAAACAAACACTCTTGTTAAATGCTTGCCCCTTCTGCTCAAGAAAACATATGCTTCCTCTCCCGCTTGCGGAACTATACCGGAACGAATGTTATGGATATAATTTTCCAACTCACTCCTTGTCTGTTCCCCTACGGGCACCAATCGTTCTTTGTCGCCTTTGCCTATTACTTGGATATAAGCTTCCTTAAAATACAGGTTCTCTAATTTTAAATTCACCAATTCACTCACCCGCAAGCCGCAAGAATATAATGTTTCCACTATGCAATGGTTTCTCACCTGTTCGGCTGATGTCATATCAAAGGTTCTTTCCATGCTGTCGATTTCCTCTATAGAAAGAACTTGCGGCAAATTGCGTTGCAAACGAGGAGTTTTTATCAATTTTAGGGGAGTGTCTTGTATTTGGTCGTCATAAAGCAAATTCCTGTAAAAAGTTTTTAAACCCGAAAGCCTGCGCGCCATAGAAACGGACTTTAAGTCCGATTCTTCCGACAAATAACGCAAATAAGATTGTATATGTTCTTTTGTTACTTGCTCAGGACTTATATCCCAACCTTGCTGCTCTAAATATTCTTTTAACGACCATACATCTCGTATGTACGCCTCTATGGTGTTTTCCGACATGGATTTGTCAATCAACAAAAACACCCTGAAATTCTTTATGGCTTCTTTCCACTGGCTTTCTGCATGCTGCATTTAACAAGCTATTATGGTGAATTCCGTTCTTCTGTTTTGAGCACGACCTTCTTCGGTATCGTTATCGGCTATAGGCTTGCTCATGCCATAACCCTTATAGGTTAAACGCGAGGCCTCTATACCCGCTTTTATCAAATAGTTATATACGGCTTGGGCTCTTTCTGAGGACAATTTTCGGTTATATTCTTCTGAGCCTACATTATCGGTATGACCGCCTATTTCCACTTTCATACGCGGGTTTTCTTTCATCAATGCCACCACCCTGTCCAATTCTGTTTGCGATTCTTCTTTTAACACCGATTTATCGGTGTCGAAAAACACATTTCTCAACACCACGCTTTCGCCTATATGAATACGCTTGAGTGCGATGTCTTTCTGATAGGGCTCTACATTGGTGTGTACGTTTTCTATTTGGAAATTCTCGGAATAAAACAAATATTTTTCGTTAACGGCATTCAAAGCATATTGCTTATCGGTGGGTATGCACACCAAAAATTCACCGGTAACGGGGTCGGAGGTGGAACTGGTGACAATATTGCCCGTTTTTAAATCCACCAATTCAAATTTGGCTGCCAACGGACTTTTATCTTGCGCATCAAATATTTTTCCTTTTAAATAGGTAACAGGACTGGGTCTTAAATGCCGAGGCAGCTCAAACCAATACAAATCCAAATTTCCGTACCCGCCTTCTTTATCAGAAGAAAAATAGGCTTTGTCGCCTGCCGCATTCACCACCAATGAAAATTCCTCGGCAAAAGTATTGATAGGATAACCCATATTTATAGGTTCCATCCATGTGCCGTCGTCGTTGAGGGTGGTATAAAATATGTCTGCATCGCCCATGCCTTTATGCCCGTAAGATACAAAATACATGGTTTTCCCGTCCGGATGAAAGTAGGCCGATACCTCATCTTCCATAGTGTTGATAGGCTTGCCTATGTTTTCCGGTTCGGTAAAAACACCGTCTTCCACCATATAGGTTCGCCAAATATCTTTTTTCCCTACTCCGCCGGGGCGGGCGCTGATGAAATAGATAGTGCGACCATCGGCTCCGAAAGTGGGTTGCGACTCCCAATATTTGGTATTAACGGGTTTACCGCAATTTTTGGGTTTAGACCAATTATCGCCTACCCTTTTCGACCAATACAAATCGCAACTGCCAAACCCCTCATCTCGGTCACATGCCGTGAATATCATATATTTTCCGTCAGGAGAAATACATTGTCCCCCTTCATTAAAATGGGTATTGATATTGGATAAGAATTCTCTGGGCTGCCACACGCCGTCTTGCTGTTTGCTAAAATAAAAATCTTCTTCCGACAAACATCTCGGACAACGGGTTTGCTTATCCCGAGGACGTTGCACCGTATATATAAGCATAGACTCATCTGCCGTAATAGCAGGTAAATACTCTTCCCATTCGGAATTAATGTTGGGACCCATATTTTGCAAACTAATGGCTACAGGATGTAACATTTGCTCCATTCTCCATTTGCACAATTCGTTATCATTACGAACAGATGCCGGAATGGAGGCAGGATTGGGATGAAGGTGAAAATATTCTTCAAAATACATAACCGCCGTATCGGGCTTTCCGCATTTCATATACTGATAAGCGGCAAAATAATAATGCTTGTAATAATGCTTTGTATCGGCATTGATAGCCATGGTGTAATAATAACACGACTTATCGCACATTCCCATAAACAAAGCATCTTCAGCAGCCAAGAGATAAGCCTCCACATATTGAGGGTCTTTCTTTATTGCCGTTTCGGCATAAGAGAGAGAAAGTTGCAAATCTTTGCTCTGCAATGCTTTTTGTGCTTTTTTAAAATATTTTACAGCTGCCGAATTAGTAGACCCGCTCCCTTGGGCTATGGCTGTAGCAACACACACAAACAATACAACGGTTGATAATATTTTTTTCATTTTATCTTTGTATCAATACTTTAACAGTGCTATTAGTTAATTTACCTTTGAATTTTATTACATACATTCCTTGCTTTAAAGCACTTATGTCTATACTATTATACGAATTCAACTCTCCTTCGGTTACACATTGTCCTTTCACATCATATATACTATACATACAATCCTCCTCATGGATACCTTCCACGCTTATTTTGTGTGAAGCAGGATTCGGATATGCCTTTATACATGACGAATAATATGATGAATGGACGCTAAGCGTATCGTAAGGATCGTATCCTTGCAATACCAAGGTGCCGGTAGAATCGGCATCAAGCCAGCAATTTAATCGTTTGGATTGAGACGGATTATTATTATTGGTCCACGAATAGGCCAACCGTCCGTATAAATCTTCCCCATCGGGATTATCGCACATGGCATATCCTCCTTCCAACTGACCTACCACCAGTTTATCTTGGTTGAACAATGCCGACCCCGAAGACCCGCCTTCTGTGGTGCCTTGAGCCCAAATTAATTGTATGTGCGTATTGTCGGGAAAAGAAGGAATATCGGTTTCATATTTGGCATAAATAAAATCATTATCGGCAACGGATATCTTTTTCACGTCCCCGCTGGGATGATGTATACCTACTGCCGAAGTCGGCAATTCCTTGCGGGCATTCCAACCGGCATAATAAGGTTTCATCTCTTGTGTGGGAGTAGATGACAGAAGTAATAAACAAAAATCAGAATGGGCATGACGAGCCAAGCAGGTAGCTCCGTTGATGGAATAAACCGTGGCTTGCTGCTGACTGTTGCACGTGAGCGCCTCATAATTGAATACAAACACAAATTTTGACAAAGTACTTTCATAGCCTTCCACACAATGATTGGCTGTTAACAAATACGGTGTGCCGTCTTGCCGCACATTGTTCATTAAAGTACCTGTACAATGAGCATAGTTATATCGCAAAATAAGCACTACAGCACGCTTCTGCACTTGCATGTTGGCCCCTTGCGGACAATTAATATTGATATTACAATCGTCAGAAGTGCCCCACGAGCCTGTTATATTCTTATACGCATGAATGACGGAAGATAATACTATTCTGGCTGAGTCTCTATCACTTACAGACTCATGATATTCCATCACCACTTCGTCTGCGGGGAACAATGCTGTGGCAAAATCACCGGCGGCATTATTGTTTTCTGCGGTAAAAGCTCCTGCAACATACTGCTTGTCGGCAGTATAAATATATAATTGCGAATGGGAGGGTATATAAAAAGTATCGAAAACAAAATTGAGAGAATAAGCTCCTTGCGAATGTATTTTCAAACGCCATAGTCTGCTGCCGTCAGGAAGGTCTTCCCATACTCCGCTATTATCGGGAGTAAAGTGCACCGGTATGTTCACCCCGAATTTGTAAGCTTCGCTTTTATCTTCTTTTATTTCCTCTTCCAACAATAATGCATGACTTTTTACCGGCAGATTCACCGTAGGAATATCGGTAAGCTGTAACTGGTATTGATTAAAACTATAAGGCATGCCACCGTGTCCTATTTGTGCCTGCAATGCCACAGACATCAATACACATCCTAATATAACTATCCACTTATTCATTCTTTATTTTTAAAATAACAATTTTCGTTTATCCACTCCCCACATCAATTTATCGCTGATAATGGTATAGAAATCTTTATGTTGCAATCGTACCGTTTTCACTCCCTGCCCTCGTTTGGTGATATTTATTTGATTATCGGCAGATACTTTCATTATATCGGAATCTTTGCTGAGCATAAAATCGTTTGTACGACTAATCACTTTTATTTTTATTTCTTTATTTGCATCTATTACTATAGGGCGTGCGGTAAGAGTATGCGATGCTATCGGGGTAATAACAAAGGCTTCCATTTCGGGGTCTAAAATAGGTCCTCCACAACTGAGGGAATAAGCTGTAGATCCCGTAGGAGTGGCTATTATCAAGCCATCGCCCCAATAAGAATTCAAAAACACCCCGCCAACCCACACATCTATGGCTATCATACCCGACAAGTCGGTACGATGCACCATAATATCGTTTAAAGCATAATTGCAACAAGAAAAATGAGGAGTATGCAATTGGGCTAACATACGATGTTCTATGGTGTATTTTCCTTGCTTTAAATCTTGTAACACTTGTTCTAACTCGTCGGTATCGGCATTGGATAAAAAGCCTAATCTTCCGGTATTGATGCCGATAACGGGAATATCGCAATCTTCGCTGAAAGCTACCGATGACAAAAAAGAGCCGTCACCGCCTACGCTTACCAAAAAATCAATATCCGAACCGGCTTCTTTGCATTTGTTGACAATATTTACATGGTAAGGAAAGCTTTCGCTTGCTACCATTTCATGATAGAACTCTGAACAGATATAGACTTTTTCACAATGCTTTAAACATAATTCCACTATGCTTACCAACATTTGATAAGTAAACAATTTTGTGCGATGTCCGTGCAGTAATATATTCATTTTCTTACTCTTCAACCGATGTTAAAACTATATTCCGGATAATGTCTTCATTGGCTCCCGTGGTGCTTATGCTTTCGGAACTTCCTCGGTATAATACACTATCTTTAACCCATTCTGCTTTTAAAAGCCATTCGCCTTTGGTAACATATTCCATTAAATAATTACCTGCCGTATCGCTTATCACACCCGATACTTTAACGGTGTCTTTAGCTGTAACGGAATATTTAGCCACCAATGCTCCTACTGCTGCATGTTCTTCTCCGTCTTGCTCGCTTATATATACAACTTTTCCTTGTATTTTGCTATCATACTTATCGCACGACACCGCCATACCCCATAATAATAACAAACTTACAGCAATAACCGATATGCGTTTCATTCTTTTTTCTGCAAAGGTACACAAAGTTTTTTTAATAAAACAGCTAACACTACAAAAAAAGCATATACCTTTGCAAAAAAACATTGATGGATACCATTATGCACATTGAAGAATCTATATCAACCAATAAACAATTGGCTGAAATGGATATATTTTCTTTGCCGCCCTATTTCACCCTCATGGCCGATTATCAAACACAGGGAAAAGGGAGAGGAAACAATCAATGGCATAGCCGAAAAAAAATGAACCTCTTGGCAAGCACATTGCTATTTCCTTGCATAGCACCACAACGACAATTTGACATCTCTTGTGCCTATTCGCTGGCGGTGTTCCAAATGCTGTCAGAACATTGCCATATTGACAACATCCGTATCAAATGGCCTAATGATATCTATATCAACGACAAAAAAATTGCCGGTATATTGATAGAACATCATATAAGCGGTGATAGTATCAAATATAGTATTATCGGTATAGGGCTCAATGTGAATCAAAGTGTTTTTCCGGATTTTTTACCCAATCCCACCTCCATTGCCTTATGCACAGGACAAACTTACCCTATAGAGGATATCCTTACCCGAATATTGCAAAATTTAAAACATACCCTCACCCTGCCCCACAATACCTTGCATTACTTATACACGCAGTTGCTTTATAAACGCAACGAATGGGTTGATTTTACCATTTGCGATACCGGCCAAAATATAAAAGCATGCATTCAAGGTGTTAGCCCGCAAGGATGCCTGCAAGTGCTCACCACCGATCACCGCACGCTATTGTTTGAACTCAATCAAATAAAATACAATTTACAATAGTAGTTTTCCACCCTTTTTGTAGTAAAATTATTCATAAAAAAAAGGGAATCCACCAGGACGGCAGATTCCCAAAAACTATGAAAAAAAACTACTACTTTCTTATTTTTTAGCTTTTTTCTCCATGTGGCTTTTGTATTTGCTCATAAATTTATCCACACGGCCGGCAGTGTCGACAAGTTTCATCTTACCGGTGAAAAAAGGATGAGAAGTGTTGGATATTTCCAATTTAACCAACGGATATTCGTTACCATCTTCCCATACTATGGTATCTTTTGTGCTTACTGTAGATTTACTTAAAAAAGCAATGTCATTCGACATGTCTTTGAATACTACAAATCTATAATCTTTAGGATGTATCTCTTTTTTCATTTTTTACTATGTTTGTCTAATTATTCTCTTTTACTCTAAAATTTTTGATACCGTATATTATAAAACCTAAGCTCACCAATAAAAGGATACCAAATATTACACAATTTAAAACATTATTTTGATGGAAATTATAGTTTAAATAATATGCTGAAACATTAAATACAACTACACATACTATCAACAATAATATATTTAAAAAACGTCTTAATTTTTTATTTGCCATATTTCTTTTTTTTATCCTCTTAACTAACTATCCCTCTCAAGGTTCGCTTCTAATTAGGGTGGGAGGTGGGATTCGAACCCACGACCATCGGAACCACAATCCGTTACTCTAACCAGCTGAGCTACACCCACCGTGATATCGTGAGTGCAAAGGTACAATTTTTTTTCTTATCTTTTTCGCTTTTTGACTATTTTATCTATCTTAACAATAAAAAAATAGATATACATCTATTATTCAGAACATTACTATTCTATCCTTGTTGTTATTTCTCCCGTTTTAACCCGTTTTTTATGCTCATTTTTCTCATTTTCGGCATTATTTTCACCCTTTGAATGGAACATTTTTTTTACTTACACCAATATTATAATTTAATTTTTCACCGCTTTTTGTTAATATTTTTATCTTTTTTCCGACTCATAACGACTCAATATGCCTTCGGGGTCTTTCAAACTCTTTTTTATCCATTCCAACTGTAATGCCGACAATTCGTCTTTTGGCAGCCGCCAGTTGATATCGGAATGACGCATGCGTTCGGTTACGTTCATCATTGTAAGCGCCATGGATACCGATATATTATAGCTTTCGGTAAAACCATACATCGGTATTTTAACAAATTCATCGGCCAAAGCTATAGCCTTGGGGCTAAGCCCCAAAAGTTCCGTTCCGAACAAAAAAGCCGTAGGTGTGGAAATATCCACCTCGTTGAGCATGCTGTCTTTTTCTGCCGGCATGGTTGCCACCACCTTGTATCCTAACGATTTTACCTTGTTGATACAATCTTCCGTGTTATCTTCCTTGGCATTGTAACGGTGCAAATTCAGCCATTTGTCCGCTCCCATAGACACCTCTTTGCTTAATTGGTATTTGAATTTGTTTTCTATAATATGCACATTTTGTATACCCAAACACTCGGCAGTGCGTAGCACGGCACTCATATTATGACTTTGATACAAATTTTCCACCACCACTGTTAAATAGTTGGTTCTATGCTCGCTCACCTCCACTATCCGCTCATAACGATTGGGAGAAATATAGTCTTTTAAATAGGCTATTTGTTGTTCTACTTCTGTCATCCTTTGTTAAAAAAACAAAGAGACTGCTAAAAAAGCAGTCCCTTTTGTTAATTTATAGTTTTATTAACTATTTAATGTTGCCTGCCAAAGTTGCACCAACTTTTACTTTTACAACGTTCTTTGCGGGAACTTTAATAGTAGCACCGGTAGAGATGTTTCTAGCAGTACGTGCAGAGCGTTTTACTACGTTCATTGTCATAAAACCGGGAACTGTGAATTTTTTATCTTTTTTCAAAGCAACAGTTACTAATTTTACGAAAGAATCAACAGCTTGTTTTGATTGTTTTTTGGTTAAGCCGGTTTCGGCTGCCATAGCGTCAACTAATTGGGATTTATTCATATTAATAAGTTTTAAATGTTTAACAAGGCAAATGTACAAAAAAATCTGATAATTCTTAGTTTTTTAGCATTTTTTTTACATATTACTGATTATCAGGGAGAAAAAATTACATCAGACCGTTTTTTTGCCGTCTAAACCCTTATTTCCCAACAAAAAATCGCGTATAATTAGTCGTTTTTTACCAAATAATTGTATTTCATCAACAAAAACACATGCATCTTGGCAGGTGATATATAGGTAATTTTTATCGTCAGAACGGATGGTTCCCGGCAGGTCGTCGGCTATGGGAGTACCCACATGCGAGGCATATATTTTCATGGTAATTTGTTCTCCTTTATCGTTACAAAAAGCGGTGAAAGCGGCAGGATAGGGAGATAAGCCTCTTATTAAATTGTTCACCTTGTTTGCCGGTAAATTCCAATTGATGCGACAATGTTCTTTAAAAATTTTGGAGGCAATTTTTCCTTCCGATTCTTCATCCTTTTGAACCATAGGGCGGCAGGTGCCGTCAGCTATACTTTGCAAGGTTTCCGATATAGCGGACTGTCCTAACAACATCAGTTTATCATGCAGGGTTCCTGCATTATCTCGGGCTTCTATAGGGATACTTTTTTTAAGGATAATTTTTCCTTCATCTATTTTTTCATTGATAAAAAAGGTGGTAACGCCTGTAACGGTTTCTCCGTTGATGATAGACCAATTGATAGGGGCAGCCCCTCTGTATTGAGGCAAAAGCGAAGCATGCAGATTGATGGTTCCTTTGGGCGGTATGCTCCACACCACTTGGGGTAACATTCTAAAGGCTACCACCACAAAAATATCAGCATGGTAAGATTTTAATTGCTCCAAAAACTGCTCGTTTTTTAAACTTTCCGGCTGTAATACAGGTAAATTACATGCTTCTGCATAGCATTTTACCGAAGACTTTTGTATTTTCATTCCTCTGCCGGCAGCTTTATCAACCGATGTGACTACAGCACACACTTCATGTTTGCCTTCATTTACTATAGCCTGTAATATTCCCGTGGCAAAATCGGGCGTACCCATGAAGATTATACGCATATCTCTGTTTATTATATAGCCAACAATTTCAAGCAGGCAACAGCCGCTTCCACTCCTTTATTGCCGTGTTTTCCTCCCGAACGCTCTATGGCTTGCTGCATGTTGTTAGTAGTAAGCACTCCGAATATCACCGGAACGTTGCATTCCAAACCCACATTCATAATACCTGAGGATACGGCTTGGGCTATAAAATCAAAATGACGTGTCTCCCCTTGGATAATACAGCCTAAACATATTACGGCATCTACATTTTTTTGCAATATAAGTTGCTTGGCCGCAAATGGCAATTCAAAACTGCCCGCCACTCTTTGGTTGATAATACAATCGGAGGCTATTCCATATTGCTGCAAGGTAAGTATGCATGCTTTTTCCATGGAAAAAGTGATATCGGGATTCCATTCCGCCGTAACCACGGCTACATGCAAACCTTTGGCTTGTATGTAAGGAATATTCTCACATTCGGAAAGATTTTTCTTTTTTTCGCTCATCAGCACTGACTATAGCCTTGTTTTGGCGTATTCTATCCTTTTTTCTACATCCAAGGCTTCAAACGATTGAGTGTATTCTTTTTGTATGGTTTCGTATGCTTTGATGGCTTTGTCCCAATTTCCTTGAGCTTCGCTTACCATTGCATAACGCAATAAATACATTGGCGTTAATAAATCGTTAGGGTTCTTTTTGTATGCTTTTTTGTAATATTTGGCTGCTGACTCCAGATTATTTTTTTCCCAATAAGCATCTCCTATCAATCCTAATGCTTGCACACTTATCAGTTTGGAACGGGTAGAGCATTTTTTTAACATGCTGATAGCATCGTCCAATTTGCCGTCTTTTATATAACATGAACCTACCATGAATCTGGCTCTGTCGGCTGTTTTGGTACAAGGATATTCCTTGATTACATCCAACAATCCTTCGCAAGTGCCGTCTCCGTTCAATGCCAGTTGCACTGAATCGGCTGCAAAATATTGTTCTGCTTTATATATGGCCATTTCTGCCTTTGCCTGACGCTTGGGTGCCCAATACATAAAATAGAATAATAGTGCCAACACCACTACCACTACACTGACGAAAATTACGTTGATTAATTTTTCTTGTTTATTGTACCAATTGATTACTTTCTCCAAGAAACCTTCTTCAGGTTCGCGTAAAATACCTTTATTTTTTCCTTCTTTGCTCATGTTGCTTATTTATCAATAATTCAAACTGCAAAAATACTAAAAAAAAAAGAAAAATTCAAGGTTTTGACGCAGGATTTCAAAGTTTTTATAATACATTGATAATAAAAAATATACATATACAAAACACCCATATTTTGTATAAGAAAAGCGATTGTGCAAATTTTTACCATTATCGGAAAAGAATATTTTTTGTCCGAATTGGTTTTTCATATTGCATTTTTTTATACTTTTGCAACATTGATTTTTGTCCCATTGTGTAATGGTAGCACCGCAGATTCTGGTTCTGTATGTCTGGGTTCGAGTCCTAGTGGGACAACAAAAAAACATTTAACTACACTGATAATCAATACTTTTATAGCATTGTTCTTGCTCCCGATTTTTATTTATACCGTTTAAGGGGTAAATTGTGTTTCATTGCGGAAACAGCTTTGCATACTGTTATAACTGAAATTTTCCGTAAAACATTGGTTTTGCAAGCATGGATAAATGCTCGGGAAAAGCGGCATAGGAGCTGCCGCCGGTTGCTTTATCGGTCTCCGTTTTGTAAATAAGTCTTCGTTTTTTTTAATCTTTGTCAAAACAAATATGCTGCGTCATTATTGCTGACAATTGTTCCAAATAGTAAACATCCTCCTTATCAAAGGCATCCAATTGTTCGCTATCTATATCCAACACGGCTTTCACTTCTTGGTTTTGTAACAATGGCACCACTATTTCGCTTTTGGACAATGCACTGCATGCTATATGTCCTTCAAATTCTTCCACATCGGGCACTACTATTGTTTGCTTGTTTTTCCATGCGGTTCCGCACACTCCTTTTCCGTAGGCTATGCGGGTGCATGCCAAGGGGCCTTGAAAAGGGCCCAACACCAATGTTGCTGCCTTTACCCTATAAAAGCCGACCCACCAAAACGAAAAATAAGCATGCAGCAAGGCTGCTACATTGGCCATATATGCAATTGCATCCGTATCGGCTAAAGCCTTAGCCTGTTGTAACACCTCTTTGTACCGACTTTGTTTATCGTTCATTGTTCAGGCTATTGGCGAACGATATTTGCGTTCACATTTTTTAAACAGTTTTCTTGAGCCATGCTATTAGGATTGGTGCCGGGCTTGTTTTGGGGTATGGGCTGTCCTAAAATAGCAAAAAGTTCTTCCCAATAGACAGGAAAGCTGCCATCAGAAGATTTAAAATTCATAGGATATTGATGAAAAAGATGACTGCCGCCGAAACTTACATAGGAATTATATACCAATTCACTGCAGTATTGTTCCTCATTATCGGGCAAAAAATAAACATCATAGCATCTGCCTATATATTTCTTGGCCTGCTTCACATAAGCGCTTGCATTTTTATTGTTTTTCAATCTTTTAACATCAAACTGAGGATAGGTTCCGTCTTTTAATGTAAAATCACGCAAAAAAGTATCCAACGGATAACGAGCAACACCGCGTTTAAGCGTTGCGTCTATTATCCATGTGCTGTCGTCCGATACTTCTAATATAGCCACATGCACATAATTCACTTTATCGGTGTCACCTGTGGAAGATATTATCGCCGAAGACATACCTGCACTATCCGATATGCTATATTGCCACGGCAGACCTATAAAAAGCAAATCGCCGTTTTGTAACACATCATTATTTTCATCATGGTTACAGCTTGTCAAAGCAAACGACATTACTAATATAAGCAAACAAATATTTCCTTTCAACTTCATCTTCATTTTTTTATTATTAACGACTGATTACCCTGTTTATTTTATAGGAACAAAAAAAAGAGTCCGTACGGACTCTTTTAAACATTTGCGGGAACAAGTAGCTATTAATACATACCGCCCATGCCGCCGGGCATACCGCCACCCATAGGAGGAGCTGCCGGAGTTTCTTCTTTAATGTCAGCCAATACACATTCTGTAGTAAGCAACATACCTGCTATTGAAGCTGCATTTTCCAAAGCCACTCTGGATACTTTAGCGGGATCAACCACACCGGCCTGCATTAAATCTTCGTATTTTTCGGTACGGGCGTTAAAACCGTAGAAGCCTTCTCCTTCTTTTACGCTATTAACTACCACAGAACCTTCCAATCCGGCATTTTGTACTATTTGTCTCAACGGTTCTTCCAAAGCACGACGAACTATTTCCACACCGAATTTTTCGTCATCGTTTTCTGCCGACAAAGTATCCAAAGCCTTGATAGCTCTGATGTAAGCCACACCGCCTCCGGGGATAATACCTTCTTCTACAGCGGCTCTTGTTGCATGCAAAGCATCGTCAAAACGATCTTTCTTTTCTTTCATTTCCACTTCAGATGCTGCACCTACATAAATCACGGCCACACCGCCGGCTAATTTAGCCAAACGTTCTTGCAATTTTTCGCGGTCGTAATCCGATTTTGTTTTTTCTATTTGGGCTTTTATTTGAGCTATACGGGCTGCTATGTTTTCTTTGTCACCCTTACCGCTGACTATAGTGGTGTTTTCTTTATCCACGGTAACTTTTTCGGCTTGACCGAGCATTTCCAAGGTAGCATCTTCCAATTTGAAACCTTTTTCTTCGGAAATAACCGTTCCGCCGGTCAAAATAGCGATATCTTCCAACATTTCTTTACGTCTGTCACCGAATCCGGGAGCCTTAACGGCAACTATCTTCAACGAACCGCGTAAGCGGTTAACCACCAATGTTGCCAAAGCTTCGCTTTCTATATCTTCTGCTATCACCAATAAGGCTTTGCCTGTTTGAACCACCTTTTCCAATATGGGCAAAAATTCCTTCATGTTGGATATTTTTTTATCGTATATCAATATATAAGGCAATTCATATACGGTTTCCATTTTTTCGGTATCGGTAACAAAATAAGGAGAAATATATCCGCGGTCGAATTGCATACCTTCCACCACTTTCACTTCTGTTTCGGTACCTTTGGCTTCTTCTATGGTGATAACACCTTCTTTTTTCACCTTTTGCATGGCTTCTGCAATAATGCCGCCTACTACATGGTCGTTGTTAGCAGAAATGGTAGCCACTTGTTGTATTTTTTCATTGTTGTCCCCCACTTCTTGTGCTCTTTTACGCAAATCAGCCACTACACAAGCCACAGCTTTGTCTATACCGCGTTTTAAATCCATAGGATTAGCACCGGCGGTCACATATTTTAAACCATGGTTGAAAATAATTTGTGCCAAAACAGTAGCGGTGGTGGTGCCGTCACCTGCTTGATCGTTGGTTTTGGAAGCCACTTCTTTTACCATTTGGGCACCCATATTTTCAATGGACTCTTTTAATTCTATTTCTTTAGCTACCGTTACACCGTCTTTGGTGATTTGAGGTGCACCGAATTTTTTATCTATGATTACATTTCTTCCTTTAGGTCCTAATGTAACTTTTACTGCGTTTGCCAATGCATCAACGCCTTTTTTTAAACCTTCTCTGGCATCCCAGCTATATAAAATTTCTTTTGCCATAATTTCAAAAATATTTTTGTTGTTTATCCTTTCTTTATCCTATAATTGCCAATATGTCCGATTCTTTCATGATGAGATAATCGGTTCCGTTGTAATTGATTTCTGTTCCGGCATATTTGCCATACAATACCACATCACCGACTTTCACCGTCATGGGTTCATCTTTTTTTCCGTTACCTACGGCAACAACTTTGCCTCTTTGGGGTTTTTCCTTTGCGGTATCGGGTATTATAATACCGGCTGCTGTTTTTTGTTCTGCAGGAGCTGCTTCTATTATCACTCTATCTGCCAATGGTTTAATATTTATTTCCATATCTTTATATTTTATTGATTACTACTACTTTCTCGCTTTTTTGCGAATACATTCTTCTATTTGCTAAATTTATGCCAAATTTTATTTTAAGACATCTTGTCAGTACCTTATTATATATAAAATGCACAAACAGGTGATTATCAATTGTTTTAACAAAAATCCGAATATTCTCGTATACTGACAACTATCCTGTGATTTATGACAGTATGTCAGCCACGGATGAAAGTTGTTGATTACGATGAAACATCTTTTATTGCCAAAACGAGAGGTCAAAAAAAGGCGATTCTTACGAACCGCCCTTTTTGTTTATCCGAATTTGAATTTACTTTTTGACTTCTATTTCTTCAAATCCTTCAACTATATCTCCTATTTTGATATCGTTAAAACTTTCTATATTCAAACCGCATTCATAACCGGCCAACACTTCTTTGGCGTCATCTTTAAAGCGTTTGAGCGAGCCCAACCTGCCGGTAAAAATCACTATACCGTCTCGGATGATACGTATGCGGGTGGTACGCTGTATTTTTCCGTTTAACACATAGCAGCCGGCAATGGTTCCCACTTTGGGGATGCGGAATGTTTCCCTGACTTCCAAATTACATACGATGGCTTCTTTCAATTCCGGTGCTTTCATGCCGTCGATAGCATCTTTCAAATCATTAATAGCATCGTAAATAACGGAATAAGTACGTATGTCTATTTGTTCTTGTTCGGCCAGTTTCTTGGCGCTGCCTGACGGACGCACTTGGAAAGCGATGATAATAGCGTTTGAAGCCGAAGCCAACAATACATCCGATTCCGTAACCTGACCTACCGATTTGTGTATTACATTCACTTGTACTTCGTCGGTGGACAAACGCAATAAAGAATCGGACAAAGCTTCAATAGAGCCGTCAACATCACCTTTTATAATGATATTCAACTCTTTAAAATCTCCTACAGCTATTCTTCTGCCTATTTCATCCAAGGTGATATGTTTTTGTGTACGCAGGCCTTGTTCTCTTAACAATTGCTGGCGTTTGCTTACCACCGATTTAGCTTCTCTTTCGTCGCTATACACTTTGAAAGTATCGCCTGCTTGCGGTGCGGAATCTAATCCGAGCAATAACACCGGAGTGGAAGGACCTGCTGAGGTGATGGCCTGATTACGTTCATTATACATCACCTTTATTTTGCCATAGCTTGTTCCTGCCACCACTATATCGCTTTTATGGAGCGTTCCGTTTTGAATAAGCATTTTGGCTACATAGCCTCTTCCTTTGTCCAAAGAAGACTCTATTACCGTACCCATTGCCACTGCGTGCGGATTGGCTTTTAAATCCAACATTTCAGCTTCTATCAACACTTTTTCCAAAAGTATATCCACATTGGTACCTTTTTTGGCTGAAATTTCCTGACTTTGTATTTTTCCTCCCCATTCTTCTACCAATAAATTCATATTGGCCAATGCCGTACGTATTTTATCGGGGTCGGCTCCGGGTTTGTCTATTTTGTTAATAGCAAATATCATCGGCACGCCGGCGGCTTGAGCATGGTTAATAGCTTCTATGGTTTGCGGCATAATGCTGTCATCGGCGGCAATTACGATGATTACTATATCCGTAATTTTAGCTCCTCTGGCACGCATGGCGGTAAAAGCTTCGTGCCCGGGGGTATCAAGGAAAGTGATTTTTCTACCATCGGGAAGATGAACTTCATAAGCACCTATATGCTGGGTAATTCCTCCGGCTTCACCGGCAATTACATTGGTTTTACGAATATAGTCCAACAAAGATGTTTTACCATGGTCCACATGTCCCATAACGGTAACTATAGGTGCCCTTGGTTCCAATTGTTCAGGATTTTGTTCTTCCGTGATATAATCTTCCACATCACTATCGGAAAATTCCACTTCATAACCGAATTCTTTGGCTAAGAGAATGATATAATCTTTCTCCAATCGTTGGTTGATGGAAACAAACAAACCTATGCTCATGCATGTTGCTATTACTTTGCTGACAGGCACATTCATCATAATAGCCAACTCGTTGGCGGTGATAAATTCCGTAACTTTTAATATTTTGCTTTCCAGTGCTTGTCTTTGTTGTTCCTCTTCCTTTTCATGCATGATAGCCTGACGCTTGTCTTTTCTGTGCTTGGAAGCGGCTGTTTTGCCCAAAGGAGCCAATTTGGCTTTGGTGCGTTTAATTTGAAGTTCTACTTCTTCTTGGCTGATATCCGGACGTTTTTCTTTGTGTTTTTCTTTTTTTCTATTGTACACATCAGGACGGCGGCTATTATCCATAGGGGCTTTGTCTTCAGGAGAAAACTTGGTGATTCTCTTCCTTTTTTCTTTTTTACTGCCTTCCTTATCTTTGGACTTGCCACCATTTATCGCATCCAAATTTTCTATTTTACCCACCACCTTTGTACCGGCAAGCGTTTCCACTGTGGTTTTGATAAAATTATCTTCTGCAGCCTTTTCGTTTGCTTTGGCCTGAGCACTTTCTTTTTTGGCTTTTTGCTCTGCGTACAAAGCTTTTTCGGTACGTATTCTCTCCTCTTTTTCCTTACGAAGCTCTTCTTTGGTTTTCTTTTTGGGTTTGGTTTTTACATTAAGCGAAGCAAGGTCGATTTTACCTGTTATAGTGGGCGCTTTTAAGTGAGGAATCACTGTTTCAATATGTTCCGGTTGCTTAGGTGCCGCTATGTTTTCTTCTACCGCTTCAGCAGGTTGGTCGAATACGGGTTGTTCGGTTTGAGGAGTGTTTTCTGCTATTGTAGATTTATCAATTGGCTGTTCTTCAATTGATTGTTCATTCATAGATTGTTCTTCTTGGGCTTGGGAAGCCGGAAGTTCCTCTTTGTTTTTTTCTACTTTTTTCTTGCTGCTTTTTTCTTTTTCGATGTCTTCTTTTTTAGCTTTTTCCGCCTTGGATTTTTTTTGAGGTTTGGTAGGTCTGTTGGCTTTTTCCAAATCAATAACTCCGACTATTTTGGGTTTTTTCACCAATTCCTCCACTTTTGTAATTTCTTCTTTTACCGGTGCCGGTTCCTCTTGAGGGGCTTCGGTTTCGGGAGCAGGTTCTTCCACTACGGGAGCAACAGGTTCGGATTTCAATTGGGCCAAACGTTCTGCTTTTGCCTTCTCTTTTTCTTTTTCCAGTCTTTCCTTTTCTTTTTTCTCCAAAGCCTCTTTTTTCTCTTTGTCGGAAGCTATTTTAGAAGCATATCCTATTTCTATTTGACTGGCTTTTTCTTTGCTGTCTTTGTCCAATTGATATTTTTCTTTCAATAGCTCATACATTTCCGGCGTCAATTTTGAATTGTCGCTATTCTCTATAGGGAGACCTTTTTGTGCCAAGAATTCAACAATAGTAGCACTACTTACGTTAAATTCTCTTGCGGCTTTTCCTAAGCGTATTTTTATTTCAGACATCGATTTTTATTTTAATTGAACAGCTGTTTATTTAAATTCCCGTTTTAGAAAATTTTATTTTTCGTCGCTATCGTCAAATTCAGCAGAGATAACATCTATGATATGGTCTATGGTATCTTCTTCCAAATCGGAACGACGCAAAAGTTCTTCTCTACTCAATTCCAAAACGCTGCGACCTGTATCACAACCTATGCTCTTAAGCACGTCGATTACCCATTGATCTATTTCATCGGCAAATTCATCTATGGCCACATCTTCTATGCCTATGGCATTTTCTTTTATTACATCAATATCGTAGCCGGTAAGCTTGGCAGCCAAACGTATATTGGAACCATTTTTACCGATAGCCAATGATATTTGATCCGATTTCATCACCGCAATAGCCGTTTTGTTTTCTTCGTCTATTTCCAGATTGGAGATTTTTGCCGGATTCAAAGCACGGGTGATATACAATGCGGGATTGGAGGTATAGTTGACTATATCTATGTTTTCTTCTCTTAATTCACGAGTAATGCCGTGGATACGGGAACCTTTCATGCCGACACAAGAACCCACGGGGTCTATTCTATCGTCAAATGTTTCCACTGCAATTTTGGCTCTGTCGCCGGGCATACGCACTATGTTTTTTATCACTATTATGCCATCGTATATCTCGGGAATTTCTTCTTCCATTAATTTTTCCAAAAACATGGGAGAGGTACGAGAGGCTTCTATTAAAGAAGAATTGGCTTTAGGCTCTACTTTGGTGATAACGGCACGTATGGGATCGCCTTTTTTATAATGATCTCTGGGAATGAGTTCATTTTTTCTGATGATAATTTCTATATCTTCATCATCTACAAAAGTAAGGTCTTTTTTGTTGGTATGCACCACAGTGCCGGAAACTATTTCCCCTACTTTATTTTCGTATTTTTGATAAATAATATCTTTTTCGTATTCCATTACTTTGGCTGCCAAACTTTGACGCAAGGCCAAAATATCTCTGCGACCGAAATCTTTCAATTGTATGGTTTCGCACAATTCTTCGCCTACCTCAAAATCGGGTTCTATTTTCACCGCCTTGGAAAGTTCTATTTGTGTGCTTTCGTCGGTGAGTTCACCATCTTCCACTATTTCCAAAAATCGTTGAAACTCCACGTCTCCTTTGTCGGTATTGACAATAACGTTTACATTTGAATCTTGTCCGTATTTTTTCAGCAACATTTGCTTGAAAATATCTTCCAAAATACGCATTAACGATTCTTTGTCGATGTTTTTGAATTCCTTGAATTCCGAAAAGGTGTCTATCAAATTCAGATTTTCACTCATGGTTATTTTTATTTAAATATTGCATCTATTTTTGCTGTTTTTATTGTATTCATTTCTATGGAACATGTTGTGATATCAGCATGTTTTTTATCGGACTTTAATTGCAGGGCAATTTGTTTGTCGTCGGCTTGCAACAATATGCCGGTGCGTTTGGTGCCATCTTGTAAAGTAACGGTTAATTGTTTGCCTATAGCATTAACATATTGTCGCAAAAATTTTAACGGCTGACCTATGCCGTAAGAAGATACATTCAATTCAAAATCTTCACGCTCCCTGTCCAAATGTTTTTCCACATAACGGCTTACTTCCACACATTTAGAAATGGGCACACCGTGATCCCCGTCTAAAAAAATATAAATGATATTCCCCGATTTTACTTTTATTTCGCCTATAAATAAATCGGTGCCTTCTATGGCTTCATTTACCAATCGGGTAATTTTGTTTACTGTTATGCTTGTCATGTTTACTATCTATATAAAAAAAGAGAGTTTTGATAAGCCCTCTAATTAATCCGTCCTCCTAAAACAAGAAATCTCACTTTAACAATAAGTGAGATTTCACTGTTGTCCAACCTGGATTCGAACCAAGACAGACAGTACCAAAAACTGTAGTGCTACCATTACACCATTGGACAATTGCCTAAAGCGTTGCAAAGGTATAATTTTTTTTAATGCGAAAGCCTACTATGAAAAAAAAATACGAAAAAATATATATCGTACTGATAATCAGTTATAAAAATTTTCATCGTGCGTATTTTTAATTTGATATTTTCAATAAAAACAGATCAATTTCTCATACTTTTAGCAGTAAGACCCCCTCACTCGTTATTAATTCTTATAAAAAAACATTACCTTTGCAAATTATTACAAATGCAAAAAGAGATGAATTTACAATTGGTCATCAGTAATCAAACCAACCCTCATTTGAATGTGGCTGTGGAAAATTATTTATTAAACGAGCCTCTTACCCGTACCGTCACCTTATATTTATGGAAGAACTATAGAACGGTGGTGGTGGGACGAAATCAAAATCCTTTTGCAGAATGCGATGTCGCCCTTTTGTTGCAAGACGGCGGTTATGTAATGCGAAGGAGCACCGGCGGAGGTGCGGTATATCATGACAGCGGGAATGTCAATTTTTCATTTATTGCCTCTCATGATGAATACGATGTAATCAAACAATTTTCTGTATTACAACAAGCTGTTGCTGCCTATGGTTTGCACGCGGAGATAAGCGGACGAAACGATGTGTTGTGTGACGGGCGTAAATTTTCAGGCAATGCTTTTAACAAAGGTAAATTCCGACATCTGCATCACGGCACCATACTTATTGACGGCAATATTAATGACTTACAACGATATTTGAAAGTAAAACCTTCTAAACTGCAAAAACACGGAGTACAATCGGTGCGGAGCAGGGTGGTTAATTTGGCGGAATTGGCTCCCGTTACGGCCGAAAATATCATACCCAATATGATATCGGCTTTTGAAAACATCTATCAACAAAAAGCCGATATTATTGATTTTGATATACTTACCCGACTTCCTGCGGTAAACGAACTATACCGGCACTATTCTTCTGATGAATGGATATGGGATAAATGGAAAAATTTTAAAGCACAGAAAACAGCCGTGTTTCCATGGGGAGAAATAGAATTAAGCATGGATGTGGATGAGCAAAACGGAATAATACGCCAAGTAACCATTGCTTCCGATAGTTTACAACCCGATGCCATAGCGTATGCACAAACATTACTGACCAAAGCCTCCATTCATCATGCTCCGGTAAGAAAAGAAGATGTAAAATATCCGGAAATAATAAACGACATATTATCATTGGTATATTGATGATTAGTGCCTGTTAAAGCAAATTTTTTCACCGACAAAAAGACAATATTTCATTATAAAAAAAAATGTTATCTTTGCAAGTTGTAACATAAATTTAAATTGTTAAAAATGGCAGAATTAAATTTTGACGGAGATGGTTTTTTGACCAATCCCGAAGTATGGAACGATGAAGTAGCTAAACAAATAGCCCAAGCCGACGGCATAGAAATGACAGACCAACATTGGGCTGTAGTTAGAGTTATCAGAAATAATTTCAATGAAAAGGGCAATGCACCCATGATACGCACTATATGCAAAGAAACCGGCTTAAAATTGAAAGATATTTACGAATTGTTCCCGTTGGGGCCGGCTCGCGGAGCTTGCAGGGTAGCAGGTTTGCCCAAGCCTGACGGCTGCGTATAAACATAGAAATATATTAACATGTATTGGTATCAATATCTTAGTTTAGCGGCATTAGTATTGTTTGCCGCTGTAATGCTTTGGCATTTTTTACGATTAATACGGGAAGGTAATCCCAAAGATTTTTCTAAAAAAACAGGCAATTTGGCCAAAGCGGAAGCGTACGCGTACACCACAGCCATGATGCCCAATCACAAAGAAACGGCATACTTGCATATTCCCACTTTTACGGCAGGAGCGTTGTTTCATTTGGGTACTTTTTTAAGTATACTTTTGTTTGTGGTATTCTTTTTTATCTCTCCTGACTTGTTTCCGTTGTGGCTGGTATATGTTTTGAACGCATGCTTACTAATAAGCGCCTCTTGCGGAATAGGATTGTTGATAAAACGCATAGTGGTGAAAAAAATGCGGAATTTATCGCATTTGGATGATTATTTATCCAATTTTCTCACCACCTTGTTTCAATTGTTTACCATAATATATTTAATGCTTCCGCATGTGTTTGCTTCGGTATATTACATAGAGGTATCAATTTTATTGCTGTATATGCCGGTGGGAAAATTAAGACATGTACTGTATTTCTTTGCTGCCAGATACCATTTAGGTCGTTTCTACGGGTGGCGTAATGTGTGGCCTCCTAAAAATTAGTTGACATGGAAAAATTAACAACAGAACAAATAGACAAAGCGATACAATTGTTAAAAATGCGTCCCGACAGCAAATTGGAAACGCATTTGAACGCTTGTGTGCATTGCGGTTTATGTGCCGAAAGTTGCATGTATTACAAAACCATGCATGACGATAAATACATGCCCGCACGCAAAGTGGAATTGGTAGCGGCCTTATATAGAAAATATTGTACGCTTACCGGCAGGGTTGCTCCGTTTTTGGTTAATGCTCGTCCTTTGGACGATAAAATGGCTGAAGAGATGATAGATGCACTTTTCGGTGCTTGCACCATGTGCGGAAGATGTGTGAAACATTGTTCCATAGGTGTGGATATCGCTTATATCGTCCATTTTGGCCGCCGTATGCTGGCAGCCATGAATTTAGTGCCGGCCACATTGCAGGCAACGGTAGACGCCGCCCTGCAAACTGGCAACAACATGGCTATACCCACCGACGATTTTGTAGACACCATACAATGGATGGAGGAAGACCTTCAAGACGAATGCGGACCGGAAGCCCGTATTCCTTTGAATGAAACCGATAAAAATATTTTATACACCCTCAATCCTCGAGAGCCTAAATTTTTCCCTCTATCCATAGTGGCTATGGCTAAAATATTTTATGCAGCCAAAGAAAGTTGGACTATATCCACTCACATGTACGATGTTACCAACTACGGACTGTTCAGCGGTAACAACGAGCATGCAAAACGCATAGCCCAACGTTTGCACGATGAGGTGCTGAACAAACATTGTAAAATGTTGGTATTGGGAGAATGCGGACACGGCTCTCGTGCCAATAGATGGGAAGGCCCTAATTATTTACAACAGGCTTACGAATTCGAAACCATCACCGTGGTAGAATTAATTAACAGTTATATCAGGGAAGGTCGTATCAAATTAGACAAATCACTCAATCAGGAATTGGTAACCCTACACGACCCCTGCAATTTGGTACGTAATGGCGGTTTGGTGGAAGAATTGCGTTTCACCATTAACCAAGCCGTTACCAATTTTAAGGAAATGACACCTCACGGAATAGACAATTTCTGCTGTGGCGGCGGTGGCGGTCAATTGGCCATGAGCGAATACAATGAACGTCGTATTGCCATAGGAGAAATTAAAGCCAACCAAATACGGAATACAGGAGCCAAGGTGGTGGTTACTCCGTGCCATAATTGTGTGGACCAACTCATGCAACTGAATAGCACCTATAAATTGAATGTAAAAATAAAAACCATAGCTGAAGTAGTGGCAGACGCCTTGGTATTAGAATAAATAATAAGTTAATAATAGAACAATAATTTAAAAGGTATATTATGATATATTTAGATAATTCAGCAACCACATTCCCAAAACCGGAAGAAGTTTATGATTTTATGAACACTTATTACCGCACCCATGGTGTTAGCCCGGGTCGTTCCGGATTTGATGCAGCCATAGAAACAGGCGAGTTGGTGGAAAATACCAGAAAAATGCTCACACAAATGTTCAACGGCGGCGGTGATCCTAATCGTTTGACCTTTAGCTATAATGCAACAGACTCTTTGAATATACTTATTCAAGGTTTGGTGGAAAAAGGCGACCATGTTATCACCACCATGCTGGAACACAATTCTGTGCTTCGTCCCTTATACGTATTGGAGCAAAGAGGATTGATAGAAGTAACGTATGTACCTTTTGACAAGCATGGTTACGTTGACCCCGACGACATCAAAAAAGCTATTAAACCCAACACCAAATTGGTAGTATGCACACAATGTTCCAATGTAATAGGAACAGTACAACCCATTCCGCAAATAGGTAAAATATGTAAAGAAAACGGTTTAATATTTTTAGTAGACGGCAGCCAAGGAGCCGGAGCCAATACTATGGATATGGTGAATTTCGGTGTGGACTGTTATGCTTTTACCGGTCACAAATGTTTAATGGGACCTACCGGAATAGGAGGTTCATATGTAAGAGAAGGCATTACCGTTAAACATACCCGTTTCGGCGGCACAGGTGTACGGTCTGCCTACCCCGGACATTTGGAAGAATATCCTTATCGTTTGGAAGCAGGAACCATGAATCTTTTAGGGGTAGCCGGTTTGCATGCCGGTGTAAAATGGGTGCTTCAACACGGTGTGGAAAATCTACACGCACAAGAAATGCGTTTGTGGGAAAAACTTCGTTTGGAAATAAAAGATGTTCCCGGAGTAACGCTCTATTGTGCCGAAGGAGTGGAAAATCACAATCCTGTGCTATCCCTCAATATTAAAGGTTTTGAAGCAGGAGACGTAGGCACCATGCTGGATGTGGATTATGACATAGCTTGCCGTACCGGATTACAATGTGCCCCTAAAGTTCATCAAGGAATAGGCACTATTGATATTCACGGTACCGTTCGCCTGAGTGTAGGCGCTTTTAACACCGAATCAGACATAGATGCCGCTATTACCGCTATTAAAGAAATAGCCGCAATAAAGAATTAATTTTAAAAAACAATACTAAAAACGCATTCTCTTTACCGAGAATGCGTTTTTTTATTGTTCAAGCTGCCGGTTAAAAAAAAAGCAGAATACAAATTGTTAAATTATTAATGGACATCTCTAAAAATAGATAAAAATTTAACAATCAAACAATAAGGTCTTATTTTATTCGTTATATAATTGTAAGTCAAAAAGAAATACCATGCAGAAATACAAAGAGACAGGATACAAAACATTGTTTGATGACGAAAATAGGCACGAAAAACTTTCCAAGATAGGCAATCCGTTGGAAAAATTATCAAAAGTAGTAGATTTTGAGATGTTTCGTTCTGATTTAGAGGAAGCTGTACTGAATAAGGACAAAAAGAGTAAAGTCGGTGCAAAGCCGTATGATGTGGTAATGATGTTCAAAATAATGGTGATACAACGATATTATAATCTTAGTGATGACCAGACAGAATACCAAATAGAGGATAGAGTATCTTTTCGACGTTTTCTTGGTTTATCAAGCGGAGATAAAGTTCCTGATGCTAAAACGATATGGTTATTCCGCGAAAAGTTAGTAAAAAGCGGAGTATCTGAAATGCTGTTTCAGAAGTTTGTAGATTTTTTAAACGACCAACAATTGATATTCAATGAAGGTCGGATGGTAGATGCAAGTTTTGTCTTAGCACCACGCCAACACAATACACCGGAAGAAAACAAACAAATCAAGCAAGGCGATGGCAATGAATTGTGGAAAGACCAACCGCATAAAAGAAGCCAAAAGGATATAGATGCCCGCTGGACACAAAAAGGAGGAGTAAACTATTATGGATACAAAAACCATATCAAAGGAGATACAAAAAGCAAACTGATAATTAGTCAAGAGATTACCCCTGCCTCATCACACGATTCACAATCATTAGACAATTTGCTTACAGAAAAGGATAAAGGGCAGAATTTATATGCAGATAGTGCCTATGTGGGACAAGGAGAAATACTGAAGAAATATGATGTAAAAGACAGAATATGTGAAAAGAGTTATAGAGGACATCCGTTAACGGAGAAACAAAAGGAAAACAATAAAATAAAATCTCATACACGTTGTTTGGTGGAACATATATTTGGTTTTATGGAATGTGTTATGAACAAGTTATTTGTTCGTACTATTGGGATAGCAAGGGCAAAATCAGTAATAGGAATGAACAATTTGATTTATAACATGTTCCGCTACGAACAGATAGT
>DBXT01000067.1:73833-80559 GCA_002309615.1 Bacteroidales bacterium UBA1205
TAGTAAAATTTAGAGGTTGCCTAATTATAATTAGTATCATTATTCTCGTTCACACTTTTAATGTAATACAAAGTATCTGGCATATTACACCAATCGTATTGTTCCACTTTATTAGGCATATAAACAGGATAGTTCCAGTATTTCATAATTTGGGCCATAGCGACAGCTACGCATCCTGCGGGACAAGTATCATGAGGTGGATTACACCCCGTTGTTGATACATAGTAATTATATGCATTATAAACGTGACCGTGGTAGGCTGCTCTTTGTCCCCAGATAGTGGTTAATAACGGTCCATATACATGACCTGAACGAGTTACATTTTCAGACAATCCTGTATCTAACAGCAAAGCCCAATCAGGATGTTCATTTAGATTTCGATTTGCGTCCGCGGCATAAGCTATCACACATGCATAATTTTGTATAAAATCACGTAAACCATCAGGGATAGTTTCCATGTCTGACAATATAGTGGTATGGTTTGTGGAATACAGCAACACAGGAAGACAAGATTTGTATGCTGATAAAATGATTGACAATCCATTATCAAAAACCACTTCCCTCATTAATGTAATGGTATTTTCCTTATACACATCTGTAGTTAAAATGTTTGAGAAGGAAAGATTTTTATATTGCAAAAAAGATTGGGCATAATGCACCGCTGCTGTTCTAGTTTCTGTTTCAGAAACTGGATTTTGAGCACATACTCTGAAGAACAGACACAAATGTAAGATTAATATGAATAAAACTATTTTTTTCATGATAAGTTATATTTATTCAAAATAAATATCGTAAGCTCCTCTAATATAAGGTCTATAGGGGTGACTTCCAAAACTAAGGATAACTTCATTAAAATCCAAAAGTCCCTTAACATAACATTTCTTAGATATGTCTGTTCCTTCAGGTATGGGTACAGCAGACCATAATACTTCTACACAAATTGCATGTTCATTTGCATTATCTTGATTGTCATAAAGGGTAAAACTATATCGATCTCCATTCCAATTTTCGGAAAGGTAACCACAAACCATAATAGTATCTCCAATGTTGTCCCAATAGGGAAAATCAGGAGTCCTTTCACAGATATAGTAAGTTAGATTCTCGCATACTGCCCTGCAAGAATTATAATCGTTTTTCTTCAATGCCGGTGTTTCTTTGGACATTTTGCCCAAACCGCAGTCTTTAATGCATCCGAGAAGAAAGCAAGAAAGCACTATAGTTGCTAACAATATCTTTTTCATTTTCCTATTCCTTTCTATTTTTCAATTCATCTATCTGTTTTTGCAAGTCAATGATGTATTTGGTAAGTTCCTCTACTTTCTGCAGTAACAGGGTGTTCATTTCTCCCAAGTCCACACTGCCGCTTTCTTCCACTTCACTTGCAGAAGGAATGCCCGGCAGATGCTTATACTCGTTTACATATTTTTCCAATTCGGAGAGTGTCATCATTTTGTACTCGTTTTCAAACACATAGTCAGGCCAGTAAGTGGAACTTGTATTTACACGAACTTCCTTTGCCAAAATTGTTCCGTTCACCGATAATTCCGCCTGCGGGAACTGCGTGCCGATACCGATTTTTCCGTTGTCAGCTAAAAAAAGCCGGTAGTTTCCTGTCCATGTATGATTAGCACCGAATGGCTGCCAAAAATTCAATCCTTGCCCATATTCCGGATGGTTGGTGTCATTTATGTATTCAATACCCCAACTGCCACAAGGTGTATTGGCGTCTATGTCAGCACCGAAAAACAAACTTCCGTTATACGAGCCTGGAGCACGATTGCTCATATTAGAGGTTCTGCTGATGAGGATATTGCCATCCACTACATGTAACATTTGAGCAGGTTGGTCGGTACCAATTCCGACTCTGCCGTCAAGCGTGAAATTCATGATGTCAAAATCCCGCGACCCGATGGTGAACAGGTCGCTTTCCTGATGACGCAAAAATCCATGACGTCCATGTACATACATCAACAACCCATTGTCAGGATTGGCACCGGTGGCCGCATTGGTAATTTGAAGGCCTGAATAATCACCACTGGGACGATTGTTGGAGGAGTCTCTTGGAATAAGCGAGTCCATTCTTGTAACAACACTTACGTCACTACCAATGATAGGATTTTCCGGATCGTCATAATTAAAATCAAAATAATTGCCACGTATGTCATTGGAATGGATATGCAACGGATTTTTCGGAGCATTGGTGCCAACACCAAGGTATCCGCTATATTGGCTGAATATTCCTCTTTGAATTCCATTTGCATAAAAACGGAGCGGTTGCGGACTTTGCTGGTGATATAGTGTACCCAATATAGGCTGTCCGCCGGATACATTGTTGCCGTTTAGTGACCATTCATTTTGTGCCGACAGAGAACCGATTGCCAGCAAAAGTACTATTGTCATTACGGCTTTTTTATTTTTTTTCTTCATTTCCTTTGTTTTTTTAAGTTAAAGGAATCCTTTGACACTTTTCTCTCTTTATCCATAGCGATTCCGTTTTCTATGAATATCAAGTTATTAATATCCGCTCCTTTCTTGTTTTTAGTGCCAAGAACTTACTAAAAAAGATGTATTTAACGGTCTCTTGGCATAACCATATTTTTCAATCCGCAAATATATAAAAAATTTTTGTATAAAACGGATTTACAAGAAAAAATTTCAAATATTTTTGTGAAAAGGAGGGGAAAAACCGATAAAAATAAATTTTATACCATTCCCGCATCCTTGGCAGTTTCGGCAAAGATTGTTGGTATTTCCTAAAAGATAAAAAACACCTCCCCATAAAAAAAATGCCGCATAAGCGGCATTTTTTTCTTTTACAACTTCTTTACAGCTATAACTGAAAGAGTTTCATGTATTGATTATTCCTTCGCAAATTTTGCAGTCATGTTGTTTCCTTCTAATGTGTGAACTTGTATAATATACATGCCACGAGACAAGGCGGATACATCCAACTCTGTTTTAGTAGAAAAATTTTCCTTTTGCAGTATTACTCTTCCTAATAGGTCACAAACAGAGATACTCACCACCTCTTTTTCCGCATCAGGCAGTTGTATGTGCAATGTGCCCGATACAGGATTAGGCCAAACCTGAAGACGTTGCTCAACCTGCGATTCTGAAAGGGAAGTGCCGGAAGAATCCTGCTGTGGCATCCTATTATATTCGTATAGGGGAGGTGTATTGTCCAAAACCTGACTTTGTTGTTCTGCCCTACCGGAACAAGGGGCTATGACCGCCTCAAAATCGGAACCTTCTGCAGCATAGAAACCATCTGTCAATAAAATTTCATCACCTGCTTGTAAATATACACTTGCCCCATTGTTGACAAAAAAAGTATTATCGTTTCTTATCAAATGTTCAGCTTGTTTATTCAAAATATTTCCAGAAGTAACATTTACATTTTGAGTAAAAATATAATTGTAAAAACAGTCAACACCGCTCATAATGAGAGAAGGGTCTCCAAGCAGGTTGTAGGATTTCAAATATCGTTTAACTCGTTCTCTATTGAACAATCCCCAGAAATGTGTTCTAAACTTGTTCATCCCATGATTGATTATGGTGGACACAGAAACATCTGTAGAAAAGTGCGAGTCAAATATCTTTTTTTCTATAACCAAATCCGAATGACATAGTGTTGTAACAGAAGAACCGAAATAGGTTACCGCACCTTTGTTTGCTTCATTCATCCATATATTACATATACTACTTGTATCTGTATAACTACCTGTCAAACATGCAAAAGCAAAAGCAAACGGATAGCAGGTATTATTAGCATTTACTAAAAGATTATTAGTCAAAAAGAATGATTGACCGGCCCATGTTGATATGCTTCCATGTCCGGAATAAATGAAGAACAATGGATTGTTGGAGAGATTTTGGGATACTTGGATGTCGCTTGGCTGATACAATTTGTCGCAGGTAAATCCATCAGGAGAAAATGTTTTGTCCACGACATAGTCATGTCCTTTTTCAAACTGACGTTCCATCCAACTATTATTGTATTCTGCACCCGCAATAAAAGTTGCCTTTTTTGTCATGCCGGACAAATTCATTTCCATATAAAGTGTTTTATTGACAATAGCTGATAATTCGTTTATCGTAGAAACAGGAAATCTGCCAAGAAATACATCTGCTTTATAGTCATTCCCTTCTAAGGTGGAGTAAAATAAATCGGTAATAGGATCATAATTGTCTCCAATTGTTCCGGCTGAAGCAGGAATAAATGAACTTCCACCGACAAGCAATACATATTCTGGACGTGTACTTATGTTGTTATATTGATTTTGGATATAATTTTTAATGTTAGAAAAACTTGTTCCCGTTACATTGGTATTGACCACTTTGACATTATATCCCACATTCCTTTTGTAATCAGCAAAAGCAGAAATAGCGTTTTCAAATATAGGTGCTGTAATAATCAAGTAGTTTTCTTTGTTAATTTCTCTGACATTTTGTGGTGAATAGTTGGAAAACAAAGCACTTAAATATCGTTCTACAGCAATGGTACTCCTATGTGGATTTATCATATTTAAGGAAGTATTCATTGTGTAGGATATTGATATAGTTCCTTGTGTAAGCACTTTTATTTGTCCGTTAGTCGGGGTGTACTCAAAAGGATTGATTGAAACTGAAAGTCCTTTTTCACCGAAAACAACGTATTCATCCATAATTGTCGCACCAATTAACATAAAAGGGTAGTTTGAAGCATAATGTACAGAATCCATATTGAATATATAATTCATTGTATCGGGATTTATGTCCTTTAAAGCCGGCAATATGGGATTTGTTACATTGAAATAGGAATATTGACAAGATGAAAGCGAAATAGAAAAATTAGTTGCTCCAATCGGCATATGAACATCTATTGTAAGTTGTGGTAGTAATGGAAGTCCGATACTATCAATCACGCCAAAATCTTCATCATTCATTTGGATATAGCTGAAAGTATTAGATATGCCATATCCGGCAGGGAGGGTTGTGTCTCTTACGCTATATTGCGGCAAATAAAAATCAAAGTTCACACTATTGTTGTTTGTCTGACTAAAATACACGCTTTGACTGTTTATATCTGTTAGCAAAAATATATAGCATATAAAATATAAAATTGATTTTTTCATATTTTCCCCTTTCTATTTCTTTAACCGCCAAACAATATCACCTGCCTTGAATTCGGTAATTCCCTTTCCTTTTATGATAATCAATTTATCACCATTGTTCTCCATGACAATAGTGTCACCTATTATAGAAGAGAAATTTCCGGAAAAAGGATCTCCTTCAAAAAATTTTGTATAGAAATTCGATGCTTCCCCATGTATTTCGCACTTACAAGATATGTCTAATCTAGAATAATACTCCGTACTCATCAATCCATAAAAAGATAAATTATCCGACTCAAAAGTAAAACTCCTTTGAGTATCCCAATCCGGGCATTTGCATCCGTATGGCATATTGTACTCTTCCGTAGTTTCTACTTTCAAAACACGTGCCTCCACTGTTTGGTTACTATCGTTTACAAATGTTAATTCCTGATTTTCCACATAGGGAAAATATGCCCTCAGTTCATACGGAAACGCAAAGTGTACCCTTTTGCATGAAAGGAAAAATAGGCAAACGAAAACTACGAAAATCGCTAAAATAAATGTATTCTTTTTCATCTTCTTACTTATTCCCTTGTTTTAACTCATCAATTATTCTTTCACTCACTTCCATAATATCTCAGAACTACACATATCAACTATTGTTTTTTCAATTTTATTTCACAATTATTACCTTGTAAAACAAGGTTATCACCTAAAATTTTGTAAGAATAAATCGTTGGAATATATTGCAATAACTTTTTATCAATGATACTTTGACCTCCTATTTCTGTAATTTCTTGATACTTCAAAATGTTGATACAATTTTTAGTAGGTATTTTAAATTCTCCTACAGCCAAGTTTACACTTGTATTTAATTGAAAAACAGAATCATTCTTAAAAATGAGAATATAGGCTTCTTTATTATCATAATCTTTATTTTTAACTTTAAAATTTTGATTTTCAACACAAATATATTTTACCTGCCATGAAAGTTGTACAATATCTGTACTATCCTCTTCATGACAAGCAATAAAAGTCAGTATCAATAGAGGAACAATTATTATGATAAATTTCGTTTTCTTTAACATTTTGTTTTTTTTAAGTTAAAGGAATCCTTTGACATTTTTCTCTCTTTTTTCATAGCGGTTCCGTTTTCTATGAATATCAAGTTATTAATATCTGCTCCTTTCTTGTTTTTAGTGCCAAGAACTTACTAAAAAAGATGTATTTAACGGTCTCTTGGTATAACCATATTTTTCAATCGGCAAATATATAAAAAATTTTTGTATAAAACGGATTTACAAGAAAAAAAAATTTTAAACAGACAAATAACAAATTGACAATTAAGCGTCTTTTTATCAAATTTGCTTTCACACCCATACTTTTTTTAGTTTTTATTTACAAGGCGAAAAAAAAGAATTTCCACTATTATTCAGCTTTGTTTGGCACAATTTTTGCATCTGTATCTGCACACTGAAAACTATTTTAGTTTTTTTAGTTTTCTGTACTAAGACATGACATTATGACAAAAGAGGAACTGACAAGAAAATGTGCAGACATATTTTTAGAAGAAGGTGTCAAAATCAGCACTGATGAATTGGCACGCCTGTTAGTCATGTCCAAACGAACCCTTTACACCCTTTTTGACAGC
>DBXT01000005.1 GCA_002309615.1 Bacteroidales bacterium UBA1205
AAAGACAAGAAAAAGGCGGATGAAAGGTTAGAAAAAGTACAACAGTTTTTAGACAATCATGAATTTGTTTATTATGACAAATACCCGGATTATGAATTTCTGTATGGAGCATTTAAAGATACTGATGCCTTGGTGGATTCTGAAAATGTTGAAGACAGAATAAGAATGGCCAAGTGGGGTTATGGTCTTGACAAACTAAAAGACGATAAGGATTATAGAGTCCGCTTGGAAGTTGCGAAATCAGGTTATTTTGCACATCAACTTGTAAAGGATCCCCATCCGGAAGTAAGAAAAGCAGCATTAGAAAAAATGAAAGGGTAGTCAACTCGTATATGCAATGATAAAGCACTAAAGAAAGATGAAACATTTGTTTTTTTGTATGTTGATATTGTCTGTTTTTGTTTCAGGTAATATGCCCTTTGTGCAAGAAGCAACGGATTACAAGGACATTTATCGAAAATATTTGCAGCAAAACAAAGATATAGAACAATATACCGGATGGGAGTGGATATATGTCAACGAAGACGATATTCCTGAAATGGTGCTTACTACCGGATATCAGGCGGGAGGAGATATGTTGCTGGCTATTTATAACGGCAAAGTGTATAGTAATTTTCTTCCGTTGTGTTTTCAATATATTCCTAAGAAAAACAGAATTTTAATCGGGAAAGGGTACAACGGAGACTATTCTGATAGTTATTATCAGTGTGTATGTAAGTTGAAAGAAGGAGAGCTCCGGACACTGGTTTGTGTAGAGGAGATACACAATTATGCCGATGATACAGACAAATATTTGCTGGGCAATCGCTCTATTAGCAAGAGCGAATGTGACAGTATCTTACATAAGTATTATACCCGTTTCGGAAAATACTGCTTAGGAGGAAGTTGTTCTGATAATTTAAAAGCCATGAAAGAAATGTGGGAACGATAAGGAGAATATTTAATCTTCTTTTTGCCCGAGAACAGTTTTATGTGTAATCATGTAGTTAAGGATTAATTTCTTATTAATCTTTCTGACTTAAAATTCCGGTTACAAATTCAGAGAAGAAATTTTTCTATTTGGCCTCTTACAGTTATATATAAATTGTTAGAGGGAAACTATATTTTTGAAAAAAAAATGTTACATTTGCAGTATTATTTTGACTAATTTATTTATTTTAAATCTATAATAATCAAGGTTATGGGTGGTTTTTTTGGTGTTGCATCCAAGCATGCATGCGTAAGTGATTTGTTTTATGGTATTGATTACCATTCTCATTTAGGAACCAAGCGTGCCGGTATGGTTACCATGGATAACGGAATATTTCATCGTTCTATACACAATATAGAGAATACATATTTCCGTAGCAAATTCGGTGATGAATTGGAGAAGTTTAAAGGAAATTGCGGAATAGGTGTTATCAGTGATACCGATTCCCAACCGATAGTGGTCAATTCGCATTTAGGCCGGTTTGCAATAGTTACAGTGGCCCGTATCAATAATATAGCGGAGTTGGAGGCAGAATGTCTTTCTCTTAATCAGCAGTTTACGGAATTGAGTTCGGGTACTACCAATCCTACCGAATTGATAGCTTTGATGATTACCCAAGGAAAGGATTTTGTTGACGGCATACAAAATGTTTACAAAAAAGTTAAAGGGGCTTGTTCCTTATTGATACTTACCGACAACGGTATAATAGCGGCAAGAGATTATTATGGTCGCACGCCCATAGTAATAGGGAAAAATCAAAATGGCTATGCTATTGCTTTTGAAAGTCATAGCTTTGCAAATATGGATTATGAAATAGAACAATTTGTCGGGCCGGGCGAAATAGTAAGGGTTTCTCCTTATGGTTGTCAACAATTGTCGGCTCCTAATGACAAAATGCAGATATGTTCTTTCTTGTGGATATATTACGGATTTCCTGCAACGCAGTATGAGCATATCAATGTGGAGAACACACGTTATATAGGCGGTTATGAATTGGGAAAAACCGACGATGTGGAAGCCGATTTTGTGTCTGCCATTCCCGATTCCGGCATAGGCATGGCGTTGGGATATGCCATGGGAAAAGGCATTCCTTATCAAAGAGGGATAGTAAAATACACGCCCACGTGGTCAAGAAGTTTTATGCCTTCTTCCCAAGTGATGCGGGAGCATGTGGCTAAAATGAAACTTTTACCCAACAGAGCATTGCTTTCGGGCAAAAGAGTGGTGTTTTGTGATGACAGTATAGTCAGGGGCACCCAATTGAAAGATAATGTGAAAATGATATACGATTATGGTGCCAAAGAGGTGCATATTCGTATCAGTTGTCCGCCATTGCTGTATGGTTGTAATTATTTGAATTTTTCTGCGTCCAAAACAGAAATGGAGCTCATCACCCGCAGGGTAATAAAAGAATTAGAGGGTGATAGCAATAAGAATCTGCATCTTTATTGCGATGATACCACCAAAGAATATGCTAATATGGTAGAAATGCTCCGTAAGCATATAGGTGTTGACACGCTTAAATTCAATACCTTGTCAACCATTGCCAAAACCATAGGTTTACCCAAAGAACGTATATGTACACATTGTTTTGACGGGTCCAGCTTTGGAGAATAAGGGTTAAATATGATATATTAGCAGGGGAAGAGGAAAATACACTTCCCCTTTTTTATAAATAAAAAATTTAAACCGATAAGATATTTTGAGTATCTTTGCTATTTGGAAAAAATGAAGAAAGATGGTTAGCAATTTAAAAGAACAGTTAATAGAGGCATGCATATTGCAGCAACAAAAAATAGCGGAAGAAAAGGAAAAAGCCGCCAACGAACTACAAGAGCAAATCAATGCTTACGGTCAGAATAAAGACAGATATGATTCTTTTCGTACCAAACTCACCCGTAGCAAAGAACAATTGCAATTGCAGCAATTGCAAGCCATGAATACTTTAAAAGCATTGTACCAAATACCCAAAGAAAGCAGGCAAAAAGTGGAATACGGGGCAATAGTCGTTACCGACAAACAGCGTTTTTTTATTGCCGTAGGCATGGGAAAAATAACTTGTGCCGAAAAAGATTATTTTGTCATATCCGCAGCTGCGCCTATTTTTGCGGTTATGCAAGGCAAAAAAGTTAATGATGAGTTTACATTCAATAAAGTCAAACATAAAATAACAGCTATATTATGAAATTTAAAGATATTGTATTCATTGACATTGAAACGGCGGGAGAATATCCCGATTATCAACATTTAAACCCTCGTATGCGTGTTTTTTGGGACAAAAAATCAGGGCAGATATCCAAACACGAGGAAGATACTCCTGAAACATTGTATAACAGAGCGGCAATATATGCCGAATTCGGCAAGGTAATATGCATATCCATGGCGTTTACCAAAAATGAAAAATTGTGCATTACCTCTTATTATCATGATGATGAAAAACACTTGCTTGCTTCTTTTGCCGAAATGTTGAATCAACATTTTTCCAAAGCACAATATCGATTATGTGCCCATAATGGTAAGGAATTTGATTTTCCGTATTTGTGTCGTCGCATGTTGATAAACGGAATAAAAATACCGAACATATTGCAAGTGCAAGGGAAAAAACCATGGGAGACACAATTTTTGGACACCATGGAATTGTGGAAATTCGGCGATTACAAGCATTACACTTCATTGGATTTGTTGTCGGCAATATTTAATATCCCTTCTCCCAAAGATGATATTGACGGTAGCCAAGTGCACGAAGTGTATTGGCAGCAACATGATTTGGAACGAATAAAAACCTATTGCGAAAAGGATGTTTTAACAATAGCCCAACTTATTCGTTGTTTTATAGGCAAGCCTATGCTAACAGACGATGATGTGGAATATGTGCAGACAGGTGAATAATAAAGCAGCATCCTGCTTTATTATTTCATAACATCCAACATTTTAATAAATTCTAACTTAATAGAGCTGTTTTCGTAAAGTATTCGGTAAACCATTTCTATAATAGGAATGTTTACGTCGTACGATTTACAAATTTCATGTATACATTTTACTGCATAATAACCTTCTGCTATCATTTTCATTTCCAATTGTGCAGTGCGTACGGAATAGCCGCGTCCTATCATCATACCGAATTGTCGGTTGCGGCTGTACTGGGAATAGGAGGTTACCAAAAAATCGCCTAAATAAGGGGCAGAATAAAAACTTCGTTGCTCATTGGGTACCACTAAATTGAGAAAATGTGTCATTTCATTGATACAATTGGCATTGAAAGTAGCTAAAAGATTATCTCCGAAGCCGGCACCACGGAACATACCGCCTCCCATGGCATAAATATTTTTGAGAATAACAGAAAATTCTATTCCCTTCATATCCGAAGAGGTGTTAATATGTACATATTTGCAACGGAAGATATCGGCTATGGTGTTAGCCAAAGCAGTGTTGGAAGAGCCTGCGGTGAGGTAAGTTAATCGTTCGGCGGCTATTTCTTCAGCATGAGAAGGACCACAAACCACACACATGTTTTCTTCTGCTACATCAAATTGAGAATGAATGTATTGGGTTACGGTAAGCATTTTTTCAGGAACGATACCTTTTATGGCAGACACTATTATTTTGTTTTTAAAATGTTTGGGTGTCAGCACTTCCAAAGATTTGTATATATATGCCGACGGGACTACCAATATAATGATATTAGCTCTTGATACCACCCTTCGAAGGTTGTTGGAAATACGTATTTTTTTGTTGTTTAACAATGCTGACGATAAAAACAAAGGATTTCTTCCGTTGAGTTCCACCCCTTCTTTTATCTCCGGTTCTCTCACCCACCAATAGATAGGAGAATGATTATTAGTTAATATTTTTACTATAGCAGTGGCCCAACTTCCACCACCGATGACTGCTATTTTTTGTTTTACGCGTTCCATGTTTTCTTATACATATTTTTGCAAAGATACCATTATTTTTCATGATAGCCTTACAGGTTAAAAATAATTATAGGCATTTTTATATTTCATCTCTTTTGGATGCCCTAAGATTGTCTTTTTCTTTTATACTTTCCCTTTTGTCGTACATTTTTTTGCCTTTAGCCAATGCGATTTCCACTTTGGCTAATCCTTTTTCATTGATATATAATACGGTAGGGATAACCGTAGTACCTTTTTCATTCAGTTTAACGGCAATTTTTCTTAGTTCTCGTTTGGTGAGTAACAATTTTCTATCCCGTTTGGGAAGATGATTATTGTAGCTTCCTTCCATATATTCGCTTATATGCAGGTTGTGCATCCATAATTCATTATTGATAAAACTGCAGTATGCATCAGTAAAACTGGCTTTGCCTGCCCGTATAGATTTAATTTCCGTGCCGGTGAGCACTATGCCTGCGGTATAGCGTGTGAGTAGAAAAAATTCAAATTCGGCTTTGCGATATTTGATTTTTATTTTAGCGTCTATTTCATTTTTTTTGTTCATAATGTAAGTGTTTATACGGCAAAATAACCCTCCAATTCTTTAAGCGTGTTTTCATTGGTGGCAATGTCTTTTACTATATGTCCGTTTTCGAGTATTACAATACGTTTGCACACTTCGGTAATATGGTTTAAATCGTGCGAAGATATGAGTAGGGTGATATTTTTTTGCACTTGCAAATCGTTGAGAAATCGTTTGAGGCGTATTTGCGAAGAAGGGTCTAAAGCGGTAAAAGGTTCGTCCAGAATAAGAATTTTGGGATTGCCTATAAGGGCGGCTGCTATACCTATTTTTTTTTGGTTTCCTTTGGAATAATCCCGTATCAGTTTTTTGGTATCGCTGATTTCTCCATTAAAAAAATCCTGCATGGAATCTGTAAATGTCGCTATTTCTCCCGATGTCAGATGATGAAGTTTGCCGATAAATTGAAAATACTCATTTACGGTAAGAAAGTCGATTAAAAAATTTTCATCCAAAAAAGAACCGACATACGATTTCCATTCATCGTTGCGTACTACGGGAGTATTGTTGATAAGCACTTCTCCTTCGGTGGCTTCTATTAAATCAAGAATAAGTCGGAAAAGGGTGGTTTTTCCCGCGCCGTTGTTTCCGACCAAACCAAAACTTTCACCTTCGGTTATGTGTAAGTCTTCAATATGTAAAGCAATTTTATCTCCGTATGTTTTCTTTAAATGTTTTGCTGTTATCATAATATTTTATTTATTCATTTTGGCGGAAGCCTTCCAATAGAGCGTATTTTTTTTGATTAAATTTGTTAATGCAGATTCTAAGCCAATATTTTTGCAGGCACAAGCCTATAACACCCATTAAGGCAAAAGCACCTAATATTACATAAGTGTTCAACCATATATGCAGAATGGCGATTATTATCACAGGCAAAAAGAGGGGAAGTAAGATGAAAAAGTTTTTGAAAGAAAAACCTTGATAATTAAATGCAGAATTATTTTTTAAATCTATACGTTTGGAATTATAAATGGCAAAGTATAAAATAAAATATGCCAACACCCCTATATTGAACAAGCAAGCTGCTATATGATAGGCTACTATATGCCAACCTATAATAAAATAGGGAGAGGAGAGAATAAAAAAGCAAATATTCATAATTTGCATGATGTATAAGTTGGCTTTCAAATAGTTTTCAATGGAAATATTGTTGGTCATTAATCCGTCAAAATGAGAACTGTCCCAACTGATAACCATTTGTCCGAACATAATCATAAATGTACCTACAACGTAAATGGCACAAAAGAAAAGCCATCCCGGATTATTTTTATATATGGGGTCCAAATAATATAAAAGGCCGAAAAAAAGAAAAAAGAAGGACATATAAAACAAACTTTTGCTTTTTTTGTGTCGGAGCAAAAGTTTTATCTCCATGCCTATGATATCCCCTATCAAACCAAAACGGTCTAAAAATTCCAAGCGATAAGTTTTTATCTTATGGTTCTTATTGATATCAAATTTTTCCACATAGCGATTGTGAAAAAGATATTGAAAATTAGCAATATAAGCTATTATAACTATTGATAATGGAATGAGCATGCCATAAGCATGAGTAATGGTCCATAGCATACAGGCACGGGATATTTTGCATAAGGATATGCCTCCGAAAAATTCCATGCAGATAAATGTTGCTATAATAAGAGATAGTATTAATACGCCTATCCATTCCGAAGAAAGTTTGCGTTTGAGATAACCGGCCGCAAGATGATTGAAGCATATCATGAATGTCATGCAGCACACATAATTAACGGCAACTCCCGCATCGTAATACTTACTTACCGATTGTATGGCAAAAGGAATAGCCATAAACAACAGCAAATAATTGAAAGGGTGAAGTACTGGAGTGATAATCAAATAATTTATCAGTGTTTTTCTGTGTATGGGCAAATGTTGATAGGTGTGAATTTGAATGCGTTGTAATTGTTGCATGATAATACGGATAAGCGTGCCTCCCAAATAGAGATAAAGAAACACATTACCCGTTAATTCCACGGGATTTTGGTCAAGATGAATTTCTTCTAAAATATTATCCAGCAGAAAACCCAAAGTAAGCAATACTCCTGCCATATAGAGCACACCTATCCACGTCATCACGGTGAAAAGGGTATTTTTATAATATCCTTTCGCTCTTTTTTGTTGCAAGAATTTTTGTCGGATAATATCAAAAATAATATGCTTCATGGTAAGAGCGAGCCTAATATGTTATTGTTGTTTAAAATTGTTAAGACCTTCCTCAAGGAATGCAACAAAATTGTTTACATTTCTATCATACGACTTAGGCTCTTTGGTCAGCATATTTCCTTGGGCATCTATGAGCACATAAAATGGTTGGGCATTCATATTGTAATGTTCCATTTGGTAGTTCAGATTCTTTTTCCCTAAAGTTTTTATTATGCTGCCATCGGCAGTGCTAATCCATTCGTTTGAATCCAAAGTAATGGTGTTTGCATCCGCATAAAGGGCCACCATGACATATTGTTCTTGCAAAAGCTTCTTCACTTGCGGATGTGTCCACACATAATTTTCCATTTCACGGCAATTAGCACATGTTTTTCCCGTAAAGTCTATAAAAATAGGTTTATTGACAGTCTTTGCATAGGCTTTGGCTTCCTCTAGGTCAAAAAATCCTTCAAATCCTGTGGGTAGATGTAATTGATCCGCATATTTTCTATTGGCGGGCAAAGTTCCGAAGTCGGCGTTACCGCCTTTGTTTTCCACCACTATGCGTTCTATGTCAAAATCTTGGGTGGTCATAGGAGGAATATATCCCGATATGGCTTTCAACGGGGCTCCCCATAAACCGGGTATCATATACACTACAAAGGCAAAAGTGATGAGGGATAAAAACAGACGAGGAACGCTCACATGGTCAATAGGTTCATCGCCTTTGAATTGTAATTTGCCCAAAAAGTAGAATCCTAACATGGAGAAGGTAACTATCCATATGGCAAGATAGGTTTCACGGTCCAATATTCCCCATCCGGCACTTAAATCGGCCATGGACAAGAATTTTAGTCCTAAGGCTATTTCTAAAAATCCGAATACTATTTTCACTGAATTGAGCCATGCTCCGGATTTCATTTTTTTCATCACCGAAGGGAACATTGCTAAAAATGTAAACGGCAGGGCAAAACCCAAGGCAAAGCCAAGCATGGAAACAAAAAACACTATGCTGTTGCTACTACCGGAGGCCATTTCAATCAAAGCGGCTCCCAATATGGGACCGGTGCAAGAAAATGATACCAAAACGGTAGTAAGGGCGATAAAAAATGCTCCTATATAACCGCTTTTTTCCGATTGTTTGTCCGAATTGTTTATCCAGGAACTGGGCAATGTAATTTCAAACAAGCCGAAGAATGAAAAAGCGAATATCATGAAGATAATGAAGAATATCAAATTGGGAATCCAATGGGTGCTAATGATATACATGGCATCTTTTCCCAAAAGCAGCGTGAGTATTAAGCCCAAGACTGCAAATATAAAAATGATGGACAAACCGAAAAATATTGCTTGCTTAATACCTTGCCTTTGTGATTTTTGTCCTTTCATGAAAAAACTGATGGTCATAGGAATCATCGGAAATACGCAAGGGGTGATAAGGGCTAATAGTCCGGCTAAAAATGATATTAAGAATACCAAGCCCATAGATTTGTCTTTTGTGGAATTTTGAGCAATATTGTTTTCTGTAACCACTCCAATGGAGGGTTCTATATCTTGTGTTGCTATTTCGTTTTCGGTCTCAGCAATTTGTTCTTTTACTGTATCTGTTTCTTTTTCTGTATTGTCGGCAAGTTTCACTCCCTTAACAGGGATATTCATGTCTTTGTCTGCCATCACACATTTACCCTCTGTGCATGCTTGAGCCGCTATGGATAGTTGAAGGGTAAAGTCTTTGTCGGACAAAACTTCTATTTTTTGTGAGAATTTCACTTTAGGCATGTTAAAATACCTGTCTGTACCGAAATCATCGGTAAGTTCGGTATATTTGGGTTCGGTGGTTTTGCCTATCAGTTTATATTTATCGGAAGGGGCAAAAGTGAATACCGTTTGTTGTGTAATGCCTTCGGTATTGTATTGAGAATACAAATGCCAAGTATTTTCCACATCGGCAATAATATTAACGGTGGCAATGTTGTTATTATATTGTACATTGTAACTCCACTTTACGGGTTCGTCTATTTGTGCCGATGCCGAAAAAGATAAAAAGCAAGCGGCTATAATGGCAAGCAAGCGAATACTAAAATTATTTGTTGACATGTTTCTATATGCTAATTATGTAAAAAAACGAAGAATGGTGTTCCCCTCTTCGTTTATTTACTGTATTATAAATCAAAAATTTATAATATGTTGTTAATTTTTTCCACCAATTCGGCTTTACGAATTACCCCAACATGTTTATCTACTATTTCACCATTTTTGAAGAAAAGCAGGGTGGGAATATTTCTAATACCGAAGTTCATGGTTACTTGAGGATTTTCATCTATATTGATTTTTCCTACTATCAATTTTCCGTCGTATTCGGCGGCAATTTCTTCCAATGTGGGAGCTATGGCTCTGCAAGGTCCGCACCAAGTAGCCCAAAAATCAATAATTACGGGAAGTTCATTAGCGATTACACTTTCCCAGTTGCTATCAGTTATTTCTATTTCCATATATTTGTTATATTTGATTATTCTAAATTCAAACTGGCTTCACCCATAAAATTTTCATCGGTGAAAAGTTGTACGTGATATTGTCCGGCAACGGCTGCATCCCCTTCACGCAAATCCCATGAAAGGCTGATGTTTTTAGCTTTGTTTTCGTAATTGACAACTTCTTTTATAGTGTATTGCAAACGTTTGCCTTCGTTAATAAAACTATAGGCATCGCCTGTTCCCAGTGCCAAAACACGTCCATCGGGTAAAGAAATACGTGCATAAATGTTTTTCTCTCCGGCGGCCACCAATTGATTTTCGCTGATGGTAAAATTGGCTCGCAAAGTTTTTACTCTTTTTGCTCTGGTGGTAATTTGATTTTTGGAGTTATAACCGCTGAGCGACACATTATATGCTTTTAGGCGGGCTGCAACGTTTACTTTATTTTCCAATTGTTCTTTTTCGGAAATAAGACCTTCTCTTTCTTCGTGTAATTGGGTTATTTCTTGGTTAAGCCCTTTGTTTTCGTTGGTAAGTTGTTCATTTTGTTTATATAATGAATCTAACAGATTGACATATTCTTTACCTTGGTCTTGCAAGAGTTCCAATTTTTTCTTTATTCTTCTATAGTCTCCTTGCGAAGCTATCAATTTTTGAATTTCATCGGCTTGAGCCAGAATGGCACTGTCTTTAGCGGTGAGTTGTTCGTTGAGAGAACCATATTCACTCTTGACGGCTTCGTATTCGCGAAGGATGGAATCCAATTCCGCTTGCAAGTCATCTTGGGCATTTACGGCTTGCTCGGCTGTAACTACATATTCTCTAACATGGGTAAGAGAATAAATGGATAATATTGCCAAGGCAATGGAAACTATGGCAAGTATAATACATAAACGTTTGTATTTTTTTACTTCCTTATCTGTTTGTTCTGTCATTGGTAGAATAGTTTTGAATTATTTGGCAAAGGTACAAATTTTTTGTATCATAAAACCACAAAACACCAAATTTATCCGAAATTTTTTTACAAATGTTGATTGATATTACTTTTATTAACAAATGACGATAGTATATTATTGAAATACACAAGTTTAATATAAAAAACGGCGATAGTAAAAATATCCTGCAACGCAAGAATGGAAACAAGGTGTTAGCGGATAGGATAAAATCGGAATAAAAATGCTACCTTTGCAAGCAGATAAGAATGAATATGTCAGGGAATACTTTTGGTAACATATTTAGGGTAACCACTTTCGGAGAATCGCACGGACCGGCTTTAGGCGGAGTGATAGACGGTTGTCCGTCGGGAATAAAAGTGGACGAAGCTTTTATCCGTCAGCAGTTGCTTCGTCGACAAAAAGGGAGCAAACGCAAGGAACCTGATGAAATTACATGGTTTTCCGGTTTGTTGGATGGTGTTACCACGGGAACGCCCCTTGCCTTTGCCGTTTATAATAAAGATGCCCGCCCGTCGGATTATCGGCAGGAAGAATTTTTACTCAAGCCCTCCCATGCTCATTATGCTTATAAAGAAAAATACGGTGTGTTTGACTATTGCGGAGGAGGCAGAGCTTCCGGAAGAGAAACGGTAGCCAGAGTGATAGCGGGAAGTATAGCTATGCAATATTTGATGAAACAAAACATATTCATCCAAGCCTATACTTTACAAATAGGAGATGCTCAAGTGAGGAATTTTCCTTATATGGATTTATCTTCTGCTGCCGAAAATGCTTTTTGTTGCCCTCAAGAAGAAGTATATAAAGCTATGCAACAAATATTGTTGCAGTGTGAAAACACCGGTGATACGGTCGGCTGTAAAGTAGGCTGTGTTATCAAAGGCGTGCCTGCCGGATTGGGAGAACCCGTATTCGGCAAGCTTTCTGCTCGTTTGGCCGGTGCCATGATGAGTATAGGGGCAGCCAAAGGCTTTGAGTACGGAGCAGGTATGCATGCGGCAGCATCGTATGGTTCGCAAATAAACGATCAATACAAAACAGATTTCTCCACAAAGCATAATTTTTCAGGAGGAATATCGGGAGGAATATCCACAGGAGAGGACATATATTTTAATGTAGCCTTCAAACCCGTTCCTACACTCATGCAAGATATGCCCACAATAGATATAAAAGGAAATCCCGCCATACTCAAAGCTACAGGCAGACACGATGTGTGTATATCGCCCAAGGTGTTGCCTGTGGTGGAATCGATGGCTGCATTATGTATAATAGACAGTTTGTTGGAATTAAAAGCTTATAAGTAAAACAATATGACCACAAAAGAAGAAGCGGAAAAAATAATAGAAGAATTTTCCTATTTTGATGATTGGATGGATAAATATGCTTATATCATAGAATTAGGCAAGTCTTTATCAACTATAGATGAAGCCTACAGACAAGATAAATATTTGATAGAAGGTTGTCAATCAAATGTTTGGTTGCAGGCCAATTACGAAAACGGAAAATTGTATTTTAAGGCGGATAGTGACGCCATTATCACCAAAGGAATTATATATTTGCTCATAAGGGTGTTGTCTGACCGCACACCGCAGGAAATATTGGATGCAGATTTAAGTTATATAGACACCATTGGTCTTACCTCTCATTTATCGCCTACTCGCAGCAACGGCTTGTTGTCAATGATCAAGCAAATAAAAGTATATGCATTAGCCTACCAAAACAAATAAAACATGGATGTATCTCATTTTTCTTCTATAGAATTGCAAGTGGTGGAAGTTCTTAAAACCATATACGATCCCGAAATGCCGGTAAACATATGGGATATGGGTTTGATATATAAGTTGAGTGTAGATGCAGACAACAAGGCTTATGTATTAATGACTTTGACAGCTCCCAATTGTCCTGTGGCAGAGACTTTGCCTTCAGAGGTAAAACAAAAAGTATCGGCAGTTCCGCAGATAGTGTCGGCAGAGGTGGAAGTAACTTTTGAACCCGTGTGGGATATGGATATGATGAGTGACGAGGCTAAATTGGAATTAGGCTTTTTGTTTTAGCAAAAGCTTTTAACGGATATAAAAAAAAGTTGCCCGAAGGGCAACTTTTTTGTTTGTGTCCGGCAATGAATTTATTTTACCAAATTTAAGGTGTCTTGTGCTATCACCAATTCTTCGTCGGTAGGGAATACCACTATGGTAACTTTAGAATCGGGGGTAGAGATAACACGGGCATCGCCTACTGTTTCTTCGTTTATTTTTTTGTCTATGGTGATGCCTAAAAATTCCATATCAGAGAGTATGGGTTCACGCATAAACCAAGCATTTTCACCTATACCGCCGGTCATTACCACCATATCCACACCATTCATTATAGCCGAATAGGCACCTATGTATTTTTTTACTCTGTGGGCAAACATATTAAAAGCGTAAGTGCTGCGTTCGTCACCTGCATCTCTGCCGGCTCTTACATCACGCATATCTTGTTTGCCGCCGCTGATACCCACCAAACCCGATTTTTTGTTGAGTATGGTGTTGAGTGTTTTCATATCCAAATTTTCTTTTTCTGCCAAGTAAATGAGCGCACCGGCATCCAAATCTCCGCAGCGACTGCCCATTACCAAGCCTTCCAACGGAGTGAATCCCATGGAGGTGTCAACCGATTTGCCGTTTTTGATAGCGGCAATAGAGGCTCCGCTTCCCAAGTGGCAGGTGATAATTTTCATATTTTTCCAATCTTTGCCTATCATTTTAGCGGCATTTTCTGCCACATATTTATGGCTGGTGCCATGAAAACCATAGCGACGAAGACGATATTTTTCGTAATATTCGTAAGGAATGGCATATAAATACGATTCAGCCGGCATGGTTAAATGGAAAGAAGTGTCAAATACGGCAGTCATAGGTACGTTTGGCAATACTTTTTGCATAGCACGTATACCGGCTACGCTACCCGGAATATGCAAAGGTGCAATATCTCTTAATTTTTCAATTTCTTTTATCACCTCTTCGGAAATGACCACACTTTGAGAAAATTTTTCTCCGCCGTGAGCCACACGGTGACCAACGGCATTGATTTCTTTCAAATCACTTATCACGCCCATTTTGGCGTCGGTTAAAGCGTTCAAAACTATTTTTATACCAACGGTATGATCGGGTATAGGCAATTGTTCATAGTGTTTTTCTCCATTGTATTTGTGAGTAAATTCACCCATTTCAAGACCTATACGTTCCAAAAGACCTTTGGCCATCACTTTGGCATTATTGCTCATGTCTATCAATTGATATTTGATGGAAGAGCTACCGCAATTTAAAACTAAAATTTTCATAATCTTACAGTTATTATTATGTTTATTGTTAATGATTCCGTATAAAATACAAACTACGAAGATAGTCTTTTTTTGTTTTCCATAGCTTAATCTTTGACAAATTTTTGTATAAAAATATTTTCAGGGGTATGTATTTTTATCACATACATTCCCGTAGGCAAACGGCTGATGTCTATATTTTGGTGGTTTTGATAAATATTTTGATGTTGTTCTATCAATTTTCCGGCAATATCATATATCATAATTTTATTCATAGGAGCGGGGGTGAGTATATATAGGTTGTTTTTTGCCGGTTGAGGATAAATTTTGCAATTTGTTGCTATTTTACCATTAATTATACTTGTAGTATCTTCAACAGGAGTTTCCATATAGAGCGTATCAAAAACAGATTGTGCAGCCGTGGCGTTGTTTCGCAAGTCGGATAAGTGGTTACCGATAATAATTGCATAAGCAATTCTCACAGAGTCTCCGGGTTCCATGTTAAACGGCCCGTAGGTGCTCATTAACGAAACATCGTTTCCATAAGTACTCATGCCGGCTTCAAATCTGTTGGTTGTCATTGCGTTGTATTTCTGCAGGTCGGTCATGCCATTGGAGATGTTCATGCTTAAATTGCTACCGTTGTTATCAAAAGCATAAGTTTTGGTGCTATAGGGAGAAAGGTATTTAACGCCTGCAAACATTCCGTCATAAATAGGAGAGATATAACTCATACGGTAGTTTTCATCATATTGTATTCTGTTGCAAGAAGATATTCCTATGTCCCAATCCATATACAAAGCAGCGTATAACTGATTGACGGTGTTGTTGGATTTATTGGTCATCACATATTGATGAATAATGGTTTTGTTGATAGTATCGTTAGTCCATGCCATGGCGGTATGTTGTACTTCAATACCGAGTTTGGTGTTACCGGCTTCATCATCGTTAAAAACAGCTTCTATTTGCATGTCTGCTCTTGCGGTATCTTTGATGATATGCGGTAAAACTAATGTTTTCATCTCTTTATCGTGGTCTATTCCGGGAATATTATCCGATATATGAGAGGAATTGGTTCCGAACATAAAACTGCCGAAAGACAGCATGGTTTGAGTTAGAGAGCGGTGGTGTAGCCCTTCTCCGTATTTATAATTGATATCATCATAACCCAGACGTCCGTTGCCGGTAATGGTGCATATTTGTTCATTTACATTCATGGTGACGCACGGTGTAAAATACAATGGAACATATTGGGTGTTTAAAAAGGTGGTATCTTCAAAATAAGATATTTTTAAGATGATGTTTTGGCTTTCGTAAAGGGGTTGATTAAGAGTAAGGAATAGCGGAGTTGTTAAAGTGTAATCTTCCAATGTGGACAATTGACCGATGGAAATGCTATTGGTAAGCAGCGAAGCTTGAGGGGTGAGTGTTTCTATTCGGGCGTTTATGTTTGAGCCATCAGCCAGGTAATTGGTGAAAATACCATAGACGGCAATGGTGTCACCTGCATTTTTTATATCTTGATTATAGCAGATGTGGTGCCATTCTAAAGACGGCATCAAGGTATCGGTAAGGGCACGGTAGGCGTTGATTCTACCGCTACCAAGCATACCGGCATAATTGACATTAGTATTGATGGTGTCTATTATATCAGCTGTAGCTTTAAGTCGGTGAATAATTTGTTGTGGAGTAAAAGACGGATAATAAGATTTTACCAAAGCGGCAACGCCGGAAACTATGGGCGCCGAAAAGGAGGTACCGTCGGAAGTGCCGTAAGAATTTCCCAGGCAGGAGTAAACAGCTTTTCCGGGAGCGGCAATATCTACAGAATAATCATAGGTTGAAAAATCCGCTTTTTCATCGTTTATGTTGGTGGCGGCAACGCTGAGCACATTGTCAAAAGCTGCAGGATAGAATGAAAGCCGGGCATTGGTATTCCCTGCTGCGGCCACCACTAAGGCTCCTTTGTTGAAAGTGGCATAGTTGATAACATCTTGTCCGAATTGGTCGTATGGAGACACTCCTCCCCAAGAACAATTAATGATACTGCAACCGTGGTCAGCGGCGTATACTATGGATTCGTAGCCGCCGGTAATACCCAAACTTGCCGTTTGGTTGCAGACAGGCAAAAATTTACAATGATATCCCACACCGGCAATTTTATTGTTATTATCTGTAACCGAAGATGACAAGCCGGCAACAAAAGTGCCGTGGATAACCACCTTGTAAATATTATTATTGTTAGCAGCGGTGTTCCATCCTTGAAAATTATCTATAAAACCATCATTATCGTTATCAATACCGTCAATGGGGTCATTATAATTGTATTTGATATTGTCAACAATATCAGATACTATGGTGTCAATTCCGGAATCGGAAATGCCTATTACCACGTTGGAATCACCTGTGCAAACATCCCACGCATCAAAAGCCTTAATGGTGTTTAAATGCCATTGGTTGCTGATTAATTCATCATCGGGAACAAACAGATTGTGATGTATGTATTTGGGTTGTACATATTCAAAATAACCGGATAGAAGAAGTTCCTGCGTTTTATTTTTATCGGTTACCAATGTATAGATAAGCGAAAGGTCAACCATACGGCTATCCGATTTTTTCAGCATGGCTTTATGGTTCGGGAAGGTGGGTTTAAGTATAGCTTGTTCATCGTTTATTAACGAGGAAATGCTTTTTTGTTGAAACAAGTTACGGTATTGAGGTTTGAGTTTTACTATATAAGTGTTCTCTACCGTGTTTTGAGCGAAGGTGTTAGCGGAAAATATTATTAAAAACCCAATGATAAATGAAAAAACTTTTTTCATAGAGATATCTACGTTCTATTTGGTATAAAGTATTGTGACTTATTAATTATTTTTTGTTATTCTTTTATAAAAATGTTCTGTTAAAAACCAAAACAAAATAAAATACTTTGCAAAGATATCATTTTTTTGTTTCTTTTTTTGCATTTTTATCTTTCTTAAGCATATTTTTTTATACCTTTGCATTGCAATTTGCTTGTTTTTTCAAATTGTAAGTATAGTGAGTAGAAAAAATTTAAAAGTAAATCATATATGAGAACATTAATAGTTGGTACAGGTTATGTGGGATTGGTTACGGGAGCATGTTTTTCCGAAATGGGTATTCCCACTACTTGTATAGATGTAAATGTAAAAAAAATAGAAAATCTTAAAAAAGGCATATTACCTATATATGAGCCGGGTTTGGAGGCAATAGTGGAAAAAAACATCAAAGCCGGCCGTTTGGATTTTTCCACCTCATTACAAGATTGTTTGGATGATGCGGAGGTGATATTTACCGCCGTAGGCACTCCGCCGGATGAAGATGGAAGTGCCGATTTGCAATATGTGTTGGAGGTAGCCCGTACTATAGGGCAAAATATGAAGTCTTACAAATTGGTGGTTACCAAAAGCACCGTTCCTGTGGGTACGGCCAAATTGGTGCGTTCCACCATACAAGCCGAATTGGACAAACGAGGTTTGGATATAGTGTTTGATGTGGCTTCTAATCCGGAATTTTTGAAAGAAGGCGATGCCGTTAACGATTTTATGAAACCCGACAGGGTGGTGGTAGGCGTGGAAAGCAAAAAAGCGGAAGAAATAATGGCACGTTTGTATCGTCCGTTTTTATTGAACAATTTTCGCGTGATATTCATGGATATAGCCTCTGCGGAAATGACAAAATATGCCGCTAACGCTATGTTGGCTACTCGTATCAGCTTCATGAACGATATTGCTAATTTATGCGAAAAAGTGGGTGCCAACGTCAATATGGTGCGTAAAGGAATAGGTTCGGACAGTCGTATAGGCAGCAAATTTTTATATGCCGGTTGCGGTTATGGCGGAAGCTGTTTTCCGAAGGATGTAAAAGCTTTGATAAAAATAGGAGAAAATGTAGGGCATAAAATGCGTATCATATCGGCGGTAGAAGAGGTGAACGAAAATCAAAAGATGGTGTTGTTTCATAAGTTGAATCATTATTTTAAGGGTGATATCAAAGGGAAAACCATTGCATTATGGGGTTTGTCGTTCAAGCCGGAGACCGACGATATGCGGGAAGCTCCTTCTATAGTGATAGTGAACAAATTGTTGGAAGCCGGTTGTAAAGTACAGGCCTATGATCCTATTGCCATGCAAGAAGCTCAACGTATATTGGGAGATAAAATCTTTTATTGTGATGATGTGTACAGTGCCGTCAACAATGCAGATGCTTTAATAGTGGTAACGGAATGGAAAGAATTCAGGGTTCCCACATGGGATGTTATACGTAAAGTTATGAAACAAGCGGTTATCTTTGACGGGCGTAATATTTATGACGCCAACGAATTGCGTTCCATGGGCTTTTATTACGAAGGCATAGGATTTTAATTATTGGTATTCCTTCATTGCAGAAACGAGAGGCAATGGTAAATATAAAAAAAACAGGGTCAATTTCGACCCTGTTTTTTTATATTGTATGAAGATTATTTAATACCGAGTTTTTTCTTAATATCTTTCGGAATGGCATCTTTGTGCACTACTATATTCATGGTTTTGTAACGTACGAAAGCTTTACTTGCATAGAACATACCATGATAATCTCCATAGTCACCCCAACTATTTTTTACCATATAGTATTCATTACCTATTTGGTCTTTGGCAGTACCGTAAATAAGCATGCCGTGGTCATCGGTGGTTTCCCAGTTGTCATAAGCTATTTGGCGTTCTTCTTGGGTTACCCAGCGTTGAGGAGTGGGGTGTTGAGCTGCTTCGTCTTGTATTTGTTTAGCACTCATGCCTGTCCAATGAGCCATGTCGCTACCTTGAAGATTGGTACTGGAGGCATCGGTGGCCGGTAACACGCAAAAACCTTTACGCACGCCCATGCGGAATCCTTGTTCACTAACGTCCGATCCCCATGCAACAGTATAACCATTGGCTATAGCATTGTCCATTATCTGCATCATTTCGTCAAGAGGAACATTGTAGCACAAGCTATGTCTCCAGTTATCTTGAATTTCCAAAGGAAATGCTTCGTAAAAAGGATGATGAGTATAAGAGGTGATGCCTACATAATCATCGGGATTTAATCCTAAACTTTCGTAAAAACTTTGCGGAGTATAAGATTTACCGTTGTAGGTAAATTTTTCAGGACATTCGCCCAAATAGATGTCATGAACGGCTTTTACAGCCTTTTGCCACAACATTTCATTGTCTTTGTTGGTTTGTAATTTTTTCAATTTGTCGTTTTTGGCAATAGCGGCTACCATAGCATCGGTGAGGGCGCTAAGTTCGTTGTGATTGGAAAGGGTATCTCCGTACATCACACCGGGACGCATTTCTTGTTCGGGAACCAAACCGTAGTGTTTCATGCCGTAGATTACATCGCTGAAAGCACCGCCTTGACTGAAACTTGCATCTCCGTGAGTGCGAACGGCAGCCATAGCTCTGTCTTGGTAGGTGTGGTGAACGATATACATTTCACTGAGGTCGTATTCACCTTTTCCCATACGTAACAATTCAGCTTCAATGAATCCCAAACCACTGTAGCACCAGCAGGTACCTGCTTGATTTTGGTTTTTAACGGGAGTAACAGGCAATTCTTTTACTATGCTGAATACATATCCGCTATCTTGTTTTGCTTCTTCTTTTTTTTCTTGTGCTTGTGATACCAAAGGCAATGCCAATAGGGCAGCCATGGTAAGAATACTCAATTTTTTCATACTTAAATTCTTGTTTTATTATTTAATTGCTATACTTTCTATTTCCACCAAAACTCCTTTGGGTAAATCCCTGACGGCAAAGGCCGCTCTTGCAGGGCAATCTTCCGGAAAATATTTGGCATACACTTCATTCATAGGACCAAAATTGGCTATATCGCTCAACAAACAAGTGGTTTTTACTATATTTTTAAAATCATAGCCCGCTTCTTTGAGTATGGCTTCTATGTTTTTCATCACTTGTTCTGTTTGTGCTGTAATTCCTGACGGAACATCCCCTGTAGCAGGGTTTACAGGTATTTGACCGGATATAAACAACATATTGCCGGCTTCAACAGCTTGACTATAAGGACCTATAGCTGCAGGAGCTTTTTCGGTATGGATTATTTTTTTTGTCATATTATATATTTTTTTAATTAATTATGCTTTTCTGGCTATTGCTTTTAAAGCGGCATTCACTATATCTTCTTCGGTAAGATGATATGTTTTTAATAATTCCGAAGGAGTACCGCTTTCTCCGAATTTGTCATCTACGGCTACATATTCCTGCGGGCAAGGGAAATTGCGCACTATCACCTGGGCTATGCTGTCACCCAAACCTCCGTTAAACAAATGCTCTTCTGCGGTAACCGCACAACGGGTTTTGCGTATGGATTTTATAATGCGTTCCTCATCCAAAGGCTTAATGGTGTGAATGTTTATCACTTCGGCACTAATACCTTTTTGGTATAATATATAGGCTGCTTGTAAAGCATGATATACCATGTGGCCGGTAGCAAATATACTTACATCACCGCCTTCATTCATAATCAAAGCTTTACCTATTTTAAATTCGTGATTTGCAGGAGTAAAATTAGGCACTTTGGGCCTGCCGAAACGCAAATACACCGGACCCTTATACCGGGCTATGGCAATAGTGGCCGCCTTGGTTTGGTTAAAATCACAAGGATTGATAACAACCATATTCGGTAAGGCTTTCATCATGCCCAAATCTTCCATCACTTGATGAGTGGCTCCGTCTTCTCCGAGGGTAATGCCGGCATGCGAACCGCATATTTTTACATTAGTATTGGAATAAGCTACAGCCATGCGTATTTGGTCTAACACACGACTGGTGCAAAAGTTGGCAAACGATCCCACAAAGGGAATTTTACCTGCTATAGACATGCCCGCAGCCATACCAACCATGTTGGCTTCGGCTATGCCTACTTGGAAAAAACGTTCAGGAAATGCTTTGGCAAAACTGTCCATTTTTACCGAACCCGTTAAATCGGCACACAATGCCACCACATTTTCATTTTGTTTACCGGCTTCTAACAAACCTTCTCCAAAACCCGACCTTGTATCTTTGGTTTCTGTGTATTTTAATTCCTGCATAATTATGTTAATATTAATTTTGCAAAAATAACATTTTGGAATGAAACAAACGGCATTTGTTAAAATTATTTTCTTTTACCCTATTTCAACGAAAAATGGTATCTTTGCATTTCGATTTGCTAAAACTAATAGTATATAATGTATTCTATGCCTAAACGTATTTTTATCTTATTGTTTATCATTGCTTTATATGGCAAATCGATAGCTCAAACGCCTATCAAGAGTTCTATTCAAGCCGATTCCACCATTATAGAACAATTGGACAAGCTGATGAATTCTTGGTATGCCAAAAAAGCATTGTACCAAGAAAAATCGCAAACACCTTTCAAAGAACCTGTCCTGAATACGGCACAAGAAGATTCGGTAATGATGATACGGTTGCGTGCTTTGACGGATAAAACGGTGTTTCCCATGGTGTTTAACGAAGAAATTCGCAATTACATACGCCTTTATCTTAATCGTAAATCGCAAGTGTCCATATTGTTGGGTTTGGCAAAATATTATTTCCCCATGTTTGAGGAAATACTTGATAAATACGGTTGTCCTGTAGAATTACGCTATCTGGCGGTAATAGAATCGGCTCTTAATCCCAATGCAGTGTCCAGAGCAGGAGCCACCGGCTTGTGGCAATTTATGTACAACACCGGTAAAATGTACGGATTAGAGGTGAACACTTTGTTAGACTATCGCCGCGACCCGTTGCGGGCTACCGATGCCGCTGCCCGTCATTTGAAAGACTTGAGCGAAACCTTCATGGGAGATTGGGTGTTGGCCATGGCTGCCTACAATTGTGGTGCAGGCAATGTGAAAAAAGCCATACTCCGTTCGGGCGGAAAATTCAATTTTTGGGAAATCTATCGTTATTTACCTAAGGAAACACGTGGTTATATTCCCGCTTTTTATGGTGCATGGTATGCCATGTCGTATTATGATAAATACGGCATTACCGATACCCAAGCCAAATTCGGACAAGTGGACACGGTACATGTAGATCAAAAAATGCATTTTATGCAAATATCCGAAGTGATAGGCATACCATTAGATGAATTAAAAGCACTCAATCCCCAATACAAAAAAAGTATAGTCCCCGTTTCCAATGATACCATGTCATTGATATTGCCCGTTAATTATATCAATAAATTCTTAATGGAAAAAGATAGTATTTGTAACTATCAACGAGACAGCTTCTTTAATAATGCAGTGATAGCGGAAAGCATATTCAACAAAGGAGTAACCATCTCCTCTACCGATAGTTGCGATTACCGCATGGAAGCCCGCTATCATATAGTGAAAGCAGGGGAAAGTTTATCTATCATAGCACGTAAATATGGCACCAATATCACGGAATTGGCACATTTGAACAAAATAAATATCAACACCACCATACATCCCAATCAAAAAATATTGATAGGATATAGAAAAATACCTATTCCCAAACCGGTTACGGTTCCTAAAGACAGCACTAAAACACAGCCTTTAGACAGCCTTGTAACTTCTTCTATTGACAGTGCAAACGTTCATCCTGCCACGCCATGATAGTTTGTAATATTCATGATATTGATATAGAGAACGGTAGTATATTGTTGGTTGACAAGCCGTTAAGATGGACGTCTTTTGATGTTGTCAATAAGATAAAACATGCTGTCAAGCAGGAATGGGGAATAAAGAAATTTAAAATCGGTCATGCCGGAACTTTAGATCCCTTGGCTACGGGATTGTTGATAGTGTGTGTAGGAAAATATACCAAACAAATATCGCTCATTCAAGACTTGCCCAAAACATACCGTGGTACCTTAGTGTTAGGAGCCACCACTTTAAGTTGTGATTTGGAGCACCAACCCGAAAATTTCAAGCCTTATGAGCATCTTACCGATAGCGATTTAGAGGGGGTGAAGAAATTGTTTACAGGCGATATTATGCAAGTGCCTCCCGTTTTTTCTGCAGTGCGGGTAGAAGGGCGGAGAGCTTTTGATTTAGCCCGCAAGGGGCAAGATGACGTTCCGCTTACAGCCAAGCAGATACATATATACCGTTTTGAATTAACCCGCATTGCTCTTCCCGAAGTGGATTTTGAAATACAATGCAGTAAAGGTACGTATATTCGTGCCATTGCCCGCGATATAGGCGAAAAGTTGGGATGCGGAGCTTATTTAAGTGCCTTGCGTAGAACTCAAATAGGAGATTTTTCTTTGGAACATCCTTTTTCTTTTGAAGAATTAATGCTTCCTGACAGACCCCGAAGAGAGCGTAAGCATAAAAAAAATTTTGAACTTTAATACACCTTCAATATGCTAATAGTGGATAATGTGTTAATAGACGAAGATTTGTTCAGTGAATGCTTTTGTTGCAATTTGTCACATTGTCATGGCATTTGTTGTGTAGAAGGTGATGCTGGAGCCCCTTTGGAAGAAGAGGAAGTGGGCATAATAGAAGATGCTGTGGATAAAATTCTGCCTTATCTTAATGAGGATGCAAAGAAAGTGATATCTGAATACGGCACTTTTGACTATGATATGGAAGGCCAGTTGGTTACACCGCTGGTGCACGATAGAGAATGTGTATTTGTGTATTACGAACAACAAGTGGCAAAATGTGCTATAGAGCAAGCGTATCTGGACGGAAAAATCAAGTTTCGCAAGCCCGTATCTTGCCATTTGTATCCCATACGTATAGAGAAATTTCCTTATTACGAACGTTTAATCTATCATCGTTGGGAGGTGTGCCAAACGGCCGTAATATTAGGTAAAGAAAAGAAAATCAGTGTTTTTGGATTCTTACAAGAACCTCTTTCCCGTAAATACGGGAACAATTGGATAAAAAAAGTTAAAAAACTGAAAAACATAAGCAACTTTTAGGAATATTCTTTCGTCTTAACTACGAATTTGATTATGCTGTCCGATGATGAACTAATAGATAAATGCATTCAAAGCAATGACAGGCAGGCGCAAAAAGAGCTTTACAATCGCTATAGTGCCGTTATGTTCGCTATATGTTTGCGTTATATGCCCACCTATGAAGATGCCGAAGATGCACTTGTAACAGGGTTTACTTCTATTTTCACCAAATTGAACAGCTTTCAAAACAAAGGTTCTTTTGAAGGTTGGATGAGAAGAATAATGGTAAATAACGCCATTTCTATGTTGCGGAGCAATAGCAAATATGCTGTTACTTTAAACGAAGATGCAATGTATGATTTGCAAAGCCCGCATAATACTATAGAAAGCGGTATGAACGCCAAAGATATAATAGCACTCATAAGGCAATTGCCTACCGGCTATCGTTCGGTGTTTAACCTATATGCCATAGAAGGTTATAGTTATGAAGAAATTGCCGAAATGCTTAATATCAATATAGGAACGGTACGTTCCCAATTGTTCAAAGCCAGAAAGATACTGCAAGATAAACTAACAGAGCATGACAGAAAATAAGATAAACGACCAATTGTTTGATAAACAATTGCAAAACTTACTCCAAGGGCATCAAGAAACACCTTCCGGTGCTTGTTGGGATAAGCTTGCTTGTCAATTGGATAAATTGGCTTCGCCCGTTCATACAGTTCCTCATGCAGGCAAAGTTTTATCATCGTGGATAATGAAAGCGGTAATCCCTATTGTTGCCGTTACCGGCATTGCCATAGGGGTGGTTTTGCTCACAAAGCCGGCAGAAAAAGAAGATGTAGCTGATGCCGATACCAATATTATGCTTGCCCCCACCGATAACAACAGCTCTTCAATAGAAAAAGAATCCGTTATAATTCCCCAAAAAACATATTCCGACGAAACAACCGTTCCACAGCCCTCATTGCTAACAGAAAATAATGAAAGTGAAGCAACTACAGATAACAATATTGCCCCTTCTACGGCGGAAATGAATTCCGATGAAGACATTCCCGTTGCAAAAGAATCGGTTGCAGAAGCCGCATCGGTTTCCGCTCCTGCTCAAGTAAGCGAGAAAAAGCCTGCGGAAAACAACAATAAGGAAAAAACCGCTGTACCTCCCGCCATCGACACACCGAAAGAAAACGAACAGCCTGTAGCGGAACCGGCTGATTTGTTTATTCCCAATATCATCACTCCCAATGGCGATAATTACAACGATTGTTTGGAAATATTCGGTATGGAAAATACAAGTCTTAACCATATCATTATTTTCACCATGCAGGGCAAGGTGATATATAGCAAAGAAAATTATAACAACGATTGGTGTCCCGATAATTTGCCCGACGGAGTTTACTACTTCTATTTCAAGTATATACACCAAGGAGTACAATTCCTTCGCAAAGGCTCTATTACCATCAAACGATAAGAAAATCAGACATTTCCTTTGATTTTTGCATGCATCATGCCAAAAAAGGAAGAGACAAGAAGGTTATTTATTCGTCCGATAGATAATAACTTGTTGATTTTAAGCGTATCGTGCTTTTAGTAGAGTAATATTTTCACATTGTTTTTTTTACTATCTTTGCAACTTTGATAGTTATTATACAGATGAGTATCTACAAAACATTGCTTATGAGATATATCAGCATAATACGAACAGTCATCGCATTGTTTGCTATATTTTTGCTTACATATAATTTATCTGCACAAGTATATCATTTACCCAATGGTAATTTTGAGTCATGGAGTAATAATATTCCTACAGGTTGGAATACTTTTAACAGTGCTACCGGAACCTATGCCAGTTTTGCCTCTTCCAACCATCACAGCCAAGAAACAGGACACTCAGGCAATTATTGTGTAAAAATATATTCCACTTCCATCTTGGGTGTGGTCGCCAACGGGAATATGACTACCGGCCGCATCAATGCAGGGGCTATGAGTGCCGCCAGCAGTTCCAACTACAATTTTAGCGATCGTTCCAATTCTTATGCACAAGTATTCAACGGAACGCCAGATTCTATGTATGTATGGACCAAAATGACAGCCGCCAGTGCATCAACACAGGCTACTGTGCGTGCCTATATACATGGCAATACCAACTTTATAGATCCTAACGATTGTAGCACACCCAGCCTCTACAAAGGCAAAGCCGCGGTTATTTTTACTCCGCACAGCACTTGGACACAGCAAAAAACGGCATTTGTATATGATGGCAGTTCAAGTGTAAATTATATACTCATCACCATGACCACCAACATTACCCCTGGCAGTGGTGCGGCCAATGATGCTATATATGTGGATGACTTGGAATTTATCTATAGTGCATGGCTCACCGACATCAAAGCCAATGGTGTCACCTTGCCCGGCTTCCAAAAAGATGTTTTTGACTACTATGTGGAATATCCGCGAGGAACCAACCCTGCCACGGCATTGCCGACCATCACCTATACAAAAGAAGTAAGTGATGCCAATGTGGTGGTAACCACTAATTACACCACGCAGGGTTCTATTGACGGTGCTACACGGATAATCACTTCCACCGCCGAAGACGGCACCACTAAGAAAATATATCGCATACATTATAACATAGCTAAATCTTCCGATAAAGATTTAAGTAGTTTTGCTTGGGTTTTAGGCAACGATACTACTGTTGTTGCCACCGGTACAGCTTCCGATATTTATATCAGTTTACCGGCAGGAACCACCACGGCACCTTCTGTCATCAATTGTATCACAGCCGATACCGGAGCCCGTTCCACGGTTAATCAAGCGGTATCTCCTAACGGCAACGCTGTTATTTGTGTTACCGCCGAAGACGGCACCACTAAAAACTATACCATACATTTTTCGGTAACACTATCCGATAATGCCGATTTAGCATCTTTGAGTTATAACGGAATACCTGTTCCTAATTTTCATGCCGATACATTGAATTATTATATCACCTTGCCCTCCGGAACGCAATTGGTGCCTTATGTATCTGCCACTACAGCATGGCAAGGGCTTAACCCGTCTATCACATCTGCCGCCGCTCTGCCGGGAACCACCGTTGTCACCGTTACCGCCGAAGACGGTATCACCACCAAAACCTATTATTTACATTTTACGGTAGCCATATCCGTAAATGCAGATTTGTCGTGGATACGTTACAACAATATCTCCGTTAAAAATTTTCATGCCGATACATGTAATTATACAGTAGAATTGCCTTATGGCAGTACTCAAGCCATAGTTACGGCGGCAGCAGCGGAAAGCACATCATCCGTACAAATAACGCAAGCCGCCCAAATTCCGGGCACTGCCGTCATATATGTTACCGCCGAAGATACCTCCGTGCACAAAACATATACCGTCAATTTTGTAATAGGGAGAAATAACAATGCCAATTTATCGTCATTGTCTTACATATTGGGCAATGACACCTTTTCCATAGGCAATTTTAATAATTTGATTACCACTTATCGAATAGCATTGCCTGAGGGTACGGTAATAGCTCCTGTAGTGATAGCCGCCGCGGAAGATAGTAATGCTACCGTACAAATAACACAGGCCCTTTCGGCTAACGATTCGGCAGTGGTATTCGTTACCGCCGAAAACCAAAGCACCGTACTTAACTTTACGCTTTATTTTACAGTAACGCTTTCTACAAACGCTAATTTGGATTCTTTGTGGATTAACGATATTCCTTTAGCCGAATTTTCTCCGCTCACATATACTTACAATATAGCTTTGGATACCTTGCTGATGCCCAAAGCGGAAGCTCATTGTGCCCACGCCAAAGCACAATATTCCATAGTATATCCGCAATCCATACCCGGACAAATACAAATAATTGTTACCGCTGAAGATACCACTGTTAAAAAAATATATAAAATCAATCTTACCATTTCCGCTTCCAACAATCCTAATTTGGTGGATTTAGGCTATACCATCAATGGTAATGATTATTATTTGCCCAATTTCCATCCCGATACCACTATATACTATGTTACCTTGCCCTCGCAAACCATAGATATACCTACTATAATATACCAGGTAGCAGACATGGGTGCATCGGTGAAAGTAACCCAACCCTCTTCTCCTAATGGGGTGGGAATAGTTATGGTTATGGCAGCCGATTCGGTAACATTCAAAATATATCAGGTATATTTCCATGTGGAAATTTCAAGCAATGCCGATTTAGCAACGTTAAGCTACAATGGAAATCCTATTCTTGCTTTCCATCCCGATACCTTACATTATTATATCACACTTCCTTATACGGCCGTGCGTGCCGACAGTGTATCGGCAACAGCGTATTCCGATGCGGCAAGTGTGTATATCCAACAGGCGCAAAGTTACAACGATTCCGCTATGGTGATGGTGGTAGCGGAAGATAATATTTCACAAAAAACATACACCATACATTTCAACAGGGAATTATCACCTATAGCCACTTTAAGTTCTTTAGGCTACACATTGAATTATGCCGATTCGGCTGTATCCGCATTCCAAAGCGATTGGTACGATTATACTGTAATTATAGCCGAAGAAGAAACACATATTCCTATATTATACTACCAATTGAGCGATAACAGAAGCAGGGCGTATATGCTCCGTACTCCGGTAACCGTTAACGATACGGCAAAAATAGTGGTGGTAGCCGAAAACGGTATGGATTCCAATATCTATACCATTGCTTTTTACTATACCCCGTCGTCCAATACCTATTTGGATTCCATTATAATTAACGGTGTGGCATTGGCTTCATTCAATAAAGATACTTTGAGTTATAATGTTATATTACCATGGGGTACCGCAATATTTCCTGTTGTAAATGCACATGCAGAATTTAATGCCGCTCAAGTGCAAATTACTGCAGCAGCCACTATTTTCGGCACAACGCAAATCAGAGTAGTGGCCGAAAACGGCATTAATCAAAGAATTTATAATATTCATTTTCAAGAAGGTTCAAATGCCGATTTGGCAAGTTTGTCGTACACTTTAGGCAATCTTACGGATAGCGTTACCGACTTTTCTTCACAAGACAGCCTGTTTTACGTGATGCTGCCTATAGGTAATCAATTGGTGCCTTCTTTGAACTATACGCTTGTGGATGCACGTTCAACGGTAACTGTAAAAAATGCCGCTTCCGCTAACGATACGGCGGTAATTACCGTCACCGGCTGGGACAATCTCTCTTTGCGACATTATTATGTAATATTCAAAGTGGAATTATCTACCGAGGCACGGCTTACCGATTTGATGATAGACAATGTTACCCTTGCCGGTTTCCACCCCGATACTTTACATTATGCGGTAGAATACCCGTACGGATATCAGCAATTGCCTGTAATATCAGCAGTTGCCTCCCAACCGGATGCAGCCATAGTGTATCAGCAAATAACGCAATATCCGGGCGATGCTTTGGTGACAGTGTATGCCGGTGATACAACCATTAGCACCACCTATAGCATTCATTTTAGTGTGGAAGCCGGAGATAACAATTATTTAGATACCATTATTTGCAGCGACTATCCTATTGCCGATTTTGATAAGTACATTAATCATTATCATATAACGCTTGAATATGGTTCTACCCAAGTGCCGGAGATATCCGCCATTGCCGAAGATAGTCGTAGTCAAGTGAACATATTGCCGGCAAATACCATCAACGATACAACATTTATAGAGGTGATAGCTGTTAATAGTGATACAAATATTTATTCTATAAGCTTTTCCGTAGCGCTTTGTCCGGATGCCACATTGGCTTCCATCACCATAGACGGACATCCTTTGGAAAAATTTTCAAGCAGCACCCGCAATTATAAATATCCGGTATCACCCTCTTTCATGGGCATACCTTCGGTAACGGCGGTTACTACCGATAACGATGCCACCTATATAGTAATAGACGCCGACAGCATTCCCGGACAAACGAGAATAGAAGTTACCGCTGCCGACGGAATCAACACCATGACTTATAGAATTAATTTTTATATCAGTGAAACTGAAAATATCAATGAACGGGCAGATGCCGATATTGTTCTCTTTCCCAATCCTGCACAAGAAATCATTAACATTCAAATAAATAATAATCTTATCAACACTTGCTTCATGCTGTACAATATGCAAGGTGAATTGATAATTAAGCGTACTTTGACCGATATAAACAATGTTATTGATATCGGTTATTTGCCGAAAGCGAGCTATTATTATCAGTTAATTCATCGTCAGCGTATTGTAAAAGCGGGCAAGGTTATCAAAAACTAAAACGCATGAATTCTCGTTTTTTGCATATTATAAAAATTTGTTTCATTCTCATTCTTTTATTCGGGCAAATATGTTTTGTCACGGGTCAGACGTATACGTTAAAAGGAAGGGTGGTGGATTCCCAGACAAAAGAAGGTTTGTGGGGTGCACATGTTATTCCGTTGGATAAGGCAAATTCTACGGGTGATGTATGTGATGAAGACGGGTATTATACCGTCACTCTCAAAAGTCAGGAATGTGATGTGCGTTTTCAGTATGTAGGTTATGAGCCTATAGTAAAAACCATTTCCTTTAAAAATACGAGCACCATTGTTTTGGATATAGAGATGAATGAGGCAGCCATCAAAAAAGAAGGGGTGGTGATTGCTGCTAACCGTTATGAGATAAAAAAAGACGAATCGGTGTCTTCTATAGAATATGTAGGTTCAAAATATATACAAGACAACAATATAACCTCTTTGGATAACGCTTTTGACAAGGTAGGCGGCTTAGTGGTGGTGGACAACGAGCCCCAAATGAGAGGCGGTAGTGGTTTCAGCTCGGGAATGGGCAGCAGGGTGATGATTATGATGGATGAAATGCCCGTGATGCGTGTAGATGCAGGCCGGCCGGCATGGAATCTTATCCCCATGGAAAACATAGAGCAGATAGAAGTGTTGAAGGGGGCTGCTTCCGTGTTATACGGCTCTTCTGCCATAACCGGTGCCATTAATGTGCGTACCGCATATGCCAAAGGTAAACCTCAAACCAAATTGTCGTTCTATACGGGTATGTATTCCCGCCCCAAAGTGGATTACAGGTGCAGTTGGGAAAAAGGCACCATACCCCTTACAGGAGGAGTAAGTATATCTCATGCCCGTAAAATAAAAAAATTCGATTTGGTATTCAGTGCCGAATATGCTCACGATGACGGATATGTCAACTACTGCCCGAATGATAGTGCCGCTGCTTTAAAATCAGCGGAATACAAGGAATGGATGAGCAAGGAGTCTTCTTTTAAATTCGGCTCCGAAGATTACGAAAAATTGGTAAAAGAAAAACGGGTGCGTTTCAATGCGGGAACACGCTACGTGGCAAACGAAAATTGTAATTTCGGCATCAATTTTAATTTCATGTATTCTCAAAATACCATGACACACTTTTGGCTCAATGCCGACAACGGCATGTATAATGTATATCCGGGATCGGTCACCCAAACAAAAGACCTTATGTTTTTTGTAGATCCGTTTTTCCAGTATTATGCCAAAAACAACCAAACCCACTCCGTCAAATCCCGTATCATGTATAGCAACAATGATGCTACCAACAATCAGGACAGCCGTTCGGAAATGTACTATTTGGAATACCAATATGCCAAAATATTTAAAAAAGCAGGAGATTTGCAAATGTTTGTCGGTGCTGTCGGACAATTTGCCCGTTCCCAAGGAAATGTGTTTTCGGGAATCAGCATATTGGACACAGGACAAGCCATAAAGCCGAAATATTCCGGCAACGGAGCCGTTTATGTGCAGTTGGAAAAGAAATTCTTAAAAAAGAAAAATCTCACTTTGCTCGGCGGCGGACGTTATGAATACTATCAAATATTTGAAGAATTCGGACATTTTTTAAGCGATTCCGCTTCGGGCAACTATGTAGAAGCCAAACCTGTTTTTAGAGTGGGTGTTAACTATAATATAGTTCGCTCATATACTTTCTTCCGTGCCTCTTTCGGTCAGGGTTATCGTTTCCCGAGCATAGGGGAACGGTATTTGACCACCAAAGTGGGTATCTACGGATTTTATCCCAATCCCGATTTATTATCCGAAACAAGTTGGAATGTGGAATTAGGCATACAGCAAATGTTTAAGCTATTGGATTTCCAAGGATATGTAGACGTGGCTTGGTATTATCAAAAATACAATAACTATGTGGAGTTTTTCTTAGGTCCTTGGCTTACTCCCGAACAAGAGCCCAAGCCTTTTTATCGTTACGGATTTAAATTTTTCAATACGGGGCAAGCCCGTATCATGGGCGTAGATGCCAACCTTGCAGGAGAAGGAAAAATAGGGAAGAAAATCAAATATACTCTTTATGTGGCTTATTCTTATACCAATCCCAAAGTAAAAGATACCACAATGATATTTACCTCCACTGCCACCAATGACTATAATTATCTCAATACCTCAAGCGATATTACGGGTTGTATAATGAAATATAGAATAGAACATTTGTTCAAAGGAGATATAGATTTTAAATTCTTTGACCTGTTTTCTATCGGGGCCACGGCACAATTTTATAGTTTGATGAAAAATGTGGATAACTTTTTCTATGCTCTTGACCGTTACTACGAAAATGCCAGCAGACCCGTTCGTACCAGTCGTTCTATTTTCCCGTTTGACGGTTTGGAAGATTATCGTCTGGCTCACCAAAAAGGCACATGGGTGTTTGGCTTGAGAGGCAGTGTGGAATTGTGGAATATAAAACTGTCTTTAATAGTCAGCAATTTGTTCAACAAAGAATATTCATTGCGACCCATGAGTCCGGAAGCCCCCAGACTAACTACTATACAATTGTCTTACAAGTTCACCGAAGGCGAACCTGCTTTTCCTAAACGTAAACAAAAACAATAAATAATATAAACTTAATTAACAATAAAATCAAATGAAAAAACTTAATTTAACACTATTAGCTCTCGTTACCATAGTAATGGTAAACGCCCAAAAACCGGTATTCCCCGATGGTGATTTTGAAAATTGCTGGGTTCAATACACAGTGCAAGAAGGTTCCAAAGCGGGACAAAAATATTGGGACTTTAAAGAAGAAAGTTTTATTTCTACTTTGAATCAATTATACGAATTGGACGGTGCTCAAGGTATTGCTCCTCTTACCGCTTTCCGCGAAGAGGATGCTTATGAAGGAAATTATTCTCTCAAATTAGTATCCGATACCATGGTTTTCGGTAACCAAAGAATATTCCTGCCTGGTGCTGTAGGCACTCTTTTGATCGATTTTATAGGCATAGAATGTGCTTTAGGCACCCCTTTTAACGGCAAACCCGTATCTCTTTCGGGATATATGAAATATTTGCCTGTCAATGGAGATTCTGCTGCTATAGAAGTTGTATTGATGAGCAATGCTCACGGCGGTATTGTTGTGGGGTCAGGCAAACAAGTGTTCAATAGTGCTATCAATGCATATTCCGAATTCAGTGTAGATATTAATTACACCGGACAATATGAGCCCGACAGCATTATCGTGCTTGCTGCCGCAAGTGCCGATTACGATTTCACCAATATAGATTCTCTTATGAAGTGTAATGGACAAAAAGGCAGTACCCTTTATTTGGATAATCTTACTTTCAACTATGGAAACAATGTTAAAGAATGTTTGATGTCGGAAATAGATATGGTGGTAATGCCTAATCCCGCCGTTGACCAAATCAGCATCTCCATGAGTGAAGAAATAAAGGGTCAGGTAATGATATATGATATCAACGGTAAATGTGTTGCCAATACCGCTATAAACGGAAACCAAATGAATATAGACGCTTCCGCTTATGCTGCCGGTACTTATATCGTGAATATTGTAAGCAATAATCAAGTGGTGGCAAGCAGCCGGTTTATCAAACAATAATCTCAAAAACAATCCGATTTTAACCGGAGTAAAAAAGCTGAACTCTTTCTTGTGAGTTCAGCTTTTTTTTAACAACGGCAAAATAACAGTCTGTTTTATGCACAAAATAGCTTGACTTGCATTCTTTTTTGGAAAGTCATAAAAAATTACTATCTTTGCAAAATGAAAACCACGTATTACAGCATGAGCGATAAAGGATTTTTTTATTACCACCCAACCACTTGTCCTCTACCATGTATGTAACAGATGCACAACAGTTTGTAGTACAAAGTTTCTTATATGCTCCATACGGAGAAATTATCTTAGAATACAATACCCATGCTATGGGAGAAGCGTTTCCGAAATACTCCTTTAATGCTAAAGAGTTGGATGAGGAAACCGGCATGTACTACTTTGAGGCTCGGTATTATGCTCCGCCGATGTTTACGAGTAGAGACCCTCATTTTGAAAAGTACCCGAATTTCTCGCCTTACACGTATTGTTACAATAATCCACTTAAATACGTTGACCCTACAGGAAAGGATGGAGAAATTACAATAGACGAGGAAAACAAAACTATTTTTGTACGTGCTAATTTCTATTATAATTCTTCACAACTTGAACAAAGTAAAAAATACAATATCAAGAATGGTTTTCAAGACGCATTGGATGCTTGGAGCAACGATATAAAAACAGCTCTTACAACAATGGGATTTGATGGATATACTGTTAATATTCAATTTGAATGGAAAGAAGTTGACATTGGAAATGCAACAGGAGAAGATGCTATTAAAATCATACAATCGGCTGCTAATGCTGGTCCAATTGGAAATTCTATAGTACATGATGAAATGGTTTCGGATGCTGCGATTGTATCTGGTAGCAAACATCTTTCCGCAAATATGATTAAAGCAGGTCATGATAAATACGTGTTTTTTGGTATTAATGGAACTGCAACGCACGAGATTGGTCATTTTTTGGGTTTAAGAGATCGGTATAGTTCAAGTAATTCTGAACACGCACCTAATATTAAAGGAGATTTAATGAGCAGTGATCTGTATCGAGATAATGCTGTAACACCATTTATTCGTGTAATGAATTACAATAATTTGACACCAGGTACAAGCAAAAGTGTTTTAATAAATAAAAACAATAAGGAAGCAAAATGATTATATTAAATATTCTATTTTCAGTTTTTTCGTTATTCCCAAACCAGAGTTTTTGTGTTGAACACAAAACAGAAACGAATTACATTATTCAAGAAGTGACTTATGGGTATGGCGCAGATATATATCCCCCATTTGCAGGACTATATAGATTGAAAACCGATGGTGATGTATATTACATAACAAACAGAAAGAATTTATTGAATGCTATCAAGAAAGATTCTATAAATTTAGATTCTTTAACAATTTTAATACCTCAAAATCGCACATGGGAAATATATGACTCCGTATCAAATGAATATAGATTTGCAATACACAACTATTCTATGGATTTATATGATATTATGACAATGGACAACACCGAAGTTTATAAAATAGGAAGTAAATATTATGCAATCAAAAAGATAAAATACTGTTATTCAGACGAAATAGAGGTGTTTAGAAGTTTGTATTATATCATGTTTTATAATGAAGATAATATACAAATTGAAAACGAAGAGAAGGAAAGATACTATAAGGAAACGTATAAATCCATCAGAGAGTGTTTACCAAAAAAGAAATATCATTATTATTTGTTTCTTCAGGAAATTTGTGAAACGGATAAAGTGATTAAGAAACATTTGTGGAAAAAGAAATATGAATTGGATGAGTTTTGGAAATATTAGGGTTATAATGAACTCCATAATTTGAATAGCAGTTGTAAACATCCCCTTTTTAGGACAGTTCTAAATTCAACTTTTTTTGTTGGGAATCGGATATGTTTTCGTATAATCAAAAACTTTTAATAAACACGGATAATTGTATTCATTAAAGTAGTATCTTTGCACGATTGTTTTATATAATGAATCAACAACAATATCCGATATTACAAGGCATTCAAACGCCTGCTGATTTAAAGCGGCTGCCCGAAACCCGGTTACCGGCATTGTGTGCGGAAATAAGGCACTATATAATAGAGCAAACCGCTACCAACCCTGGTCATCTCGGGTCAAGTCTCGGTACTATAGAATTGGCTGTAGCCATACACTATGTGTTTGACACCCCCGATGATAAATTGGTATGGGATGTAGGGCATCAGGCGTATGCACATAAAATTCTCACCGGTCGCAAAGACGATTTTGTCAACAATCGCAAGTTAAATGGAATCAGCGGGTTCCCCCGCATGAGCGAGAGTGAGTATGATGCTTTCGGTGTAGGACATTCCTCTACTTCCATTTCTGCCGTTTTGGGTATGGATACCGCCGCCGATCTCAGCCGGAATACTTCTCGTCATCACATAGCCGTAATAGGCGACGGCTCCATGACAGGCGGTGAGGCTTTTGAAGGACTTAATCACACCGGAAATACCAATGCCAATGTTTTGGTAATACTTAATGACAACGGAATGGCTATAGATAAAAACGTAGGGGCACTGCATAATTATCTTACTGCCATTACCACCTCCGATTCTTATAATAGAATTAAAAACAAAATATGGAATATATTTACCCGCAACAACAATAGCGCCAAAAGAGGTCGAAATTTGATACAGTCGGCACAAAAGGCCATCAAAGGAGGAATCCTTAAAAACAGCAACATGTTTGCTTCTTTAGGATTTAGATATTTCGGCCCTGTAGACGGTCATGATGTATTATTCTTGGTAAAGGTGCTCAAAGGACTTAAAAACATACAAGGAGCCAAATTGTTGCATTGCGTTACCATAAAAGGCAAAGGGCTTAAACAGGCAGAAGAAGAGCAAACATTGTATCATGCCCCCGGAAAGTTTGACGCCAATACAGGAAAAATATTGCAGCCGCCTATCTCCCCCGACATAGTGGAAAAATATCAAAAAGTGTTTGGTACCACTTTAGTGGAGTTAGCGGAGCAAAATGAAAAAATAGTAGGCGTTACTCCCGCCATGGCCAGCGGCTGTTCTATGGATATTATGATGAAACGTTATCCCGAACGTGTGTTTGATGTAGGAATAGCGGAACAACATGCCGTTACCTTTTCCGCCGGCATGGCTACCGACGGGTTCATCCCTTTTTGCAATATCTATTCTACTTTTTTGCAGAGAGCTTATGACCAAATTATTCATGATGTGGCCCTGCAAAAATTACATGTTATTTTTTGCATAGACCGTGCCGGTATTGTCGGTGAAGACGGAGCAACGCATCACGGATGTTTTGATATGGCCTATTTGAGATGTATTCCTAATATGATAGTGTCGGCTCCTTCCAATGAATTGGAACTGCGAAACATGATGTACACCGCCGTGCACACTCACGCACCTTTTGCCATACGATATCCAAGAGGAAAGGGTGCCGGAAGCCAATGGAAAAACGCTCCCTTTGCACTTTTGCCCGTAGGCAAAGGCAAATGTATTAAACAAGGAGAAAAAATAGCTGTACTCGGAATAGGTCATATCACCAACGATATTATCAAGGCAGGGGATATCCTTTCAACTCAAGGTATTGAAATAGGAATATATAACATGCTGTTTGTTAAACCATTGGATGAGAACTTGATAGACGAAATCTGTTCGCGTTATTCCGCCATAGTTACCATAGAAAACGGCTGTAAAACAGGAGGGTTTGGTAGTGCAGTGGCAGAATATATGAGCCAAAAAAATTATACCAACCGCTTGAATATAATGGGCATTCCCGATGAATTTATAGAACAAGGTACTATAGACCAATTGCATGCACTATGCCACATAGATGTAGACAGCATAGTAAGCACCGTTAATGCTTTATTTCATCAATAAGCAATCGCAATTTAGTCCAAAGGAGTAAAAGTACCTATACTTTCGGCTACTTTTATAATATCCGCATTGATGTGTTTGTGCATTTTCACGGCTTTTTCCAAAGGTTCTAAATGTATGCAGTTGCGTTCATAGCCCACCATCATGCCGATTTTGCCTTCTATAAGGGCATTTACCGCTGCCACTCCTAATTCACTGGCGGCTATTCTGTCTTTAGAACTCGGGCTTCCTCCCCTTTGTATGTATCCCAATACCGATGCCCTAACATCAAATTGCGGGAATTCTTTTTTCACAGTCTCGGCTATAGCAATGGCGCCGCCTTCTACACCTTCGGCCACCATTATCATGCTCGATTTGTTCAACCGGGCTCTTTCTGCCAAAAAACTGCGTACTTTTGCCATCTGGTTTTTTTGTTCGGGAACCATAATAATTTCAGCACCGCAAGCCATACCGCTGTTCATGGCCACAAATCCGGATTCATGACCCATTACTTCTACAAAAAATATTCTGTTGTGCGAGCTGCCCGTATCCCTGATTTTGTCCACAGCTTCTACCACCGTGTTCAAACAAGTATCGTAACCTATGGTATATTCTGTACCGTAAATATCGTTATCTATGGTACCGGGTATGCCTATTACGGGGAAATGATAATGTTGTATCAAATCGTTGGCACCCCTGAAAGTACCGTCTCCGCCTATTACCACCAAGGCGTCCATTTGCCTTTTTTTTATGGTTTGCATGGCTTTAGCCAGCCCTTCTTCTGTTTTAAACAGGGCACAGCGTGCCGAAAGCAACATGGTGCCGCCTCTTTGGATAATACCACGCACACTATACGAATCCAAAGGAATAATATTATCGTCTATCAATCCTTGGTAGCCGCCGATTATTCCCAATACTTCTATATTGTTATTGACAGCGGTACGCGTTACCGCTCTGATGGCTGCATTCATTCCGGGAGCGTCACCTCCGGAAGTAAGAACGCCTAATCGTTTTATGGTAGTCATATCAGAATGTAGTTATATTTTTGCTTTTAAACTTAAATCCAGACTTTTCACCGAATGGGTGAGTGCCCCTACCGATATAAAATCCACACCGGTTTGAGCATACGATAATATAGTGGATTCCGTGATATTGCCGGAAGCTTCTGTTTCACAAGTGTGTGCAACCATTTCCACCCCTTTGCGGACATTGTCGGGAGTGAAATTATCAAACATAATTCTATCTACCCCCCCTGTTTGCAACACTTCTTGCACTTCTTGCAAATTGCGGGTTTCTATTTCCACTTTAATGTTCAAATGATTGTCACTTAAATATTGTTGTGCTTTGCGTATGGCTTGAGTGATGCCGCCGGCATAGTCCACATGATTGTCTTTCAACATAATCATATCGTATAAACCAAAACGATGATTTTCTCCACCGCCTATCTTTACCGCCATTTTTTCCAGCATACGCATATTGGGGGTGGTTTTACGGGTGTCCAATAGTTTTACATTGGTGCCTTTTACCAAAGAACAATAATAAGCGGTTTTGGTGGCTATTCCGCTCATGCGTTGCATAATGTTGAGCACCAAACGCTCCGACATCAATATGGAACGGATACAACCCTCCGCTTCCAATACTATGTCCCCTTTGTATACCCGGGTTCCGTCTTGCTTGAAAACATGGATATTCAAATTCTTATCCACTGTTTCAAACACTTTCAAAGCCACGTTCACACCGGCTATTACACCGTTTTCTTTTACCAATAGCTGAGCCTTGCCACAAGCTTCGCTCGGAACCGATAAAAGTGAACTATGGTCTCCGTCTCCTACGTCTTCGCGTATTGCTTGAAGAACAAATTCTTCAATTGTCATGATTGTTCTATTATGAATTTATTGATTTTATATGTAGCACCTTCTTTTTTGACTACATAATATATTTTATAAGATACTTGTCCCGATTCATACACTCCTATGGAGTATTGTGTGTTCTCTGTATTAGAACCGCTTTCACGAATGGTATAAGATTTAGGGGTGTGTGCCTTAAAGAAATCGGTTAACACCGAAACGGCTTGGTTTTTACTATAAAACCCTACTTCTCCTAATATACTCATTTCCGTAGTGTTGCTGAAATAAGGGGCCATTGCATTGGCATCTCCTTTAGAAATATAGTGATTGATAGTGGAAACAACACTCCCGTTGTTTATGGGAGCGGCTGATATAAACACACACCACATAAACAGCAAAAATACTTTGTATATTCCTTTTCGTTCTATCAATGTCTCTTTTATATATTGCATATCTGCATTAATGCAAATACTATGCCAATTTATCTTAAATGTTTTGTATCAAATTATTTTAATATCCATAAACTCGGGTTTTGGTGCACTTTTTCTTTCCATATTTCAAAATGCAATTCAGAGTGGGGGTCGTTTGTTTCTTGGTACAATCTGCCTATAATTTGTTTAGTGGATACGCTTTGCCCTTGTTTAACATTCACACTTGCCAAATTGGTGTATACGGTAAAATAATTTCCGTGTTTAAGAATTACGGCTTTGGTTCCGCTAATGTCGGCCACTGCCGTTACCACTCCGTTGAACACGGCTCTTACTGCCGCCCCTTTTTCGGTAAGAATGTTAATACCGTTGTTGGTAATGGTTACCGAAGACACTTCGGGATGAGAATCGTTTCCGTAGCGACTGATGATGTTTCCTTTTTCCACCGGCCACGGCAGTTTTCCTCTGTTGCTTTCAAAATCTTTTGCTAAGGCGGTCTCTTGCGGGGTCATTCTTAATACCGTTTCGGTCGACTTGTTGGCAGCAGGTGTTTTGCTGCTTGTACCGGTCGCCGCTTGTTTGGCCGCGTTGGCTTTGGCTATTTCGGCGTCTATTATTTTTTTGATAGCAGCTTCCACCACTTTCTGACGGGCTACTTTTTGTTTTATCTGTTGGTTGATATTGCTTTCTTGTTTTTTCAAATTAGCCACTATACGTTCTTTCTCCCGCTCTTGTCGCGAAAGATTTTCTTTTTCCGTTATCTTGTTTTGTGCCAATTGCGATTTCTCGTTTTTGTGCTGTATCAATTCATCGGTTTGTTGTTGAATTTGGTCTTGCGTTCGGATAATAATATCCAATTGGTTTTTCATGGCACGAGTGTATTCTGCCAAATAATTGGCTCTGGTGATGGCTTGCGCTATGCTTTCTGCAGAAAGAATAAAACCCATTTTGTTGGTTACATTGCGATATTTATAGGCGGCATATACCGCATTTTTATAACCTTCTTTCAGCAATTCCAATTTGTTTTTTAATTGCCCCAATTCCTGCTCCTTGTTCGATATCTGTTCGTTCAAACCTTCTATTTCGGTGTTGATGGTGGAAATGAGCTTTTCTTGATTTTTAATTTGATTGTTAATAAGTTGAATTTCTCTCAATGAAAGATTTTTGTTTTTTTGCGTAGCCGCTAAAAGCTTTTTTTGCGCAGCAATTTCTTGTTCCAACTTCTTTTTTTCATTGGTAAGGGCAGCCTTGCTTTGTCCGAACACAGCCGTGCATTGCCATGCTAAAAAAAACACCAGTATGTATATTTTTACTTTCATGTTGAAATCACCTTCAAATTTTTAATCGAATGTATGCAAAAATAGTCAAAAAAAACTTTACTTAATCAGTTTTTTTTAAAAGAATATCACAGACGAATGTTAATAACACCATTTACCTTTTCACTTTTTTATCGGCTTGTAATGATTTTATTCGGAATAAAAATGCTATCTTTGTTTTTGTATTATTTTAATTTTACTAAACAATGGCACAAGATATATTAACACTCAAACCGACAAATGTTTGGAAATTTTTCCATGAAATTTGTCAAATACCGCATCCTTCCAAAAAAGAACAAAAAATGGGTGCTTATTTAGTAGCAACCGGCAAAAAAATGGGTCTGGAAACCATACAAGACCGTGCAGGCAATGTCTTAATTCGCAAACCTGCCACCAAAGGCAAAGAAAAAGTCACCCCCGTTATATTCCAAAGTCATATGGATATGGTGTGTGAAAAAAATGCCGACACGGTGTTCAATTTTGAAAAAGACGCTATTCAACCATATATTGACGGAGAATGGGTAAAAGCCAAGGGCACCACTTTGGGTGCCGATGACGGTATAGGCATGGCAATAGCTTTGGCTATATTGGAAGACAAGGAAATAGAGCACGGTCCCATAGAATGCCTTTTCACCGTGGATGAAGAAACGGGTCTTACCGGAGCCTTCGCCCTTGAACCCGGTTTTTTAAAAGGTAAAATGTTGCTGAATTTGGATTCGGAAGATGAAGGTCAGTTTTTCATAGGCTGTGCCGGCGGAGTGGATACCGTTGCCACCTTGGATTACAAAGCGGAAAAACCCAACCCCGATATGTTGCCCTATAAAGTTACCGTAAAAGGGCTTAAAGGCGGACATAGCGGCGATGATATCAACAAAAACCTCGGCAATGCCAATAAGATATTAAACCGTGTGCTTTATCACGGCACCTATCATCATGATATTGCTATTGCTCATATTGATTCCGGTAACCTCCGTAACGCTATAGCCCGCGAAGGCTATGCCGTGATCATGGTGCCCAAATACGAAGCCAAGGCAATGGAAGAATATGTAAAAGAATTTAACAAAACCGTGAAAAACGAACTCTTCACAAGCGATGCCAATGTGGAGGTGAGCATGGCTCCTACCGATATGCCCAAAACCGTTATAGACGATTTCACCCAATCTGATTTGGTGGACGCCATCTACGCTTGCCCTCACGGAGTGTTGGCAATGTCGCAAAATGTGGAAAATTTTGTGGAAACATCCACCAATTTGGCTTCCATCAAAATGGACGACAAACAAATTACCATCACCACCAGCCAGCGTTCATCGGTAGAAAGCAAGAAAGATGATGCAAAAAACATGATTGCCGCATTGTTCGGACTGATCAATGCCGATATAGAACACAGCGACGGCTACCCGGGTTGGGCACCCAATACCGATTCCAAAGTATTGCACGCTCTGCATGCCTCTTATAAAAGGTTGTTCAACAAGGAACCGCTCGTGTTGGCTATCCATGCCGGTTTGGAATGCGGACTTATAGGAGAAAAATATCCCGATATGGATATGATATCTTACGGCCCTACATTAAGAGGAGTGCACTCCCCCGATGAAAAACTGTTGATAGCATCAGTACAGCAGGTATGGGATTTAACTATTGATTTCTTAAAATCTATACGCTAACATTAATTATAAAAGGCAGCTAAAAAGCTGCCTTTTAGTTTTGATATATGAAAAAGAGTATTCTATTATTTTTATTGTGCTTGTCCATCGGATGTACTGCTCAGCCGGAAAAGAATATATTACGCATGGGAGCAGAGCGGATGGAGTGCTATTTGCCTATTTTGGAAGGAAAAAAAGTAGGATTGTGTGTCAACCACACCTCTGTGGTGAATCACACTCATTTATTGGATACACTGTTGGCTGTCAACATAAAGGTGAGCAAAATATTTTGTCCCGAACATGGTTTCAGGGGAAAATCCGAAGCGGGAGAGCATATAGACAACAGCGTGGATGAAGCTACAGGGCTTCCTGTTATATCGCTTTACGGAACCAATAAAAAACCTACCGCCGCCCAAATTTCCGATTTGGATATTATAGTCTTTGATATACAAGATGTGGGAGCAAGATTTTATACTTATATCTCCACTTTAACCTACATTATGGAGGCTGCCGCCGAAAATAATGTGATAGTAATGGTAATGGACCGACCCAATCCCAACGGCTATTGGGTGGACGGATGTGTGTTGAAACCGGAATATCAGTCTTTTGTAGGCATGCATGCCGTCCCTATCAATCATGGAATGACCATAGCGGAGTATGCCCGCATGGTCAACGGGGAAGGATGGCTGCCTAACAAGATGAAATGCAAATTGCTGTGGGTGAAAATGGAAAATTACGACCATACTCTGCGTTATCAGCTACCCATAGCCCCTTCTCCCAACTTGTCAAGTATGGAAGCTGTTTATCTCTATCCCACCCTTTGCTTGCTGGAAGGCACTACCATGAGTCTGGGTCGCGGCACCGATGCCCCTTTTACCATGTATGGTCAGCCGAATTTTAAAAAAGGGGATTTTTATTTTACCCCTACATCCATAGAACATGTGGTGAGCAACCCTCCGTATTGCAATGAAAAATGCAGAGGGGTCAGTCTTAAACAATATAGTCGTGACAGCTTGAAATATAACAATTTCATTGATATCGCTCTCATCATTGACGCTTATAACAATTGCCAGGATAAAAAAACTTTTTTCAATTCGTTTTTTAACAAGCTTGCAGGCAATTCGCAGCTGATGCAGCAGATAAAAGACGGCAAATCAGCTGAAGAAATACGCCTTAGCTGGAATAAAGATTTAAATGCGTTTAAACAAAAACGCAAACGCTATTTATTATATCCCGATTTTTGATTTTTATGGACCTTGAACTTTTAGACCGACAATTATTGCAAACCATCAACGGATGGAACTCCCCTTTTTGGGACACGGTGATGTATGTGCTTACCGGAGTGTGGATATGGATACCGTTTTTTGCTTTGGTAATATGGCTGTTGTGGAAACACTACGGAAAACAGCTGACTTTGGTGTTGGCTTTTTGCGCCTTGTGTATAGTTTTGACCGACCAAGGGTCGGTATGGATAAAAAATAAGGTACAGCGTTACCGTCCCAGTCAAAATTTAGAAATAAAAGAAGACCTGCATTTACATCAAAACAAAGACGGAAGTATTTATCGCGGGGGAATGTACGGATTTGTATCTTCACATGCGGCCAATAGTTTTGGTATAGCGGTATTGCTAATGTATTTTTTTAAGCCTGTTTCTAAAAAATGGCTGTGGGTGTTTCCCTTGTGGGCTATGGTGTTTTGCTATACCCGCATGTATTTGGGATTGCATTATCCTGCCGATATATTCTGCGGAGCCGTGTATGGTGTTTTGTGCGGATGTTTTACCATATGGCTCTATAAATTGTCGTTACAGCAAATAGCAAAAGAACAGGCTCAAAAATAAAGTCATTTAATCGGCAATGCTGTCAAAATAAGCATCCAATTGCGGTAATCGCATTTGCATATATTGTCGCATTATATCCAACTCCTGCTTATAGCCGGAGGCATCGAAATAATGGGTAGCGTCTACCGGCCATCTCTTGAAATTTTTTCTCACATCATTTCGTATCAACCGATGATTTTGCTTGATTAATTGCTCAAAATGTTGTTGAGAAAATATGCCTTCTTTCCGCAAATATTGCCATCTGTGTTTAAGTTGTGCATTATAATGCAATTCAGGAATTTCACTTAATCTTTTCAGCAGTATGCATTTGTTAACATCCACTGTGCTGCGTAACAGGTTCAATTCATTATCACAATCCCGCCCGAAAGAATGGTCGTAATCCCATATAGCTATGCGAAAAGGGGTGGAGGAGGAGGTTTTGTAGAGGTAAAAATTTTTCATCAAACCGTCCTCGTTATTGGTAAATAGCAATAACAGGTGCCAGTCCATTACATTCTCCACGTCTATCCATCGGGATATGCTGTCGGCAAAACCGGCATCGTCGGATTGGAACAGAAAACGCATGAAATCTTCAATGTAATAGGTTTTGTCGCAACGCTTTATTTTAGGATATTTTTGCTGGAAATAATTGTCAGGCTCTTGAGGAGCAATTCTGTTTTCTCCCCAAAAAACAGGAGGGTCTTTAAACAACATAGCCATAGTGTCGTTTTTGTTCAGCCCGGCTTTTTTGGCTGTAATTTTTTCCATGAGCACATACAAGCCTTCATATTCCCCGTTTACATTCACGTTTACATAGGCACATTGCGCAGCTATGTTCTTTTGAGGGTTCATTTCCCTGAAGAGTTCATAACATATTTTATGCCTCATCATGGTTTTGTCTATGTAGCTGGCATTCAATATGTAATCATCATCTTTAGGCAGGTCCGCCAATGATATTTTTTCATCTAACTCCACTGAAAAAGAGTGTTTGTCGTATTTACTGGACATACCTCCCCTGTATTTGATGCGTGCCGGAAGGTTTTGCCGGTTGTATCTTATAATGCAGGAAGATTTCTTATCCCATTTAACGTCTCCGGCTTGAATATCCAATAAAGGCAGATCGGAAGAAAAAAACAAAAGATATGCAATTGCTCCCGATAGCAAAACGGCAAGACATATTATGCCCACCCGTTTCAAATATGCTTTTTTATCCTTGTTGTTCATGGTGCAAAGATAGCAAAAATAAAATAATGATTGTATCTAAAGAAAAATCGCTTAACCGAACATTTAATTTGTTTCAATGTATATACTTGAAAATAAATAAAATAGAAAAATTTCTAATATTTTTTTCATTCCTTTTTCAATTTTTTTTGGATTTTGTTTAGTTTGGCACGGCATTTGCATTTATAAAAGCGAGTCGTTGAGATAACGATGAAAAATGTAGATTTATTTGTTTTTAATTTTTCATAAGATAGTTTGTAGTTGGGAACCTTCTGAATTCGCCCGAATTTGAAGGTTCCTTTTTTTTATTTTTCTACCAAGTCAATCACTGTAATTTCGCTATGGGTGCCCAATCGCATGGGCGGACCGAAGGTGCCACTGCCGCAGCTTACATATACCTGCATTTTATCAAATTTTTTCAGTCCCTTGTTAAATTCAAACGCCCTATTGTTTATCCATGTCATCGGCCATAATTGACCACCGTGTGTGTGTCCTGCCAAAAACAGGTCTGCTCCCGCTTCGGCAATATATTGCACGCCTAATGGCGTGTGATGTAACACTATTATCGGATGGGGTAAACTGTCGTGAATCAAAAGGGGAATCACTTCTCTGACAGTTGCTTTGTTAGTAGAGGCATGCATGCCGTCATCGGAAACGGGGTCGGCAAGCATGTAATCCAATCCTACCAAGCTTATTCCTTGGGTTTCCACCACTTCATTTTCCAACACCTGCACCCCCGTTGCTCGTAATTTGTCTTTTACCTCTTCCGCGTTTACATACGCATCATGGTTGCCGCTGACAAAATATACGGGAGCTTCCAGTTTCCGAAAAGGTTCTAAGGTGGAAGTTGTAAAATTGTACCAACTTTCAAAACAATCGCCCGTGAACACCACTATGTCCGGATGCTGCCGATTGACTATATGTACCAGTTTCTCCACATGTTTCTTCCCTCGAAAATGTCCTAAATGTACATCAGTGAGTTGTACTATTCTAACAGGCGGGGTGGAGGATAATGCTATTTTTACTTCTTTTACTTGAGGAGTAAAAGCTTGTATTATAGCGTAAATGCACAATGCAGCGGTGCTTGCGCCCACCAGAATGCCGTATATTCCGTGAGGCATTTTTATTATCCTGTTCAATACATCGGCAACAAGCATTATCACCAATAAATACAATAAAATACCTATTAGCACACTGCCCGCTATTACCACTAAGTGCATAACAAAATTGTCTGACCATGCTTTGGCTTCCGCCACCAGCCCGAAAACACTCATTACAAATGCCAAGGTGTAGGCCACGTACCACCATCGCGGTGATGTGCTAAAAATATAGGCCGTGCGTTGTGCCATATACCATACGGATAGACCTATCAGTAACAACGTGAATAATGGTATCATATTCTTCATATTTACTATTTTACTTTCTATTCCAACACCACCCTGTCTTTTTTCGGCAGTTTTTTGTTCACCTCGTGCCATGCATGCCATACCAACTCTTTCATCAACTTATCGTTCACATCTCTGTTGAAAAAGATTTGGTTCCAATATTTTTTGTTCCAATGAAAGGCTCCTTCTACGGCATTGTAATGTTCCCGCAATTCCTCCGCTTTTACAGGGTCGCACTTCATAACAGCCATATCGGGTTTGTCCAATGCAAGGCAGGCGAAGATTTTCCCCTTGAGCCGAAATACCAATACCGTGTCGTCAAAAGGCATGTCCTCAGTGGCATACGGCAGACTTAAACAAAATTCTCTAAATGTTTCTACGTTCATATAGTGTTATAATATTCTTTATAAAAACAACTCCCTTAATGGAAGTTTAATACTAATTTTATAGAAATTGCGATAATGAGGTATTTTTGTTCCTTGTTCAGAAAATAGTTTTTCTGATTCTGACAGTAATTCACATTTATCGCCAGGATATAGGATAATACACCGTGGCGAATAATCTTCTGAAATGTCGGGTAACAAACTCTCATCGCGAGCATTGCCACTTATTTCGCGAATATCATTTATATCAACAAAACTATTATTTTGATAATCAGGTTTGTATTTTGCATCAAGAATCAAATTTTCTTCTCTAATGACAAAATCGGCAATCTGGCGACCATAGAAACCTTTTTCTTGAAATAAAACTTCGTTGATGCCTTTCTTTTGTAGATTACAGAACACCCACATTTCGTACAACCGCGACATGTCAATCCAAAATGGCGGAGTAGTATGTTGTTCTTGGCTCGCCTCGCTAATAGAATAGTCGTATCTACGCAAGAGCATTTTGGCAACTCGTATGGCTTCTTTGTATTCCTTAAATAGTTTATTGGCTGACAATTTTTGCACTTGATAAACTTCGATTTCGTCAGAAATACCGCCTAACGTATTTTTCAATTTGGACAATCTGGATTGTATTTCAAAATAAGATGATTGCGATTTCAAACTCTCATAATTATTGATAATTTTATCCGCAAAAAGCAAAGCCTTTTTCAAGAGTCGGTTTTCAGGAATATCGTCGGTGTATTCTTGAAATTGGCAATACACTCGGTCTGAACGTTGTTGGAAAACATTTTTTTGAAGGTGTCTGGAGAACAATAGCCGCCCTTTTACTTTTGTTTTCAGGTTTTCATCGCGAATGATGTAATCTTTTTTCAATCCTCTCTTGACAAGGCGTTCAAGCAAAGAAATGAAATGTAAAACCAAAAGAGGTGTCAGTTGGTTGAGTTGCTCATCAGTTTCAATGATTGGTTCGTCAAATTGGATGCCATAGCATTGAGCAAAATAATCCGATTCATTTTTGGCATCAACCTCTAAAGCCGCCAAAAACATAGTCACAAAATCTGTGTTTTTCAATTTTGGAGTAACGATAACAGCCAATTCGTTTTTGACGAGCCATGAAGCACCAATATAATAACTTGCATAATGGTTTGCACCATATTCATAAATGCCAAGGTATTTGGGCTCTTTCAAATAGTCTGTCTGTTGAAAAGCAAGATTGTATTTCTTAATCTCTTCAACATATTTACTATCAATTTGTTGATGTTCTATTAATTTAATTGGCGTTTGCATATTGATTATTAAATGACTGTTTTCCAATCATTAAAAGCATTTTCTAATGCATCTTTTTTCACATTGATGATTCCATCTTTACTATATTCCCGGATCAACGGAATAATCTCATACTCCAATTTCAGCCTTAATACGTTGTCAGTGTCGGCCATGAAATAACTATGACCAACCATCAGGTCATCAATGTCCATATCAGGATGCTTTTTGTCATCGTTTAGGAAAGTGAAAACGGAATCAAACAATTGCACTTGTTTTGAATCCTCTCCATATTTGCTGACAAGTATCTGCCTATCTGCTTTCAGTGTAACAAACGCAAACCTACGGCGTACAGCATAATCAATATTACCCACACTACGGTCAGTGGTGTTCATTGTGCCGATGATATAGAGGTTGGAAGGAACACCAAATAATTCTTTGGAATAAGGTAGCGTTACTTTGATTGGGTGATCGCCACCAAGACGTTTATCAGTTTCCAACAAAGTGATCAATTCGCCAAAAATCTTTGAAACATTACCACGGTTGATTTCGTCAATTATAAGGACATAGTTTTGTGTTTTTTCAATGCCAATTTTTTCTTTGCCAATTTTCTTTAAAATATAATTTGCAACCGCCCAATAGTATGACGAGTTACAACCACCAATTATATTTCGAATAGATTCATTAATGTTTGCTATTGCTTTTATTTTTTCTGTAGAATCATAAACTTCACATAGTTTTAATATTCTGTCTTTTGAAACACAATTCACATCAATATTACCATTACCTGTTTTCCATTTTATAGTCAACTGCGACGAAACCGATAAATCTGAAGAAGTGCTACCGTTTTTCATTGGCAAATTCTTTACGTTGCCATCAATAATGTCTTGAATTAAATCGTCAAACGCAGAGTTGATTGTTTTTGCCTGTTTTACTTGTTGTGGATTTGTAGCGACCTTGCTCATTATTTTGAACATGCCATCCTCAACCTTATAATACATCTCGCCTTCATCGGGTTTGATGGGTTTTATTCCTTCCACAAAATCCTCATAATCCATTGATTGATGGAATGTGCAGAAACCGATACGACCTTCTTTTTGAAGTTCTTCATAGCGTTTCATGACATCATCGTGGGTTTTAGGTATGACCTCTCCGCATATACTCAATGCCAAAGCCGCGGTATTGTAGGTTTTTCCTGTGCCTGGGGCGCCTTGAAGGATTATGTTTTGTTTAAGTTTAAGCAATTGCGTGTACTTTTCGATTTCGGAATTTGCACTCATATTATTGATAATTTGTTTGATTGTCTTGCCTATTAAGTTATCTAATTCATAAAGTTCAGTTATTGCTTTTTTGGCAACTTCTTCCGCGTCACCTATCATTGCGTACCCTTCATTGTTAATTCTAAAGCCATAACCCCTATCCCAAGGAAATCGTTGTATAGTTTTAATGTTTTCTATTGCTTCTTCAAATTTTGAATGGTTGTTGTTTTCAAAATGGACTTCTACAAAAACATGTTTTCCATCATGCCCAGCCTTTTTGGTATTATCCGCACAAAATTCATAATGACATTCGTCTGAAGCCATAAAGTTATGATGTGCATTTATCCAAACAAAATTTTTCCCTCTATTATTGTTTACGGAAAAACTCTCATTGCTATCTAATAGAGGTTTTATAGCATTAAAAAACTCCTTAAATGAAAAGTTATCATTTACAATATTTTCATCTATATTCATTAAATCTTTCATTTGCCAAAGTATATTTTGAGCAGTTAATAAATCGCTTTGTATCAATCCTTTTGTTTCATTCTGGAACTTATTTGTCAGTTCTTGGTCTTGTCTAATTATCTCAGTTAATTCTGCAATCAGTTGTAAATAATGTGGGTATTTCTCACCTGTCGCACGGGGTTGCTCGCCAATATAATCGCAGTAGTTCTTATACAATTCATTCTTATAGAATGTGTATTTTTGTGGATTCCAACACGCTAAAAAAGCTGCAGCTGTGCGTTCGTCATTAGCTTTTGAATTATATTTTTTATCGCATAAATCTGCCATCTCCATTTTAAAATTCAAAAGCCTATTAACTAATGGTATTTGTTCGTCTTTTAATTTAGCAAAAGTGTCAAATAACTGCTGAGATTTTTCATTTAGTAAATATGATAAGACTATATTATCGCGGACAACATCTATAATATTTTTAGTTTTTATATTTTGTATAATTTCTTTTTCCGTTTGTCCTTTGCAGTCGGTAATCAACTGCCATTTATATAATTCATTAGCTCCATCTGCTGATATAGGCGTATGTAGGAAACTTTTCTTATAACTTTGAAGTAAAGAAATAATTAGTTGTTTTCTTTTTTCATTCATTATCTTATTCTTTAATTTGTCAAATATATAATTTATCCTTATTGACGACTTCTCAATACCTTATTTCGTTCCATTTTGCTATCCGGTAATTAAAATGCAAATATACAAAAAAATATGGATATCTTTGTTGTTTTTAGGTTGATTTTTTCGTTCCTTTTTCTATAAAAAATTTTTCGGTAGCTGTCAGTTGCCGATTTTGTAGCACGCAATTTCAAACCGTGACAATTTATCACGGTTTCATTTTCCTTCTTGGTCGTTCCAAACCCGTGCAGTTATACTATTAGTTAAACTGTATGACGGTTATTTTTTGTTATTTACGAGTTCCCAATAACCTGTCTTATTACTTCCGACACGACGAACGATACCGGCATTGCGTAACTGCGCTATATATTTACGTATCATACGGTCGCTAATAGAAAGAATTTTAGACAATTCCAACGATGTTATTTGCGGATTATTGATGATATAGTTGAGAACTTCCCATGCCCTATTCGAAAATTCCGGATGTTCATTTTTTATTTTATTAGGAACTTTATTAGGAATTTTATTAGGAACTACAATTTCCAATGGATCCCCTTGGTGAGCTTTTAAGGTTTTAAGTATCTCCTTCAGCATAAAGACGATGAAGTGTCCCGATTCTCCCTTTTTGCTGCTTGAAGCGATGGCATTGTAATATTCTTGTTGATTAGCATACACCATATTCTCAATAGGAAGATGTTCAAACACAGGACTGAGTTTTCCCAATATAAGTGACTGCCACAGACGACCCATACGACCATTTCCGTCGATAAAAGGATGGATAAACTCGAATTCATAATGGAATACGCAACTGCGGATAAGCAGATGGTCGTTGGAATGTTTAAGCCAGTCAAATAAATCAGCCATCAACAAGGGAACACGCTCTGCCGGTGGTGCCAGATGAACAAGTCCTTGATTACCGAATACACCTACACCTCTGGTGCGATAATGTCCTGCATCATTCACCAATGCATGCATCATAACACGGTGAGCCCTTAACAAATCCGATTCTTTGAAAGCGTCCAGCTCAGGGTATAGTTCGTATGTCCTGATGGCGTTTTTCACTTCCTGAATTTCTCGCAATGGTGCCACAACTGTTTTTCCGTTGATAACATCGCGAACTTCGTCTTCCGAAAGTGTATTACCCTCAATAGCCAAAGAAGAATGTATGGTTTTGATTCTATTTACTTTTCTCAAAACAAGACCATCTTCTTGCTCCATTCGAATAGCAAACCGCTCCACCTGTGCTGAAATTTCAGCTACAAGATTGATTGCTTCAGCATTTATCTTAAAAGGAGGACAATAAATGCTTTTGTCATGTTTCATAACATCTTTTCTTAACAAGTTACCTCTATTATGTTCCATTTTGCCATCCGATAATTAAAATGCAAATATACAAAAAAATAAGGATATTCTCTATATTTTATCCCCCACCTCACCGGCTTTTCCATAGGTATCTATTCAACGCTCGGCGACTTTGAGCACCTGCTCTATAACGCCTATCTTATAGCCGGTGCTATGGTAGAGAATATGTCCTTCCTTGTCGATAAAAGCCACTAAAGGATACTCCATATTGTCTATTTGGACTGCCTCAACAATGCAGTGCTCCAATTGATTTTTTTTATAGGCATAGTCGGTATGCACCAAATTCCACGAAGGCATGTCTATGTCAGCGGGACCCACCATGAGGGTTTTGCCGCCCCATTGCTGCATTTCTTTTTGCAAGCCTTTCAATTCCACAACAAGGTGCTTTGACGGCTCTCCATAATTGCCGAGATTGATATAGAGCATGCCTTTATTGCCGGCGTAGTTTTGCAGTTCAACACCGTAAAAGAGTTCAATATAAGGGTTGACGGCACTCACTTCATCGGTGCGTGTCAATAGCGGTAGAATAACTATTTCCTTGCTCAATTTCTCTCCGTCTTTTACTTCAAAGAATTCCATACGGGAACGCACAGCCCCGTCGGGGTAGCGGTTGCCGGTGGAAAGGCAATAGGTGCCCGGCTCCAACTTGATGGTAGCGGGAAATTGAGCCATCCGCGGGTCATCCTCGAAGTCGAAGGTT
>DBXT01000080.1 GCA_002309615.1 Bacteroidales bacterium UBA1205
ACAAGGATACAAAGCTATTCTTTCAGCAGGCAGCGAATAATTGAAATCTTCTATATTAGTTTGATAATTCATTGATAAGCTTGATAATTTTTTGATTGTCAATTAAATTCATGCAGTTAAAATGCTTTTTAGGACATTTGTCAAATCCTAACTTGGAACATGGTCTGCATGGCAAATCTTCCACTTGAAATAGGTGAGACTGCTGTGGATTTTTCGTATAGGGATACATGCCGAATTGTGGTGTGGTATTGCCCCAAAGACTAATAATTGGTGTTGAAAATGCTGATGCAATATGCATCAAACCGGTGTCACCGGTAAGCATAACAGTAGCTTTTTCTATCACTGCCGCAGATTCGCGGATGGATAGTTTGCCACACAAGTTAATTACATTTTGTTGCAAGGCTTGTTGTATTTGCTGAGCTTTTTCTATATCATCTTTGCCACCCAAAAGTACCAATGGCAAAGCAATTTGCCGACCTATAGCGATAATTTTATCAGCGGGAATTTCTTTTGTAAAATGTTGACTGCCAACAGCTACTGCCATAAATTTATTACATGGAAGTGTTTCCGTGCTTGCTCTGTCTGTATCGGTGAGGAAAAAATCAATGCCTTGTTGGTCGTTGTCAACCTTAAAAGGCAAAATGCCGGTGCATTCCATATATCGGTCAACAATATGTATGTTTGGCAAATGGTTTATTTTAAAATGTACAAACAACCATTTTTTCAGGTTGAGTTTATTCAAATGTTGCACAGGGCGGTGTAGGTGTCGGCAAATCTGTCGTGAGCGATGATTGTTTTGCAAGTCTATGATATAATCAAAATGTTCATTTTGCAATTTTTCCGTTTCTTCACCATATTCATGCAAGTGGTCAATATAAGGATTGGTCTGCAAAATAGAAGCAAATGCCGGTTTGCACATGTAATGGATGCAACTATCGGGTTGAGTTTTTTTTATGCAACGCAAAACAGGTGTGGTAAGCACTATATCGCCTATGCTACTGAGCCGGATGACAAGGATTTTCATATTTGTTTAGTAGTAATAGGTTCTATCAGTGGCTTTGAGGGATTTGATTTTATCTGTTTTTTTCTCGTTAATCATATACACAAGGTAGAGTGATAAGGTATTGTTACGCTGTTGACGTGTTTGTTCGTGGTAATAAGTGGTTTCTCTAAAATGGCGGGTACGCATGGAGTTGATAGAATATTCAAAACGAAACCCTATTTTCAATTGTTGCCATATACGGCATCGCACATCCACAATAGCACAGATATCGTTGGAATTTAATTTTTGTGCAGAATCAGGGTGGTTGGTATAGGTGGTGCGTTGCCAATCATATTCTATTTCTTTATAGTTAATGAGTCGGCCATATTGGAATCCTATACCTATTGACCATATATTACGGTCGTAATAATGTAGCATTACAGGAATGGTAATATAGTGTAATGTAAGATGATATCTGAATTTTATCCCATAATGCGGATCAGCGGTGTCAACATTATAGTCATATTGCTTTTCCCGAGCACCTTTTTGATTGTATAGTATTTCCATGCTGACAGCCCAGTTTTTATTCTCGTTGTATTTGCTCCAACTAAAGGGAAGCATGGCACCTAAACCGGCTTTTACGCCTGCTTTTTTGTATCCTATCACCATATCTCCGTCTACTTGGCTGAGATTGCCTCCGGCAATAATTTCTCCTTTAAATCGCTGGGCGTTAGCGATATGAGCGTTCGCTATGAAAAGAATAATGATGCTTATGTACGCGATGTTATGTTTCATATTTAAACTATATGTTAAAATACAAAGATAGCATTTTAATTTTAAATACAAAACAGGATATTATCGCATAAATTAAAAGTAAAAAAATGTAAAATCTTATATTTTGATGCAAAACAAGGAATATTCGAATGTCTGTTTATGGGGGGAAAAAGCCGCGATAAAACCGCAAAACGCTTATTGTAGATTGGTTGTAGTTTGTAAGAAAATGATTATAAGAACAATAGAAAAAATAAAAAAAGATGAAAAAAAATGGGAAAAATGACGGTTTGTATGAAAAAAAATGCGACATTTGCACCTTTAATTCTAACAATAATAAAACATAAAGTTATGCCAGTAAAAATTAGATTACAAAGACGTGGAAAAAAAGGTCAACCTTTTTATCATGTAGTTGTTGCGGATGGTCGAGCACCTCGAGATGGTCGTTTTATTGAAAAATTGGGTACTTACAATCCGCTTACACACCCCGCTACCATCGTGTTAAACGAAGAGAGAGCTTATCATTGGGTAATGTGCGGAGCACAACCCACCGATACTGCTAGAATGATTTTGAAAAGAGAAGGTATCTATTTGAAGAAACACCTTGCAGGTGGTGTTCAAAAAGGTGCGTTTTCACAAGAACAAGCAGATGCTAAATTGGCTGCATGGAAAGAAGAAAAAACTCATAAATTGAATGATGAGAAATTATCTTTGACCAATGCAATCAGAGAAGAAAACAAAAAACGTTTGGAGGCAGAAACCAAGATAAAAGAGGCTAAAGCCACCGCTTTGAACGAAAAACGTGCTGCAATAGCTGCAGCAGAAGCAGCAAAGAAAGCTGAAGAAGAAGCAGCCGCAGCAGCTGAAGCTGCTCCTGCAACAGAAGAAGCTCCCGCAACAGAAGCTCCCGCAGCAGAAGAAGCTCCTGCAGAAGCTTAAAGTGGTAAGCCTATTTCTCGGAAAAAATGTTTAACAATTTTTTCTTTTTAGGCAAAATTACCAAACGTTTCGGGTTGGTGGGAGAATTAATCCTATTTATTGATAGCGACGAACCCGCCAAATATCACCACATGGAATCAGTTTACTTTGAAATAGAAGGAGAACTGATTCCTTTTTTTGTGGAAAATATTAAAGTAAAGAATTCCAACCAGTTGATAGTGAAATTTGCCGATATCAACAACGATAATGCCGATGATTATATCGGTGTGGAATTATACCAACCTATCAGCATGCTTCCTAAATTGTCGGGAAATAAATTTTATTACCACGAAGTGGTGGGGTTCAAAGTTATGGATGTGAATTTAGGCTGCTTAGGAACAATAGAGGAAGTGCTGGATTATCCCGCACAGGCTATCATCAAAATTTTACAAGGAGAAAAAGAAATACTTATCCCCGTAGTGGATCCTTATATTCTAAATGTCAATAGGGAGGATAAAGTTATGGAAGTGAACACTCCCGACGGTCTGGTGGATTTATATCTATCCGGCAATTAATTTACTTTATCATCGAATAAATAATATGGATAATTACCATCGTTTCATTATTGTTTGGAACAGAAACAATGATGAGGTATGAGTTCGTTTTGAATAAAGAACACTAAAGCCGTTTTTCTTTGCCGGATAAATGCTATCTTTGCATATTTGAAAGAGAGATATATGCAAAGTTTGCAACAATATGTGGAATCTGCTATTATAAGTCGTTATCACACATTCGATAATGCACATAATTATAGTCACGTAAAAGCTGTGATAGATGAAAGTGTATCTTTAGCATCACATTACGGAGTGAATATCGATATGGCTTATGTTGTGGCGGCATATCATGATGTGGGCATACCTTACGGAAGGGAACTGCATCATATACATTCAGCTCGCATACTCATGGAAGACGAACATTTACGGCAGTGGTTTACCTCCGACCAATTGCGGACAATGAAAGAGGCTATAGAAGACCATAGGGCATCGTCCGATCACGCCCCTCGCAGTATTTATGGGTGTATAGTAGCCGATGCTGATAGAGACTTGGACGTGAATACGGTAATATTACGCGCCATGCAATACGGACAAAGTCATTATCCCAATATGAACAGGGAGCAGATGTATGTTCGTACTTGTGCACATCTAAAAGAAAAATATGCCGAAGGCGGATATCTTACTTTATATTTATCTTACGGTAAGGCACAACGGCAGTTGCAACAACTGCGTGCTGTAATATCGGATGAATGCAAGTTAAGACAGCATTTTGACAGCTTGTATGAAAGGTTAATACAAGAAAAATAGATATGGAGTTTTTGCAATCTTGGGGTTATTGGGGCTTGTTTGTAGGTAGTTTTTTGTCTGCAACGGTCGTACCGTTTTCTTCCGATTTTCTTATTGTCGCCATATTGATGGCAGGTGGTAATCCGTTGCTATCGTTTGTTTTTGCTACTTCCGGCAATTGGTTGGGAGGTCTTACCTCTTATGCTTTAGGTCGTATGGGCAAATGGAATTGGATAGAGAAATGCTTACATGTGTCGGAAGAAAAATTGTTAAAACAAAAATCCAAGATAGATAAGTTCGGAGTGTGGCTGGCATTACTCACATGGACACCTTTTGTCGGCGATGTTTTTGCCATAGCCTTAGGATTTTATAGGGTGGATTTTACCAAAAGTGCCTTGTTTATGCTGTTAGGAAGAGCCTTGCGTTTTGCTTTCTGGATAGGTCTGTTTCTGCTTTTGGGTGATAAAGCTCCTATGTTTAATTTTTGATACACCTTTCTTGCCCCCATTGACGATGTAATAGGTATGATAAACAACAAGGATAAATAAAAAAGCAAGCCTTAAAGTGTTACTTTAAAAGACTTGCTTTATTTTATTTATATTTAATATTTTAATCTACTATAGTCATCTCGTCTATCAGGTGATGTGCACCGGCAAATTTATCTATGATAAACAAGCAATATCTTATATCCAAGGTGATATTTCTGCACACTTGAGGGTCGTATTGTATATCGCTCATGGTACCTTCCCAGCAACGGTCAAAATTCAGCCCGATTAATTCTCCGTAAGCATTGAGTACAGGACTTCCTGAGTTACCTCCCGTGGTGTGATTGGTAGCAATAAATGCCACAGGCATTTCTCCTTTAGAATTGGCATAGCGACCGTAATCTTTATTGAGGTACAATTCTTTCAATTTAGGTTCTACCACATAATCATAAATATCGGGATTTTCTTTTTGCATAATGCCTTCTATGGTGGTGTAGTGTTTGTATTTAATGCCGTCTTGCGGTTCAAAACCGGCTACTTTTCCGTAAGCAACCCTTAGAGTGAGATTGGCATCGGGATAGAATTGTTTATTCGGTTGCATTTCCATAATGGCTTGTGTCCATATTCTATTTAGAGAAGTGATTTGTTGGTTCAATTGTTGGTATTTCGGGGCAATAGAGTCAATATAGATGTCAAAATAGGGCATAGCAAATTTTACTAAAACATCATTGTTCAATTTTTGAATAGCCTTCACATTGCCGGAGGCAACTAATTGTTCCAATTTTTCTTGTTGTAAAAATATTGATTGGGAGAAAATGCGGTCGGCTAATTTTTCAACCGCTATTTTTTTGTCGGCATATTGTGAATGTTGAAAATATTCATTGGCGAGCAATATAAATATCTCTTTGTCCAATTGGCTATTATAGTCTTTAAAAAAAGCTTTTATATTGTTAGCAGCCGTTTTGAGAATTTTTTCTTTATTGGCTTCCGGTGTTTGTTCGTTGAGGGAGAGCAGACTGTTGAGTTTCCACATAAAACCGACTATTTCTATACTATAAAAAGCCTCCATAAAATAACTGTTCTCTTTGGCAACAGGTTGTAATTGAGCGTATAAATCTTTGTAATGGTTGAGTATGTTTCCGTATTTTTGTTGTCTTGACGGGTCGTTTTGTATCCATGTGAGAAACTGAGCCTCAATGTTTTGTTTGTTTTTTACGGTGTTGAGTCTGTCCAAACCTTGTAGTTCACCTATCCATTTTTTCCATCCGTTGGCTATACCTGCCGCCTTAGAGGCATATTGAATACGGGTGAGACGGTCATTGTTGATATATCGTTTGATGATATCCAATCGTTTGGTACGTAAGTCTATGGCTATGGGGTCGGTTTGTTCTTTTATTAATTCTACGGCATAAGAGGGAATAAATTGTTGTGTACTGCCGGGGTATCCGAATACAAAGGTAAAATCACCTTCATTAATATCTTTTAGCGATATTTTCAGGTGGCGTTTAGGTTTATAAGGGATATTGTCTTTGCTATAAGGAGCCGGTTTGCCGTCTTTTCCGGTGTAGATACGGAATACGGAGAAGTCGCCGGTGTGGCGGGGCCNNCCAGTTGTCGGTATCGCCACCGAATTTGCCGATGTTGGATGGGGGAGCTCCTACCAAACGAATATCGGTAAAGACTTCATTGATAAATAAAAGGTATTGATTGTTATTGTAAATAGGAGTGATACGAGCTTGATAATGCGTTCCTTTTACTGCATTTTCTTTGATTTTTACTATATTTTTTTCTATTATTTTTTGCCGTTCCGATTCGCTCATATTGGAATATACTCCTTCAAGCACTTCGTCGGTAACGTCTTTCATGGATACTAATAGTGTAACCGTGAATCCCGGATTGGGCAGTTCTTCACTTTTATTCATAGCCCAAAAACCATTGGTAAGGTAGTCATGTTCTAAGGAACTATGGGCTTGAATACGTCCGTATCCACAGTGATGATTGGTGAGTAAGAGACCTTGGTCTGATACTATTTCTCCGGTACATCCGCTACCGAATAACACTACCGCATCTTTCAAACTACCATGATTGATGCTGTAAATATCGTCGGCAGATATTTTCATGCCGTTAGCTTGCATGTCTTTTTCGTTTAGTTGTAAAAGATAAGGCAGCCACATGCCTTCATCTGCCCGTAACGGGGCGATGAATAGACTGATAGTTGTGATAAATAAAAGTAATCTCTTCATGAATATTGATTTTTTTTAATATAACTTTTTTCGTTTAAGCAAATAATTGATTAAAATTTGATGAAAGCCTTCATTGATATCGGTTTCAACCAAATCAATTTGATATTGTCCGCAATGTGTTTTTAGTTCGGTAAGAAAATTCTGCATACTTTTTTTGTAAACGTTTTTGAGCTCCGAAGCATTCATTTTTATCACTTGCGATGTTTCCATGTCTATAAATTTGTATGGCTGATTATTAAAGTTAAAATCCACTTCCAAACGTTTGTCGTACACATGGAATATCACTACGCTATGTTTGTTGTGCCGTAAATGTTGCAGCGACAGATAAAATTCCTCTTTGTGTTCAAAATCCAATCCGTCGGTGAATACTATTACCAATGACCTACGCGGTAAGCGTTCGGCTATTTCATGGAGGCAGGCGGCTATATTGGTGTTTTGCTTCTGCTCTATAGGCGGGCTCTGCAATAGCTTCTCCAATTCCGCATACATCATCTTGTGGTGCACTATGCTTGATTTAGCCGGAGTGTGCAAAAGTAATTGCTCTGCAAACAGTGATAATCCTGCCGCATCGCGTTGTCTGCGAAATAGTTGGATAAGTGCCGCTGCCGCATATGCGGAAAAATAAATTTTATTAGGATGTTCCAAAGAAGGGGCGGGAGTGAGCGGAAAATACATGGAAGAAGAACAATCCAAAACCAATTGACATCTTAAATTAGTCTCTTCTTCGTATTCTTTGACAAAGAATTTATCTGTTTTGCCATATAACTTCCAATCGATGTTTTTAGTGGATTCTCCAGTGTTGTAGGGGCGATATTCGGCAAATTCTACAGAAAAGCCATGAAACGGACTTTGGTGCAGTCCGGTGATAAATCCTTCAACCAATTGATTAGCAATGAATTCTAAATTATTGAAGGGACAAAATTGTTTGATGTCAATTTTTTGTTCCATAACTACAAATATACCATTTTTTTTGTACATCACATTTAGCTGCATCAACTAAAAAAATCGAGAAGCTGCATTCAATGTAGAATTTACTGACATTTATGCAATTATAAAACCCTTGAAAATATCGTTTTTAGCACAAAAAATTTAATGTTACTCCTGTGGATTTTGTTGAATTGTTTGATTTATAGTTAATTATATTGATAAAAAAAAGGTAAAAAATTTTTTTTAGGTAAGGTTTTTAATATTGTTTTTTTTAATACTTTTGCAGACCAATTAAAATACGTAATAAACATAATATAGGAGATTTAATTATAGCAACAATCAATACTCGTCCGGAAAACGGCAAACGCCCTGCGGTAGACTCTAAGGAGGATACGCACAAAGTAAATGAAGAAATAGATGCTCAAGTAGTAAGGTTGGTAGGCGAAGGGCTGCAACCTAAGATAGTTTCCATTAAAGAGGCTTTAATCACAGCTCAACGTATGGATTTGGATTTGGTGGAGATATCCGCTCAGTCTAATCCTCCTGTGTGCAAGGTGATGAATTATCAGAAGTATCTATATGAGCTCAAAAAGAAACAAAAAGAAATAAGATCCAAGGCAGCGAAAGTGGTGATGAAGGAAATCCGTTTAGGACCCAACACCGATGACCACGACTTTAACTTCAAAGTGAAGCATGCTATCGGTTTTTTACAAGATGGTAACAAGGTGAGAGTGGATGTGTTTTTTAAAGGCCGTACCATCATGTATAAAAGTCAAGGAGAAGAAATGCTGAAGAATTTTGCTGAAGCATGTCAGGATTATGGTAAATTGGATCAAGAGCCCCGATTGGAAGGTAAGCGTATGATAATAGTGCTTTCTCCTAAAAAATAAGAATCTGTTTTAGATCAATATATTAACATTTAAAATTTATGCAAGAATGCCAAAAGTAAAAACAAAAGCAGCAGCAAAAAAGAGATTTACATTTACCGGAACCGGTAAAATAAAAAGACATCATGCTTACAAAAGTCACATTTTGACTAAAAAATCCACCAAACGTAAACGTAATTTGCGTTACGACACCGTGATAGACAATTCAAATGTGAATGCAGTAAAAGCGATGCTTAATTGTTAGTTAAATAAAGTTATTAATTTATGGTCAGCCTGATAAAAGTTCGATATTCGACGCTGACGTAAAAAAGAAAGGAAAATATTATGCCAAGATCAGTTAATCACGTAGCTTCAAGAGCTCGTAGAAAAAAAATTCTCCGTTTAACAAGGGGATACTTCGGAAGACGTAAAAATGTTTGGACCGTTGCCAAAAATACATGGGAAAAAGGTCAACAATATGCTTACAGAGACAGAAAGCAGAAAAAACGTAACTTCAGGAGTTTATGGATTACCCGTATCAACGCAGGCGTTCGTCAATATGGAATGTCTTACTCTGTGTTTATGGGTGAATTACACAAAAAAGGTGTAGAGCTTAATCGTAAAGCTCTTGCCGATTTAGCCGCAAATAATCCTGAGGCATTTAAAGCAATTGTAGATTTAGTTAAAAAATAAGTCAAACAATAGTTTTTAGAGTAGTTAACGATTTAAAACAGATATAAAAGTGCGAATGATTTCGCACTTTTTTTTTGAGCATAATTTCACAATGCACAAGTGTGTCAAAATGGCAGAAAAAAGTGCTTGGCAAGTAATTTGCGATATATATGAGCATAAAAAATATTTAAAATGGAAGATACTAAACAAACAGAGAAAGATATTGAAAATCAAGATAAAGTAGCGGAAGCTGTTGTAGCTGACGAAATTTGCGAGCATACGAAATCCGAATCTGACACCGAAAAGGTGACAGCGACTGACAAAAATGAGGAACCAACTGCCAAAAGAGGCATATTGGGTAGGAAAGATAAGCATGCAAAAAAAATAGAAGAATTGCAAGCAGCTTTGGAAAAAGTGCAAACGGAAAAGCAAGAGTTACAAGATAAATATTTGCGTGTGTATTCCGAGTTTGACAATTATCGCAAGCGTACCCAAAAAGAAAAATTGGATATCATAAATAGTGCTTCGGAATCATTGGTGAAAAGTATATTGCCCATTATAGACGATATGGAACGAGCCGCAGTGTATAATCAAAAAGAAGATGCTCAATTGACAACGGTTATTGAGGGAGAAGCGTTGATATTGCAAAAACTGCTCACCATGCTTAAACAAAAAGGAGTAACGGTTATAGACACCGAAAATCAAGAATTTACTACCGATTTGCATGAAGCGGTGAGCATGGTGCCGGCTCCTTCGGATAGTGAAAAAGGAAAGATATTGGATGTGGTGGAGAAGGGCTATAAATTGAATGACAAGGTAATACGTTTTGCAAAAGTAGTTATATATCAATAGGATATGGAAAAAAGAGATTATTACGAAGTGTTAGGGGTAAGCAAAACTGCTACCGAACAAGAAATAAAAAAAGCATACCGACAAAAAGCTTTACAATATCATCCTGACAAAAATAGGGTGGAAGAAGTGGGAGAGGCTGCTGCCAAAGAAGCTGAAGAAAAATTCAAAGAGGCGGCAGAGGCTTATGAAGTGTTGAGCAATGCCGACAAACGGGCACGCTACGATAAATATGGTCATGCAGGTATGAGTGCCAGCGGTTTTAGCGGCTTTCAAAACATGAACATGGAGGATTTGTTCGCTCATATGGGTTCTATTTTTGAAGGTTTCGGTTTCGGTAGTTTTTCTTCGCGTAGCGGTGGCGGACGACGTGTACGCAAAGGCTCGAATATTCGTATTAAAGTCAAGCTTACATTAGAGGATATAGCCAAAGGTGTAGAAAAAAATATCAAGGTTCAAAAGAGTATAGTATGTGAAGCCTGTCACGGTACAGGAGCCAAAGATAGTCATGGCATTACTACCTGTAGTCATTGTCATGGATCGGGTGTGGTAACCAGAGTTCAACAATCTTTTTTCGGAGCCATGCAAGTGCAGACAGAATGTCCGCAATGTCATGGCGAAGGTAAAATGATAGTGGATAAATGTCCTAAATGCGGTGGCAACGGAGTGGTAAAAGGAGAAGATGTTATTACCATAAAAATACCGGCAGGTGTGTCCGACGGCATGCAATTAAGTATGCGAGGTAAGGGTAATGCCATCGGTAACGGTGAAGCAGGCGATTTGTTAATCCTTATAGAAGAAGAAAAACATCCTATTTTTGAGCGTGACGGTGACAATATCTATACAGAATTTAATATATCTTTTCCTCAAGCAGTATTGGGAGATAGTGTAGAAATACCTTTGTTGGAAGGAAAAGCAAAAGTAAAGATAGCTCCCGGTACGCAACCTGCAACATTATTACGATTGAACGGAAAAGGAATCCCTAACCTGCAAGGCTACGGGCGAGGTGATTTGATAGTAAGTGTCAATGTGGTGATACCTAAACGCATCACCAAAGAAGAGAAAGCGATGATAGAGCAAATGATGAAATCGGACACTTTCAAAGTAGAACAGCCCAAACAAAATAGTTTCTTTCAAAAAGTAAGAAAGTTTTTTGAATAAAACAAGTTTCTTAAAATCGGCATTAAATAATGTGACTCATAGTCGGGCATGTTAGCACATTGAGTAAAAAAAAATACGACCATCCGAGTAGGCATGGTCTTTTTTTTTTGTGTCAGAAATAGGAGTTTTTTTACCAATAGTCATAAAAAAACGTAAAAAATGATGAATAATAGGCAAAAAATACTAATTTTGCACCCATATTAATTAGAGGTTTATTGAGGAATAAGAGATAGGTGATTTATGGAATATGCATTAGTAACGGGTGCTAGTAGAGGAATAGGCAGAGCAATAGCCATTTTGCTTGCGCAGAAAGGTTTTAAAGTAATTATTAATTACCGTAGCAATGATCAGGAAGCACAAAAAACATTATCTATAATCACTCAAAACGGGGGTGAGGCAGAATTGCTTAAATTTGATGTAGCCGATAGTAACACCTGTAAAGTGGCAATAGAGAAATGGCAGCAATCACACCCTGATGAATACATATCTGTATTGGTTAACAATGCAGGAATACGCAGTGATGAACTAATGGCTTTGATGGAGGTAGATGATTTTGAACGAGTTGTAAAGAATAATTTGTTGTCTTTTTTTTATATTACCCGTTTACTTATACCGCAAATGGTACGTCATAGAAATGGTCGTATAGTGAATATAGCATCATTGTCTGGGTTAAAAGGGGTGGCAGGGCAAACCAATTATGCAGCCTCTAAAGGAGGATTAATAGCTGCTACCAAATCGTTAGCACAAGAGCTTGCAAAAAAGAAAATAACGGTGAATGCGGTTGCTCCCGGTTTTGTTCGCACCGATATGGTGGAAGGTTTGGATGAAACATCTCTTAAACAAATGATTCCCATGGCCCGTTTTGGCGAACCCGAAGAAGTGGCTTCGGTGGTGCTTTTCTTGGTGTCAAAAGAAGCTTCGTATATTACGGGCGAATGTATTAATGTTAATGGCGGTTTGTATTCGTGAGAACTTGTGCTGTAATTCCTACATATAACAATTTGGCCACGGCCAAAGATATAGTTATCCGAACGTTGGAATATCTTCCTGTGATAGTGGTGGCAGATGGTCCGACAGATGGCACTTTGGCTTCTTTGCAAACCATAAAAGACGATAGGTTGGTAATCGTATCGTATCCTACCAATAAAGGTAAGGGTTATGCTCTCAAGCGAGGTTTTCTGAAAGCTAAAGAATTGGGATACACACATGTACTTACCATAGATTCCGATGGTCAGCATTATCCGGAAGATATACCTGCGATGTTGCGTATGTCTGCCGTTCGTCCGGAGGCTATTATATTGGGCACTCGTGTTTTGGCACAAAAAAATATGCCTGTAAAAAACACTTTTGCCAACCGTTTCTCTAATTTCTGGTTCACTTTTCAAACAGGGGTGTCGCTATCCGATACCCAAACCGGATTCCGTATTTATCCCTTGCAAGGTCTGCACGGATTACATTTTATGACACGTCGATATGAGGCGGAATTGATGCTATTGGTTTTTTCCGCATGGGCTGATACTCCCATTATCCCCGTAAATGTGCGTGTGTATTATCCGCCTAAGGAAGAAAGAATATCCTATTTCAGACCGATGAGAGATTTTACCCGTATATCTGTTTTGAATACCTTGCTTTGTGCATTGGCAATAGTATACGGATGGCCTCGCCGTTATTGGCGAACAGTGTATTATTGCTTTTTGTTTTTACTATTTGCCATATGGGCAAATATTATACGGGATTTTTATTGTCTTTTTCACCCCAAAGATATGTCCTCTTTGTTACGGTTACGACTTTTACGGGGCTCTCGCGCCTTTTTATCGGCCTTTCCCAATGCACCATATCGTGTGTATTATGCACAAGGAGCTCAAACCATAGATGTGAAGCAGCCTTGTGTTTATATAGCTAATCATACTTCTTTATTGGATATTTTAGCCCTGTTTTCATTGCATGAACGTATGTTTATAATGGCAAAAGGTTGGATACTGAATAATATTTTCTTTGGCAGAGTAGCTAAATCCATGGGGGTGGTTTCTATAGAAGAAGGATTGGACAATATGGTGAGTACCATTCAAGAATATATTGATAACGGTTATTCCGTAGCAATATTTCCTGAAGGTACCCGTTCTATAACAGGTGAATTAGGAAGGTTTCATAGAGGAGCGTTTTATTTGGCAGAGCAAATGCAACTATCTATCTGCCCGCTATTGTTGGATGGCTTTGTTCAAGGCTTGTCAAAATCACCGTTTCATGTAGGCACACCCAAAGAATTAAAAGTAACGGTATTGCCATTGATACATCCCGATGACACATCGTACGGCATAGATTATCGTGAACGCTCTCGGTTAATACGAAAATATTATTGGCAATTAATAGCTCACAATTGATATGATGAGATATATTTTATTATCATTATTTTTTATCATCACCTTTCATACACATGCCAATACTACCAAATTGGTGTTGACAGCTTATTTAGCTGATTCAAACAACAATACCGGTATTGCTGTTATAGTATGCCCGGGGGGAAGTTATTCCTGGTTGGACATGAAAACAGAAGGAAATGGTGTAGCCGAATGGTTGCAAGCCAACGGAATCAATGCGTATGTTTTGAAATACAGAGTAGCCACGGTAGCTGCATATATCACAGGGTTCAGGGTGTTGGGAATAGGGCATAAGTATCCGGATATGCTGGAAGATGTGGAAGCAGCTCTTGAATATGTATACAAGCATGCTCATCAAGACGGAGTAGACCCTAAAAAGATAGGTGTAATGGGATTTTCCGCAGGAGGACATTTGTGTATGTCGTCGTATGTATATAATCATACTTTGTATAAACCCAATTTTTTATGCCCAATATATCCTGTGGTATCTCTAAGTCATGAAGAATTTACCCACCGTCGCAGTCGTAGAGGTGCATTGGGCGTATGGCGGCAATGGAATAAAGTAATGCAGGATTCTCTTTCTATAGAGAAACATATTACACCAGACTGTCCTCCTGTTTTTCTTGTGAATTGTAAGGACGACCCTATAGTAAAGTATCAAAATTCGGAATTGCTGGATTCGGCACTTACAGCCAATCATGTTCCGCATGTATATACACAATATTTGACAGGAGGTCATGGATTTGGCGCTTCTGTAAGCAAAGGTACAAGTGAATCACAACAATGGAAACAGACTTTTTTGCAATGGATATTGAATTTGAATCAGTAGAGACTATTAAACAATTTCAAGAACAATTGTTAAAAAATCAATTGTCATATTTACAACAACGTTCCCCGTTTTACCAAGCCATGTTTAAAGAACACGGGGTGAATATTAAGCACATTCGTAAATTGGAAGACCTGACCATGCTTCCATTTACCGAAAAGCAGAGTTTACAATTGTACAACGATGACTTTTTATGTGTGCCGCGAGAAGATATCATAGATTTTATCACCACTTCCGGCACCTTGGGAGACCCCGTAACCTTCGGCTGTACTGAAAACGATTTACAACGTCTGGCTTATAATGAAGCAAAATCATTCGCATGTGCAGGGCTTAAAAAAGGAAGTGTACTTCAATTGATGACTACCTTGGATAAACGTTTTATGGCGGGGTTGGCTTATTGGCTCGGATTGCGTAAACTTGGTGTGGGAGTGGTCAGAGTGGGAAATGGTATTCCTGAATTGCAGTGGGATACAATAGAACGCTTGCACCCTAATGCGGTTATGTGTGTTCCTTCGTTCATACTGCGGTTGGTGGAATATGCCGAACAGCATAACATCGACTATAGGCATTCTTCTATTCAAAAAATTATCGGTATAGGAGAAGGACTCAGAAATCAAGATTTTTCACTCAATCTGTTGGGACAGCGTATACATGATAAATGGCCGGAAGTGGAATTGTATGCAACGTATTCTTCTACGGAGATGTCCGCAACGTTTTCGGAATGCCCTTATGGTTGTGGCGGACACGTGCACCCTGAATTGATTATTGTAGAAATAATAGGGGAGGACGGACAACCCGTTCCCGATGGTCAGCCAGGAGAAATAGTGATAACCACTTTGGGAGTAGAAGCAATGCCATTGCTACGTTTTCGCACGGGTGATATTGCTACAAAAATGGTGGAATCATGTGCATGCGGGCGTAACTCATACCGACTTACCCCTTTGATAGGGCGTAAAAACAATATGCTCAAATTCAAAGGAACAACTATTTATCCTCCTGCTATTAATGATGTTTTGGACAATACCGATTATATTCAAAATTATGTAGTAGTGGCTCGTACCACTTCAACAGGTACGGATGAAGTGATAGTAAGAGTAGGATTAAAACCTGATGTAGAGGTGAGTGCGAATGTGGTGGTAAAAGACCTCAAAGACAGATTCAGAGCCCGCTTGCGTGTTGCTCCGCAAATAGAAATATTGCCCATAGATGTTATTCAACAAATTAATTTCCCCGCAAAGTCTCGAAAACCTATAAAATTTATAGATGAACGTGTTCATTAAAATATACGAATATTTTCAAAAACATCGCAAGTATCTGTGGTGCGGATTGGGTGTGATATCGGCTGTATTCATATTTTTAGCCTCTTGGCTTAAATATGACGAAAATATTTTTGACTTTTTACCAGAGGATAAAGAATATGCAGAATCTATCAATATATTTTCAACATTGAGTGAATCACAGCGGATAGTGATGATATTCGAGGGTTCAAATCCGGATACTATCACAAATGCGATTGATGAAGTCGGAGAATATTTACCCGATGCAGTCACAGAATTGGACATAGATAATTTTTTGGAACGATTACAATTCGTGTATGAGCATATGCCTTATTTTTTGGATGATAGCGATTATGCAGCGTTGAATGATAAACTGAATGTTGACAACATACAGCAAAAGTTGGTATCAGATAAACAAATAATTACTACTCCCGGAACCTCTTTTCTGATGCCTTCTATTGCCAACGATCCGTTACAGCTGGTACCTATCTCCAAAATCGCATCCGGTCAATATGCGGTAGCCCAATCCTCCTTTGCCTCGTATGATGGTTATATGATGACATCCGACTATAAAATGGGGTTTGCATTTTATGATACACCTTATGGTAGTATGGAATCGTCTCAAAATGAATTATTGGTGGATTCATTGGAAAATATTTGTGCAAAAATAAGCGAGCAACACCCCTCTGTATCGGTACGATTGTTAGGGGCTCCGGTGATATCGGTAGCGAACGCAAGGTGCATCAAACATGACTCAATACTGGCTGTTTTGCTGTCTTTATTGTTGATAATTGCTTTGTTGTTTTATGCTTTTCCCGTTAAAAGAGATATATTGCTTATCCTTTTTTCTATTGCGTTTGGTTGGTTGGGTGGAATGGCTGTTTTAGCTGTCGTTTTTGACAAAGTGTCGGTTATAGTATTAGGAATAGGTGCGGTATTGATAGGAATTTCTGTGAATTATCCGCTTCATTTGCTTGTGCATCAGCGGTATACAACTTCTATTCGACAGACATTACAAGAAGTGATTGCACCCTTGACCATAGGAAATGTTACAACTATTGCCGCTTTTATGGCTTTAATTCCGTTAAAATCATCAGCATTATGTCAGTTGGGAGTGTTTGCAGCAGCCGATTTGGCATGTACTATATTGTTCTGTATATTATTTCTTCCTCATTTCATGCAAATGCACAATACGGCTATCAGAGAAATACATCTTCCTCTAAGTAATAAATGGAGAAAATATATTTCGTTTCATGTTACATCCGTAGCCATAGTAGTTACCCTCATAATTGCAGCGTTGATAGTGGTATTACGCCCGTACAACTTATTTGATGCCAATATCAGTCATATTAATTATATGACCGAACAACAAAAAGAAGATTTGGCTTTTTTTGAAAAATTTAATGCTTCCTCTCATCAAACCATGTATACGGTAGAAGAAGCTCGTGACGAATTGAATCATAGGGTGGAAGCATGGAATAATTTTTGGCAGTCGCAAAACATAGAAGCCATATCAGATGATATTTTTATACAGGCAGAAACCATAGGTATCAACCCTGATTTATTGCAGCCTTTTATCAGTAGAATCAGTACAGCGTATGAGCCGGTAGATTTGTGTTCAACCGATACATTGGCCGCATTGTGGCCGGGTAGGTTCAACACCCTTGCCATGAATACAAAAATATCAAATTTGTTAAGTGATAATTTTGATTATGTTACCATGGTGTGTTCTTGTATAGTATTGTTATTTTTGTGTTTGAGTTTTAAAAGCATATTAGTGGGTTTAATAGCATTCTTACCCATGGTGCTTAGTTGGATATTGATAATAGCCCTTATGCAAATATTCGGTTTGCAATTCAATATAGTGAATGTTATTTTGGCTACGTTTATCTTCGGACAAGGGGATGACTATACAATATTTGTGGTAGAAGGCATACTATATGAAAAAATAACGGGCAAACCTATGCTTAAACAATATAAACAATCAATAATACTTTCAGCCGTTATTATGTTGGTAGCAATAGGTATGTTGGTTATCTCCCGTCATCCTGCCATGCATTCACTTGGTGCTGTGGTGTTGATAGGCATGAGTGCTGTAGTGTTAATGGCTTATTTTATTCCGCCCATATTGTTTTATATGTGTGAAAAAATACCTCTTGTCAATCACCAATTGCAAAAGTATTATAGTAGAACGAAATAACATGATTTGTTAAGCAAAAAATAAAGGCATCAAACATTGATGCCTTTATTTTTTTTTGCCGAATGAAAGCACAATGTGCTTAAACTACTAATACGGACAGAGAGAAATGCCGAAAGAGAACGGACATATTTGAGGGCCTTTTTCGGCTTCAAATAATTTGGTGACCATATAGCTGGCTGTTACACCTACGAATTTCCATCCTGTACGGAATGTAACTTCTACCGGTATTTTGGTTCTATTAACTAATTTATAGTCCTTTATCAAGTCCTTGTCTTCGCTTCCGTCAAGAGCGGGACCGAAATATTTGCTGTGAAGGTCTAAAATAATTCCTACGCGAACACCTGCCGATATTTTAAACCCGCATTTATGTCTATATCGGAATTCCAAGGGAATGTGTAAATTGGTGTACGACATTTTATTTTTTCTATATTTGGTAATATAGTCGGGAATAGGGGTAAGCGTGGCCGTATAGCCTTCGCCTATCCCGAAAATACCATTGGAATACATATTGTAATTGCTAACGCCTAAACCGATACCAAAACTGAACGGACTATTTCTTTTTACAGGAATATCAAATATGACGGCACCGGTGAAACTGAAATTGAAATAATGCGGTTTAACACTCGGGTCTATCAAAGCACTTTCTTTTTCAAAACCAAACCACATGGTATTCAAAAAATCCAAAACTATTCTATCTTTGAATAATATAGGTTTAATATAATCTTCTATAGTTTGCTGTATTTGCGTGTTTTTTTTCGCTTTTTTAGACGTGTCCATTTGTAAGGTGTCCGCTTGTTGACTATAAGCGAAAGAGCCTAAACATATGATAGTCAATATTAAAACAATTTTTTTCATGTGCTGTATAATACTTATATGAGTATATAATTAACAATATGCGAATTTAACATTTTTTTTTCAAATAAAGGGCATTATTTTGTTTGTAAATCATCTTTGGAAAAATTGAAGGGTAAAAGCATACTTGCATTTTCAAATACTATCAATTCATCTTTCATGGTACAAAGTATTACCTTCATGTTGTGCCGTTGTTTTTTTTCATATTCCAGCATCACTTGTCTGCAGCCGCCGCAGGGCGATAGCGGGTGATTTAATGAAAAATTTTCAGGATTGCCACAAATGGCAATAGCAAGCATAGCCTGTTCGGGATAGAGTGCAGATGCTTGAAACATAGCCACTCTTTCGGCACACATGCCTTGGGGATAGGAGGCGTTTTCTTGGTTGTTGCCGTTAATAATCACACCATTGTCCAGTAATATTGCAGCACCTACTCTAAAATGGGAATAGGGAGCATAAGCTTGTAGGGTGTTGTTGCGAGCAACTTCTACCAATTTTTGTAATTCTAAGGGCAAGCATTTGATATCAGTAAAATATTCGTATTCCAATGTGATGCTTTTGTGCATAATATGTTATTTTTGTGTATAGAGTTTGAGAGGATCGGTCGATTTCATTTGTTTGCGTCGCTTGGCATTTTTAATGCTGGCATTGAGTTCAAAACCTATAATGAGTATCATGGATATTAATTGTATCCATACCAAAACGATAATAAGGGTGCCTATAGACCCGTATACTGCATTGTAATTGGAAAAGTTGGATATGTAAAAGTCAAATCCGAAACTGGAAAGTATGATCAGCGCGGTAGCCAATGACGACCCTGCGGAGAAAAAACGGAAACGCGACTTTTTGGCAGGTGCCAAATAATAGATAAGCGATATGGAAAAAAACATAAACAGCACCACCAATATCCACTTGCTAAAACCGAATATCCATTTCCACACTATTATATTGATGGTGGTGTTGGATACTATACTGATAAACAATTGCTTATTGATAATAATAGCGGTGAATACCAAAATAATCATGATGGTGATAACCAGTAACAACATCAATGAAATAACTATTTGCATTATGCCCGAACGAGATTCCAGCGTGTGATAACTATCGTTAAAGGTTTTTATCATAGCACGTATGCCTCGTGTGGCAAAATAGAAAGTGAATATGATACTGATAGAAAGTAAAGTGCCGTTTTTCGTGAGTATGCCGTTAATGGTGTTCATTACCGATTCATAGGCTTGTGCCGGCACCATTTCTGCAATAAAATCGTATGCTACAGGAATGTATGCATCTAATGGAAGATAAGCAATAATGGTAAAAAAGAACAATATCAAAGGGAACAAGGCCATGAAAAAATTGTAGGATAATGCAGCAGCCCTGATAGATAGTTCACCTTTTACCAACCCTTTAATAAAATAGACCAATACATCAAACAAGGGAACTCCGTCAAAAAACGGCAGCACCAATTTTCTTAGCCATGCCACCACTTTTTTTACCCATTTGTAACTCAGTAATTTCAGTAAGATAGTGTTGGTGTTCATATTAGTTATTCCATTTAAAAGTGTTAATCATGTGCATGATATCTTTACTAATATAATCTATGGCGGGTTGTAGGGAGTCGTTATTGGGTTTGCATCCGAAATAAAGAGAAGCTCTAAAAAAATGTTTTTTCTTGTCTGTCATCCACATTTGAAAAGGACAAGCTGCTTCATTGCCTTTAATTTCGTATGTTTTTCCATAAACATTAGCACTATCATCTTTGATAACGGATTCAATAACGTCATCAGCTTTGCTGATTTGTTTGAATACCATGGAGCGTGAATCATTAATCATGACATTCAAAGCTGAGTCACCATGAAAGTTGTGATAACTGATATAGATAACGGCATTGAGTTGAGGATATGCTACATTTATCCAATATTGAGCGGAATCGTGCAAGTCATAGTCGTCAATATAAGCATATTGAGAATACTCAAAAGAGTAGGGATATTCTTTTGACAGCAATTGATAGCCGGTATCAGGAATAACCATTCTATAATAACCTCGTTGTTTGGGCATATACACTTCTTTGGGTTGGCATGCCCAAATCATCATCAGCCAAACGGAGGATAATGCAATTATCTTGATAGACTTCATCATAAATTAGAATTCTGCATTTTGTGGTGTTCTCGGGAACGGAATTACATCGCGGATATTGCTCATACCGGTAATAAATAATAACAAACGTTCAAAACCTAATCCAAAACCGCTATGGGGTGCGGTGCCGAATTTACGGGTATCCAAATACCACCATAGTTCTTGTTCGTTCATCTTACGTTCATGTATTACGTTCATGAGTTTTTCCAAACTTTCTTCTCTTTGAGACCCTCCGATGATTTCGCCTATTTTCGGGAAAAGCACATCCATAGCTCTTACGGTTTTGCCGTCATCGTTTTGTTTCATATAGAAAGCTTTTATTTCTTTGGGGTAATCTATCAGGATAACAGGTTTTTTGAAGTGTTGTTCCACCAAATAGCGTTCGTGTTCTGATTGTAAATCTATGCCCCAAGATACAGGGTAATCAAATTTTTGTCCCGATTTGGACAAAATATCTATAGCTTCGGTGTAGGGGAGGCGTACAAAGTTTACATCTAATACCGATTTCAAGCGATTAATGAGTTCTTTGTCAAACAAATCGTTGAGGAATTGCAAATCGTCAATATTGTGTTCCAAAGCGTATCGCACGCAGTGTTTGATAAAATCTTCTGCCAACTCCATATTGTCATCCAAATCGTAGAAGGCCATTTCGGGTTCTATCATCCAAAATTCAGCTAAGTGACGAGGGGTGTTGGAATTTTCGGCTCTAAAGGTAGGACCGAAAGTGTAAATATTTCCCAAAGCCATGGCTCCCAATTCACCGTTTAATTGTCCCGAAACGGTAAGGCTGGTATGTCTGCCGAAGAAATCCTGCTTATAATCCACATCTCCTTCCGCAGTACGTGGAGGATTGGATATATCCAAGGTGGTAACATGAAACATTTCACCGGCACCTTCACAATCGGAACTGGTAATAATAGGTGTATGCAAATATACAAATCCTTTATCGTTGAAATATTGGTGTATGGCAAAAGCCATTGCGTGTCTTAAACGTAGCACACACGAAAAATAGTTGGTACGAGGACGTAGATGAGCTATGCTACGCAAAAATTCCATGCTATGTCCTTTTTTCTGAAGAGGATATGTTTGAGGGTCGGCTAAGCCGAGTATTTCAATATGTTGAGCTTGTATTTCCACCCCTTGTCCTTTACCCATGGAAGCCACCAATGTGCCGTCTACGGATATGCAGGCACCGGTGGTGATGCTTTTGAGCGTATCTTCGTTAAAATTAGGGACATCTATCACCACTTGTATGCCGTGTACTATGGATCCGTCGTTGACGTTAATAAAGGCTACATTGTTATTGCCTCGTTTGGTACGCACCCATCCTTTAATGTTAACAGTGGTGTTTAAACCTATGCTGTCAGTTTCTTTCAACAGTTGAATTATTTTTGTCGTCTTCATTATTATATATGTCTCTATTATTTTTATTTATGTTGTTTATTGTATGCGTTTTCCCGCTTCATGATTGCGGAAGAACGATTCTAAATCTTCTACACCTATTTTTTTTACTATTATCTTTTTTTCGCGGTCTAATACATATAAATAGGGAGTGGTGGTAACACCATATATTTTCCTAAAGTCTATATTGGCTCTATTTCCTCCTACATTGGTCCAAGGTAAGCCCTTTTCTATGATGGCTTTTTTCCATTTGGCCGTATCGGAACTCATACATACTGCATATATTTCAAAATCAAAAGTATCTTTATAGGTGTTATAAAATTCAATTAGTTTGGGTGTTGCCGTTTTACAATGTCCGCAATCCACATCCCAGAACCACATGATAGTATATTTATTGTTAAAACCATAGTTGGATAGCAATACCTCATTGGTGTCAAACATCCATAATTCCGGTGCCCGTTTGCCTATGAGCACATGATTGAGCTGTTCTGCGTGGTCTATCATACGTTCCAATACCGCTTCATCGGTCCAAGGACAACGTCCTTGTGCATAGTAGGTGAGTACCATGTGTACAAACACGGCATCGTGTCCTACGTATTGACTGCGTTCATAATGATTGGTGATATACCATACCGTATAGCGAAACAAAGCCTCGTTGTCTTTCATTTTGTCTAATAGTATATCTGCATATTTGATTATGGAGTCCACCAAAGGATATACCACTTGGGAAAAATACATTTCCAAACGAGGATGAAAAATAGGGGTGTTGATTAGTGCCGAATCGGTGAAATCGCAAAAATCCCAATAGTGATTTACATAATAATAGTAGGAAAAATTGGAATCCAAAAGTCTTCCTTTACTGTCTCTCGGAGGATCGGGAATGGGCACGTCTTGTGCAAAACGCTGGGCTTTGCCGAAAAGGGTGGTAGTGCCGTATTTTTCTATGTATTGGTTGGTGTAGCGGGTTAAAGAATCTTTGTAGGACATCCATTCTTCTTTTTTGGCCTTTATCTGTTTGGCAGAAGGCTGTTTTTGCTCGCTTTCGGCATTTTTCATTTCTCGGTTAATACGTGCCATTTCTTGTTGAAAATGACCGGCTATACGCATAAACTCGTTGGCTTGCGTATTTTCAGGACTGTTTGTATAGGTGATGTTGTTGACAAAATCCAAATGCTGGGGGGATATATTGGTAACGTGTGCCGTGAAATTATATGATGAATCTATTATGAAATCAAAATATTTCATTTTGTTTTGTCCCGCCACCACATATACTCCTCTCGGAATAGCAGTATCTCCTTTAAGTATAAAAGTATAAGGCTCTTTCGGGGATAAAAATATGGAATCGTACATATAGGTTTTATCGGCATAATAATTGGCTACAAAGAGCATGGTGTCATCTACTTGTTCAAGTATAAATTTGATGTGGTAACCGCTTTTATGATTCTTTTCCTTTTTTTGTGCGTGTGCCATAACTAACATCATTATCAAGGCACATATTAAAATAATTTTTTTGTTCATGGTAAAGGGTCTTTTTTTTGATATTTGATTAATAGATGCTTTTTTATGCCTATAAGTTGCCTGCCTGTTAAATAATTCCTTCTTTAATGATGTCATGCAAATGAATTACACCTGCGTATTTATCGTTTTCTGTTACCAATATGCTGGTGATATTGTGTTTACGCATAATTTCCAATGCCTTTATTGCCAATTGATTATGGTCAATAGTCTTGGGTGATGGGTTCATGATATCACGAGCTATAATGTGTCTGGGATCAGGATTCTTTTCCAACATACGGCGTAAATCACCATCGGTGATAATGCCGACTATGGTGTTATTGTCTATTACCGCTGTAACCCCTAAGCGTTTGGATGAAATTTCATATATAATTTTGTTCAAGTCGGTAGTAGGGCTTACCATCGGTGTTTCGTTGTCACGGAATATATCTTCCACCGTCATGTAAAGCTGTTTGCCCAAAGCACCTCCGGGGTGTACTCTTGCAAAATCTTCGGGGGAGAACCCTCGCATGCATATAAGGCATACGGCCAAGGCATCTCCTATCACTAATTGTGCGGTAGAACTTGCAGTAGGAGCTAAATTGTTAGGACATGCTTCTTTGCTTACCGTACAATTGAGCACCCAATCCGCATGAGCAGCCAAATAGGAATGAGTGTTTCCCACGATAGCGGCAATTTTATTGCCACGAGACTTAATCATGGGTATCAATAAGTTAGTCTCAGGTGTGTTGCCGCTTTTAGACAGACAAATAACTATATCATGTTTTTGTACCATTCCTAAATCACCATGTATTGCATCAGCTGCGTGCATGAACAAAGCAGGGGTACCGGTGGAATTAAAAGTGGCAACAATTTTTTGCGCTATATTGGCACTTTTTCCTATCCCGCATATTATCACACGACCTTCGTTATTGTTATAAATAGCTTCACAACAATCCATAAAATCATCGTCAATGAAATCCATGAGCTTGCTAATGGCTTCGGATTCATCTTTAATGCATTGAATAGCAATATGCTTTATATCTTCTCTTGTTTTCACTGAAAAAGAATTTATATAAATTGCAAAGATAGCATTTTTTTGCTTTCAATATTCACTTATAATGCAACTTTAGCGGAGAGAGATAAATAGTTTTTTTATAAAAAAAAGGCATCCTTAGCTAAGGATACCTTGTTCTGTTATTTTATGTTAGGTTTTATTATTCTTCCATGGCAAACATGGGGTCCCACGGGGGCAAAATAGTCGGTTTTTGTTTTAAAAGTGCTTGAATGTCTTGAGGAATATATTTTTTATCCACCACCAAGCGGAACATATATTCATCAAACCATTCATCGGTCATAATCAGGTGACCTTTGTAACCGGAAGAAGCACCCCAACTATTTTCAACCATCCATTTTTTTGGCATGCCCTTTTCATCCAAATCCACGGCACATAATGTCATGGCATGTGACGAACCGCTTGCAAAGGTGGCAATTCTTTGTTTTTTATCCATATTGAAAGTAGTCCCCATTAAAGATGCATAATCGTAATTGTTGATATCTAACAATCCTGTAGAACTATTTAAAAATTTGCCCACATCACACGAAAAATACATCATAGTGCTGTCTTTTATGGAGGCTATGGCTATTTGTTTGATTTTATCCATGGGTAAATTCAAATATTTCCAGTTTTCTCCGTCATACATATGTCTATCGTATTCTATTTCATACATTTGATTGTACGGGCGGGTAGGGTCGTTCATTATCATAACATAATTGCTCATATCCACCCCCACAAATTCTTTATAAAAAGATAGCGGAGTATAAGTCTGTGTTTTGATGGGTTTGCCCGATGCGTCTTTTTGCGTATAGGTGAAGGTGGCGGGAGGGGTGCCTAAATTGAGAGCCAACATTCTATATATGGTGTTGAGCATTTCTTTCTTTTTGTCTATCAGTTCTTTGTTTTTTGCACCTTGTGCTGCCAATTCTCTTAATTGTAGTCCGTATTCTCTTAATTTTAAAGAAATAAGGTTAGACATACGAGAGGTGTTGTTGCTGCTATTGGTTTCAGGCATGGCTTCGCTGGGAACCACACCGTATTTGGAGATAATATTCACCACGCCTGTAAATTGACCTCCGTCGCTGAGCGGATTTTTGAAAAGCCATTCCACCGTTTTGTCCGTCATTTCTTTATCTTTAGTATCAATAATGGCTTGCAAAAACAAATTGGATTTTTCTAATTGGTCATAGAAAAAGCAATAGTTTTGCGAAAAGGTGAATTCACTTAAATTATATTTGGCTATTACTTTAGAACGTAATACATTCAACCCTGTAAAAAGCCAGCAGCGTCCTGATGATTTTTGGTCGGTAATGCCTTTGGAGTTGACTCTATTGGAAAAATACACATCATGGGCATTGGGATTGTTATGGTTCGCGGCTAATTTGTTGATATCGTTTCCGCTGATGGCGGTTTGAAGGGCTTTGGTGGCGGGTGTATTGTCATACGAAGCCCTCATTTCGGAGAGTGTTTGTTCGTCTATACCGCCGTTTTGTGCTGATATATTCATGCCTATCAAGAGACATGGAATAATAAAGAAAAATGTTCTGAATTTCATGTTTATGGTTGTTTATGATAAAATTACATATTGTCTAACATATCGGAAACAAGGTTATATGCACATTCGTGTATGCCTTTAATATCTGTAGGAAGCATATAGCAAGGGGTGCTGTATATTTTGTGCTGTTTGTCTATTATCACTTCACCTATGGCGGTATTAATATTGTGTCCGCCCATGGTGGTGATGTGTTGTGCGGTGTTTTCATCGTTGCCGATAGTGGTGGTGATATCTCCTAACACCTTGGTAAGCAATACCGGAGATATGCACAAAGCTCCCAATGGTTTGCCTGCTTCATAAGTTTGGAGGATGACTTTTTGTATATCGGGATATACTTTGCAATTTACACCATCTAAAGCGTAGGTGAAAAAGTTTTTGGCTACGCCGAATCCGCCGGGGAATATAACAGCATCGTAATTGTTGATATCAAATTCTTCCAAGGGACGTATGTTACCGCGGGCAATACGGGCGGCTTCCACTAAAAGGTTGCGTTGCTCGTTCATGGTTTCTCCCGTTAAATGGTTAAGCACATGATATTGATTTCTATCGGGAGCAAACATGTCGTAAGCGGCTCCGTGTTCTTCTATGGCGAGCATGGTCATGGTGGTTTCGTGTATTTCAGAGCCGTCTCTATGACCGCATCCGCCGATAATTACTGCAAATTTCTTATTCATCGTTATAATTATTTTAAACTATGCAAAAGTATATCTTTTTCGTTTTTGTTAGGATGGCATACACAAAAAAATTATTAACAAAAAACGGGAATTATGATATTTAATGCTATCTTTGCAGAATAGAAGATAAATAAAAATGAATTCAGATAAAGAATATCCATCGGCTTTACATGTGCAAGACGGAGTGGATCAACCTGCACAGGTAAATCCCTATTTGCAATACACACCCATTTTCAAGCCGCAAACTTATACGGTGGAAGAATACGTACAAGGTATCACAAGCGGTGACAGAGTCTTTTTAAGCAGAGCCATTACGCTGATAGAAAGTAATTTGCAAAAAGATTACCAAAAGGCACAAGCTATTTTGGAAGCTTGTATTTCTCGTGCATGCCCTTCGGTGAGAATAGGTATAACGGGAGTGCCGGGTGCGGGTAAAAGTACTTTTATTGAAGCTTTTGGTAAATACCTCACCTCTATAGGCAGAAAAGTGGCGGTATTGGCTATAGATCCGAGCAGTGAACGGTCAAAAGGCAGTATATTGGGAGATAAAACGCGTATGGAAACATTATCAACCGATGAGAATGCATTCATACGTCCTTCTCCGTCTGCCGGCACCTTGGGAGGCGTGGCGCGTAAAACGGCGGAAACACTTATATTATGCGAAGCAGCAGGCTTTAACACTATTATTATAGAAACAGTAGGGGTCGGGCAATCGGAAACAGCGGTGAAAGACATGGTGGATTTCTTTCTAATGCTTATGATATCGGGGGCAGGAGATGAATTGCAAGGCATCAAACGCGGTATTATGGAAATGGCGGATGCTATATTGATAAATAAAGCTGACGGTGATAATGTGAAAAAAGCGGAACTTACACGCACGCAAATACGTAGCGCACTCAAACTATTTCCGCTATCCGATTCACAATGGACACCCGAAGCACACACCGTTTCATCATTACAACATAATGGTATAGCCGATGTATGGACAATGATAGAACGGTATGTGGCATTCACCAAAAACAACGGCTATTTTGATAAAAATAGAACCTTGCAATGGCAGAAACGTTTTCACATGTTTATGAAAGAAAGTCTGTTAGATGCGTTTTATGGTAATGAAAATGTCAAAGAGAATATTTCCCGTGTGCAGCAAGATTTGCTAAACGGCAAAATCAGCCCGTATCAAGCCGGCACCAAAGTGCTGGATGATTATTTCAAGCATAAGGAGGATTAATATGAGAGTGGTGATACAAAGAGTGCAAAAAGCATCTGTCTGCATACACGGACAACTGCATGCTGCAATCGGTAGCGGCATGATGATATTAATCGGTATCACCCATCAAGATACTATAGATGATATTAATTGGCTGTGTAAAAAAATAAGTCATTTGCGTATTTTTGATGATGAACAAGGGGTGATGAATTTGGATATCAATACGGTGAATAAAGAATGTATGGTGGTGAGTCAGTTTACATTATATGCTTCTACTGCAAAAGGTAACCGTCCTTCTTATATTCATGCTGCCTTGCCGGAGTATGCACAACAGTGCTACCAATTGTTTTTAGAACAATTACAAAAAGAAATACATTCACCTATTCAAAGCGGAGTGTTTGGTGCCGATATGCAAGTGTCGCTAATAAACGACGGACCGGTAACTATTTGCATGGATAGCAAACAAAAAGAATAATATGATGAAAGAAAGCTTTTTAGAACAAGTTGCAAACTATATTTTATCTCATTATAAAAACAAATTGTACAATGTGGCAGTGGTATTGCCCAATCGTCGCTCCATATCGAAAGTAAAAAAATATATTTCCGAAAAGCAAAACGGACCCTTTTTAGCTCCGGAATGTGCCTATATAGGAGATTTTATGCTCAAGCTGTCGCATTTGCAATATGCCGATTATGATGAGCAAATGATATACCTATACCAAGTTCACACCAAGATAGCCGCTCAATATGAGGAAACAGCCATGTCTTTTGCCGAATTTTCTTCCAAAGCACAAGCTATATTGCAAGATTTTAACGATTTTGATATGGCTATGGCACCGATGGAAACATTATATAAGGAAGTGTACAACACAAAAAATATAGATATTTGGGATATATCAGGAGAAAACGATCAGAACAACAGCCGCTACCTGCAATTTTATGAACGTTTGCCCTTATATTATCAATTGTTGAATGAGGTGCTTTTACAACAAGGAAAAGCCTATCAAGGTGCCGTGTATCGTCGGGTAGCCGAATCTACAGATACCATTATCCCAACCTTACATTATGATAAAGTGATATTTGTCGGTTGCCAGCGTTTATCGGAAGCAGAATCTCTATTGTTGCAAAGTATGACTATGGCCGGCAAAGCCGATGTGTTGGTAGATGCAGATAAATATTATGTAGAAAACACCCGGCACGAAGCAGGGGCGGGCATAAGAAAAATACAAGAACAATTGCCGAATTATTCGTTATTATTCAACAACGAGCATTTTAAAAATATTCCCAAAAAAATAAAAATTTACAGCCTTCCTCATCCTATATCGCAAGCAAAGTTTTTACCGCAATTATTAAAGCAAATTCAAGAAGAACAAAAGGATAAAGATTTAGATGATGCCATTGTAGTGCTGCCTGACGAGAGTGTGATGCAGGCAGTGTTCGAATCCATGGATTGGGAAAAATTTCCTAAAGCGAATGTAACCATGGGTTTTTCATTACGAAATACCATTGCTTATGAGTTGGTGGATATACTTTTGCAAATGGCTATAGAAGCTGAAAATATGGGCAACGGGCAGGAAAAAGTATGGAATGCCGACACCGTGCGTGCTTTGTTGAATCATCCGTACATTAAACATTTGTTCAAAGAACAGCAGGAACAGTTGTGTACCTTGCAAAACAAATTCTGCAAAGTATATACACAAAGCGATTTAGAACCCCTGTTGATGGATTGCGAACTATTACAACATGCGGTGCTTTATAAAAATGATATGTTGCTGCTTATGCAGGATATACGTCATTTGTTACAATATATAGCCGAAACACAATTGTCTTCTTCGGAATATGCGTATGCGTATATTGTTACCCTCAATGATTATATGTTGCGTATAGAACACTTGTTGGAACGAGTGTCTTTAAATGACGCAGCTTCTTTAAGATTAATGTATGAAAGTTATTTGTCGGTATGTACCATTCCTTTTGAAAGCAACCGTGAAAAATCGGGCTTGCAAATTATGGGTATGAGCGAAACCAAAACAGAAGACCATAAAACGGTGATAGTTTTATCTGTAAATGAGGGAATTATACCTAAAGGGAGGTCTATAAAAGGGCTGGTGCCTTATAATTTGCGAGCAGCATACAAAATGGCTAACGATGAGGTATATGATGCCGACACGGCATATTATTTTTATCGCTTAATGCAACGTGCCGAAAACATATATCTAATGTATGTGTCGGATGCAAAAGGGGAGAGCGAACCCAGTAGATATTTATCACAATTAAAAACAGAACTTACAACCTACAATCCCCAAACGAAAATAGAAGAATATAATGTGGTGTATTTACAACCTTCGTTTGAAACAAAAAATATCAACATACAAAAGCAGGAAAAAGAATTAGCCGTCATTAAAGAAAACAAACATTCAGCTACAAGCATCAATACTTATTTATCTTGTTCCTTGCAATATTATCTATCACAGGTGTTGCATTTGGAAGTAAACAATAATGATGCTACCGGTATGGGGGTATACAGTGCGGATATGGGGTCGGCCATACATGAGGTGTTGAAAACGGAAGCCGAGAAATATCATTTTGCCGTATCTTATAGCAAGCAAGCTATAAAAGAAAAGATATTGCAGGCATATTTGAATTTGAAAGGTAAAAATTACCAAGCACAGGATTTTACCTCCGGTGTCAATTCTTTGCTTTTGGAGGTGGCAGTAGAGTATGTGGATAAATATTTGAAATATGCAAAAGAAAAATATGCCGGTGCACACATTACCATAGAAGCGGAAAAAAACATAGAGTGTGATTTGCCTGCTGATGACAAACCTATACATCTAAAGGGATGTATTGATAGAGTAGATACCGATGACAATGGTGAGGCTTATATTCTGGATTATAAAACCGGCGGTGTGAATAAAAACAATGGTCGTCTTGATTCATTGGATGTTGATGAGGTTTTTAAAGATAAACACGCAAAAGCCATACAGATGCTATTATATGCATATTTGTATCATAAACATCATGGTAATCCTATTGCATCCGTTGAATTGGTTCCTCTTCGCGATTTCACACATATAGTGCCATTAGAGGTAAAAGACAGAGTGATGGACCAACAGTTTTTTGATGATTTTGAATCATCGTTACTATCATTTTTTGAAAACAACATGTGCAATGCCGATACACCTTTTGCCATGTGTGTAGATGAGGATAGTTGTAAACGTTGCAATTTTACCCCTCTTTGTTTAAGACTTCAAGACAATGAATAAAAAAAAGCCCTTTCGGGCTTTTTTTGTTGAATCTTTTTTTTATATGTTGTTGATAATCGTGTCATCCACCAAGTTGGGAAGGGTAACTTTAAGGTTAGGGTTGGCATCCATGGCTCTTTTGATAGCAAATATGGCTCCCTCGTTTCTTGCCCAACTTCTTCGGCAGATACCGTTGTTGACATCCCAATAGAGCATCATCTTCAGGCGTTTATCTGATTCTTCGGAACCATCAAGTACCATGCCGAAGCCGCCATTGATAACTTCGCCCCAGCCGACGCCGCCGCCATTGTGGATGCTTACCCAAGTGGCTCCGCGGAAGGAGTCACCAATAACATTTTGAATGGCCATGTCGGCTGTAAAAGATGATCCATCGTAAATATTGGAAGTTTCTCTAAAAGGAGAGTCGGTGCCGGAAACATCGTGGTGGTCTCGTCCTAATACCACCGGTGCCGACAATCTGCCGTCTTTAATAGCTTGGTTGAAAGCGGCGGCTATCTTGGTTCTTCCTTCACAATCGGCATAGAGTATTCTGGCTTGCGAGCCTACCACCAAATGATTTTCTTTAGCTCCTTTTATCCATTGTATATTGTCATGCATTTGTTGTTGAATTTCAGCCGGTGCGGTGCGGGCTATTTCTTCCAATACACTGATGGCTAAATGGTCGGTAACTTCCAAATCTTCCGCTTTGCCTGATGTGCAAACCCAACGGAAAGGACCGAATCCGTAATCAAAGCACATGGGACCCATGATGTCTTGCACATATGAAGGATAGCGGAAACCTGTTCCTTCTGCATTCATTACATCTGCTCCTGCACGACTGGATTCCAATAGGAATGCATTACCATAGTCAAAGAAATACATGCCTTTGGCTGTCAGTTGGTTGATAGCGGCTACTTGTCTACGAAGACTTTCTTGCACTTTTGCTTTGAATTGAGCAGGGTCTTCCGCCATCATTACTTTGGCATCTTCAAAACCAACACCTACAGGGTAATAACCGCCTGCCCACGGATTATGCAGGGATGTTTGGTCGGAACCTAAATCTACTTTTATATCATGTTTTACGCAATATTCCCACAAATCCACCACATTACCTTGGTAAGCAAAAGAATGTGCTTGCTTTTTTTCTCGCATTTCATTCACTTTGGCGAATAAAGCGTCCAAGTCTTCATATATTTCATCCACCCATCCTTGTTGGTAGCGTTTTTGTGTTGCAGACGGGTTGATTTCAGCGGTAATAGATACCACTCCTGCTATGTTACCGGCTTTGGGTTGAGCACCGCTCATGCCGCCCAAGCCTGCTGTGATGAATAATTTTCCTGCGGTGCCTCCGCCTATCTTACGAGCAGCATTGAGTACGGTGATGGTGGTGCCGTGAACTATTCCTTGCGGACCGATATACATGTACGAGCCTGCTGTCATTTGTCCGTATTGACTTACGCCTAATGCGTTAAAACGTTCCCAATCATCGGGTTTGGAATAATTGGGTATCACCATTCCGTTGGTAACCACCACTCTGGGAGCATTCTTGTGAGAAGGGAATAAACCGAGTGGGTGTCCGCTGTACATGACCAAGGTTTGTTCGTCAGTCATCTCCGATAAATATTTCATGACCAAACGATATTGAGCCCAATTTTGAAAAACAGCACCATTGCCGCCGTAGGTAATCAATTCGTGCGGATGTTGCGCCACGGCAGGGTCCAAATTGTTTTGTATCATCAGCATGATAGCTGCCGCTTGCCTGCATTTGGCAGGATATTCATCTATAGGACGGGCATACATGGCATAGGTAGGACGATAACGATACATATATATTCTTCCGTATTTGTGCAATTCTTCGGCAAATTCTTTTGCCAAAAAAGCATGATGTTCGGGAGAAAAATAACGTAACGCATTGCGTATGGCTAATCTTTTTTCCGACGGAGTGAGTATGTCTTTACGCTTAGGAGCGTGGTTGATAGTGGTGTCGTATGGTTGCAATTCGGGTAATTCCGAAGGAATACCTCCTATAATATCTTTCTGAAAATCGTTCATAATTAATAATGTTTATACAATATGCAAAATTACCATATTTTTTTATATCAAGCGGAAGATGCAACGAAATATAATTCGAAAATAAATACAATTATAACCTATTAAATTATACTTTACATATTTATTTTTGCTTTTTGAAAAATTGATTTTAATGAAATGGAATATGCTTATATAAAAATTGTAATCAACTGTAATATATGTTGATACAATGATTGTTGAAATATTTTTATTTTTGGTGATAAATTTTTCTAATTGTAATTCATGTATTTACGAATATTTTTAGAAAAATTGGCAAAAAAATCGTCTTTTTACGAAAAAATTCACAATAAAAAGAAAAAATATGCGTTATAACTATGTTTTTTTTTAATTTTTAAAGGTAATAAAGAATGTCATATTTATTAACATCAGAATCAGTGTCGGAGGGGCATCCCGATAAAGTGGCGGACCAAATATCGGATGCTTTGTTAGACGAATTTTTAAAAAGAGATAAGTATTCAAAAGTAGCGTGTGAAACATTGGTTACCACAGGCTTGGTGGTGTGTGCCGGAGAGGTGAAAACGGATGCCTATGTGGATGTGCAAAGCACGGCAAGGAATGTTATAAAAGAGATAGGATATACCAAAGGAGAGTATATGTTTGAAAGCAATTCTTGCGGGGTGATATCAGCCATACACGAACAATCTCCCGATATCAACAGGGGAGTGGACCGCAAGGCTGAAAAAGATATGGGAGCCGGAGATCAAGGAATGATGTTCGGTTATGCTTGCACCGATATGGACAATTACATGCCATATACCATAGAGTTGTCCAATCGTTTTATTGCAGAAATTACCCGCGTGCGTAAAGAAAAACGCAGAATGAAATATTTGCGTCCGGATGCTAAAGTGCAAGTAACCATAGAATTTTCCGATAAAGGAAAACCTATAGGAATAGACACCTTGGTGTTTTCGGTGCAACATGACGAATTTTTGGGTGACGATGAAGCAATGCGCAAAGTGATAGAAGCCGATATCAAAGATATTATCATTCCGGCTGTTCGTCGTAAATTGCCGGCACATGTAAAGCGTTTGTTTAACACCGATTATAAATTATATGTCAACCCGACGGGAAAATTCGTCATAGGCGGTCCTCATGGAGACACCGGTCTTACCGGTAGAAAAATTATCGTGGACTCTTATGGCGGTATGTGTCCTCACGGTGGTGGCGCCTTTTCCGGAAAAGACCCTTCTAAGGTGGACCGTTCCGGAAGTTATGCCGCACGTCATATAGCAAAAAATATAGTGGCTGCAGGTATAGCCAAAGAATGTATGGTGCAAGTGTCGTATGCAATAGGTGTTGCCGAACCGGTAAACATATTCATAGATACTAAAGGTAGCACTAAAATCAAAGATAAAAATGGAAAAACCGTGTTGAATAGTGATATCGCCCAAGCGGTAGCATCATTGTTTGATTTAACCCCTTACGGTATTATAGAACGTTTCGGACTTACCAATCCTATTTATTTCACCACTGCCGCCCGTAAACATTTCGGTATAGCACCTTATATCGGTGAAGTGGAGGTGTATTACAAGGATAAGGAAACTTATGCCCGCCAAATAGACGGACAGGAACATCTGTTTAAAAAAGTGTGCTTCTATCCTTGGGAGAAATTGGATTATGTAGATAAATTACGCAAATATTTTAATATGGATGAGTAAAAAAAATGCGGTTCAAAGAGGTGAACCGCATAACTCATTAACAATTTTGTATTTGTTGTATCTTATCAACACCCGCTTAAACGTTTGTCCTAAATAAAAAGTTACATTTTTGGGTATAAAAAAGCATGATAAAAATATAAGTATTTGATAGTAAATAATATAAAATTAATAAAAAATAAAACAACAAGAATATGAGTACAGAAAGTTTAAAACCGACTATGTTGTGGAATAATTTCAAAGCTATTTGCAGCATTCCGCATCCTTCCAAACATGAAGAAAAATTGGTAGCTTATTTGAAAAAATGGGCACAAGAGCGTAACATTGACGTGAAACAAGATGAAATAGGCAACCTTATTTTTTCCAAACCGGCAACTCCCGGCATGGAAAACAGAAAAGGGGTGATATTGCAAGGACATATAGATATGGTGCCTCAAAAAAATAGTGATAAGGTGCATGATTTCACCAAAGATCCTATTGAAATGATAGTGCGTCCCGATGGTTGGGTGAGTGCCAACGGTACCACCTTAGGAGCCGATAACGGAATAGGCTGTGCAGCCGCTTTGAGTGTTTTGGAATCCGATGATATTCAACACGGACCGCTGGAAGTGTTGATTACCATAGACGAAGAAACCGGTATGACAGGTGCTTTCGGTTTAAAACCCGGCTTGTTTAAAGGTGATATCTTAATGAATTTGGATTCCGAAACAGAAGGTGAACTCTATGTGGGATGTGCCGGTGGTTTGGACGCCAATATTACCTTAAAATATAGCGAAATGCCTACACCTGCACACATGCAAGGGGTAAAAATATCTTTAACCGGTCTCAACGGCGGACATTCCGGCATGGATATACACATGGGTCGCGGTAATGCTAATAAAATTATCACCCGTTTGTTAAAACAATGTATCACCAAATGCGATATGCAAATAGCCACTATCAATGGAGGTAGCTTGCGTAATGCCATTCCTCGTGAAGCATTTGTGGAAGCAGCCGTTCCTGAAGCTAAATACGATGCATTCATTGAATTGTTCAATCATTTCCGTACGGTGATAATGAATGAATTTTCAGCAGTGGAACACGCTATCTGTTTGGAAGTGCAAAAGACAGCCGCTCCTAAAAACGTTATCACCAAAGCCGATCAATTGCGTATAGTGAATATGGTGTATGCTATGCCTAACGGGGTAATGCGTATGAGCGATTCCATGGAAGGTTTGGTGGAAACCTCTACCAACTTGGCTATTCTGAAAGCCGAAAACGGCGTGATGGAAATGAAATGCTTGTTGCGTTCTTCCGTAGATTCCGCTAAAGAGGCAGTAGGAGAAAAAATGGTGGCAATAGCCGAAATGGCAGGTGCCGAAATTACATTAACAGGAGCCTATCCGGGATGGAAACCCAATATGGATTCTCCTATATTGAAAACCATGCTTGGCGTATATCAAAAATTGTTTAACAAACCTGCAGAAATTAAAGCTATCCATGCCGGATTGGAATGCGGGTTGCTGGGCGGTATGTATCCTAATTGGGATATGATATCCTTCGGACCTACCATCTCACACCCTCATTCACCCGATGAAAAAGTAAATGTGGAAAGTGTAGATAAATTCTGGAGATTTTTGATAGAAACATTGAAAAATGTTCCTACCAAATAAAACGTTTAATCATAATTACAATCATTAGAGGTTTGACCATGTCAAACCTCTTTTTTTTGTAAAACAAACATATGATGCTTGTGCATAAATATCGATATTGTTCTTGTTTATTATTGTTGTGAGAAACATTTATTCTCGTGTCGTGAATATTTATCGGATTTTATCTTTCTGAGCATTTGTACAGAAAAACGGAATGTTAATGTTTTAATTACTGCTATTATTCTGTATTCTGTTGATTTAATTGAGGCTTACTAATATCTTACAAAGATACATAAAATATCAATGTTAAATCTTGTTTGCTTTTATATAACCGCATTCTTCGTCATAATAAAGAAATTCGGGAGTATAGTATGATTAGCAAAAAAAACCGACATTAAAACATTAATGCCGGTATGAAAACTAAATTACCGGTAGCTCTGAGCAAAGCCACCTATTCAAAAAACCTACAAAGGTATAATTTTTCAGAAAAATACCTTTAGTTTTTCGGTTGACAACTTATTGAATTTTTTGGTCAATATAGTTGACTACATCACCCACGGTTTTAAAGGGATTGGTAATGGTATCGAACTGAAATTTAAATTCATCTTCTATACACATGGCCAATAGCATCAAAGAAAGGGAATCCACACCCAAATCTTCCAACAAACGGGTATCGACAGTGATGTTTTCCACATCTATATTAGGTTTTACATTTTTAAAAATCACCTTCAATCGTTCTAATGTTGTCATGTTAATTGTTTTTACGGTCTACTTTTAAACTTCCTGTACGTTTGAAATCCTCAGTGCGGATGATTGCTTTGGCTATTTGTGCAAAAGAGGGAAGTTGAGCATTGGCTTCGTCAACGTATTTTTGCATAAAGGCTTTGATTTCATCGGGAGTTTTGCCTTCAAAATATTCCATACGAGGCAAAATTTCCACTCCTATTACGGTTTCACCATTGTTTTCCATCTCTTTTACCAAACAATCTCTCACTTCCAATTTTTGATAGAACAATTCTTCTATGGATTCAGGGGAGATGTTTTCACCGTTTTTGAGCAATATCAGGTTTTTGATACGACCGACTATATAAATGTAGCCTTCATTATCTATTTTAGCCAAGTCACCTGTTTTCAACCATCCGTCTTCCAATGTGTTGTCGGTGCTTTGGGGGTCGTTGTAATAACCTTGCATGATATTGTCACCCTTAATCCACAATTCTCCATTTACCAATTTTAGCTCTTGTCCGGGGTAGGCTTTTCCCACCGATTCGGGATGTGTATCTACATCGGCATTGCCGGAGGTGAGATTAGCACCTTCCGTTAGTCCGTATCCGCCCAACAGTTTGATGTTGAGTTTGCCGAATTCGGCAATGAGTTTAGGAGGCACGTTGGCGGCACCGCTGATGACTATCTCCAAACATCCGCCCAAGAAACCCACACCTTTCATTTTGGCTATGTTCAATAGCATTTCCGCCAAGCCGGGAACCAATACCAAGCAGGTGGGTTTTATCATCGGTATTTTGCCGAACATGGCTTTCATATCTTCACAGCTATATATTAGAGCACCGGTGTAAATGCAGGATAAAAATCCTCTTACTATACCGAAAATATGCGAGAATGGTAACATGGCAATGTATCTGTGCTCTTTCAACACGCTTGTCGGCATAAAAATACCGTTATATGCACCTCTCATGATAGCACCGTGGCTAAGCATTACTCCTTTGGGCATGCCGGTGGTGCCGCCAGTGAAATAGATGGCGGCCAAATCATCTTTGGCTATCGTGGTCATGGGGGCAAAATCGTCGGACATGGCATTGGTGTCCAATAGGGGAATGTCTGCTTTTTGACACAGTGGTTTGAATTCATCACGTACGAACATGGCGTCGATGTTGAATTTTTTTATAGAACCCAATATGGCGGGTTCTGGCAAGCCTGCAGGTAACATCATCACCACATATCCTGCCGTTGTGATGGCAAAAAACAGTTCCATGGCGTTGATGCTATTACGGTCAAATACGGCAATGTGAGCATTTTTAGGCAGATTCAAACTATTGATATACGCTCTGCGACGACCTATGCGTTGATAAAAGTCGTGATAAGTATAGGTGTTTACGGTATCGGAAACAGCCGGCTTTTGAGCATAATCATGTTCAACTTTTTCTAATAGTTCGGGGATAGTAGGCAAATAAGGTAATTTTGCTAATTCCTCTTGGGGAATCATGTTAAAAAAATAATTATCCATATGTTTAGTTTTTTAAGTTTAATTTTTTTTATTTTCTTCGGCTATTTGTGTATGCAAGTTTTGTTGCAATTGTATCATCTGTTCTCTAAGACTATCTGTTTCGGTTTGTATGTAGTCGGCTGTTAATCCGTTGGTGGCAGGTTTTAAATAGCAAGGAGGAGCAATTATCATTTTCAGGCGTTTACGCCAAAAAGTGTAGGGTCCGTCAATATATACTAACACTATAGGAGCCTGAGAAAAGGCGGCAATGGCTGTTATTCCTGCATGAAAAGGAAGTATTTCTCCTGTTTTGCTATGTCTTCCTTCCGGAAAAATAGCAATATTATGGCGTTCCTGCTTTAATAAACGCACCGATTGATGTATCCATGAAGTATCCAAACTTTTTCTGTCTATGGGTATGCATCCTGTGTGACGTAACAAAAAAGCAAGATGTTTGTTTTCAAATCTATCTTTGGCCGCTAAACAATGTATGGTGTTTTTACGAAAAATGGTGCAAAGTGTAGCCCCGTCTAAATGGTTGATATGATTGCATACCACTATAGAGGGCTGTGTTAAATAATTCTTTTGCAGGCTTTTATCAACGTAATACACTTTAGGCCTGAAGGAAAAATGTTCCAAGAATATAATGATAACCCGTAAAATTTTATCCAATATTTTTGTCATTGTTTGTTTCCTATAAAAAAAGCAAAGATACATAAAAAAAATGAATAATCCGATTTTTATTGTCTCTAACCTGATTCAGAAAAATATATAATTCATCTAAACCCAATGCGGAGAGGAGTGAAATTCAAACCAAAAATAAAAAAATCTCCGCCAAAATGGTAAAATTTGCGTTTTTTTTTGTACTTTTGCTTTTTATACCAAATAGAACTTATGCAAACAAAATATACGGTCATCTCTTCGCAAAAGCGTTTGTGGGATGTGGATTTTAAAGAGGTGTGGGCATACAAAGATTTAATATACATGTATGTCAAACGAGATATAGTTGTTTTTTACAAACAAACCATATTAGGTCCTTTATGGTTTATCATACAGCCGGTGCTCACCACCATCATGTTTTTATTCGTTTTCGGTAATTTGGCGGGTATTTCCACCGACGGTATTCCCGGTCCTTTGTTCTATTTTTCGGGAATTATGTTATGGAACTATTTTGCCGATTGTTTAAATAGAAATTCCAAAACATTTATAGAAAATCAAAATGTATTCGGAAAAGTCTATTTTCCTCGACTGGTGGTGCCGTTGTCGGTTACCATATCCAATTTGGTGAAATTGTCCATTCAATTTTTGGTGTTTGTGGCTATATACATTTATTATGCAGCAGTTGGCGCCAATGTTCATCCCAATTGGTATGCATGTTTATTTCCGTTATTGGTGATTATGGTAGGAGGGCTCAGTTTGGGTTTCGGCATCATTTTTTCATCCCTTACCACCAAATATAGAGATTTAACCTTTTTATTGCAGTTCGGAGTGCAATTATGGATGTATGCCACTCCCGTGATATATCCATTAAGTACCATGCCTGCCGATAAAAGGTGGATATTCTATCTGAATCCCATGACATCCATCATCGAAACGTTTAAATACGGGTCTGTAGGTTCGGGCATATTCTCATGGGGATGGCTGTTATATAGTTTTATCTTTATGGCGGCGGTGTTGCTTGTCGGTGTCATCATTTTCAACAGGGTGGAAAAAAGTTTCATGGATACGGTATAAAAGCATAAAAGGAAAAGAGAATATGAAATACAATAAATTACCTGCTCAGTTGTTTCAATCACATCGTCAAAAATTAGCGGAAATGATGGAAGACGATGCGGTGCTGTTATTGTTTTCAAACGATATCATGCCTCGTAGCGGAGATCAAAACTATCCTTATTGCCAACAAGCCGATATGTTTTATCTTACCGGCATAGAGCAGCCCGAAACGGTGTTGATGCTTTGTCCTCAACACTCAAATGCACAGTTGAGAGAAGTGCTGTTTATACAGCAGCCGCAGGCATCACAGCAATTGTGGAGCGGAGACATGCTTACCATTTCACAAGCACAAGAGCTATCCGGCATCAGCCAAGTGCGATATCTTGGCGATATGCATCTGTTAATAAGGGAAGCAATATTGGCTATGGACAAAATATATTTTGACATTCCCGAAAATGTTCGTCAAACACCTGTTGTGGAAGATGCTAACATGCGTAATGCCAAATATTATAAGTCGCTTTATCCCTTACACCAAATGCTGCGTTTGGCTCCTTTGACACAATATTTGCGTGTTAGAAAGAGTGAGGAAGAGATATCGCTGATATCCAAAGCCTGCGATATCACGGCAGAAGCTTATATGGATTTGCTATTGTGTGTAAAGCCGAATGTGCAGGAATGTGTTTTGGAAGGAGAGATTATCAAAGGTTTTTTGGCCAGAAGAGCTACCGGATGCAGTTTTGCACCCATAGTGGCTGCAGGTAAAAATACATGTATATTGCATTATACTGCCAACCATTCCGAGTGCAAGAGCGGAGATTTGCTCTTGGTGGACATGGGAGCGGAATATGCTCATTATGCAGGAGATTTAAGTCGTACCATACCCGTTAACGGTAAATTCAACCCTCGCCAAAAAGAGGTTTACACCGCCTGCGAGCGGGTGTTCCGTTATGCCCGCACCTTGTATGTGCCCGGCATGAGTATTAATAAAATCCAGCGTATGGTGTGCATACGCATGCAACAAGAATTGATAAATTTAGGCCTGTTTACCGAGCAGGATGTACATAATGAAAGCACTCCTTTTGAATGCGTTCATCGCTATTTTATGCATGGCGTAGCTCATTTTGTAGGGATAGATGTGCATGATGTCGGCAGTAAAGATATGAGTTTGGATTATGGTATGGTGTTGTCATGCGAACCGGGTATATACATCCCTGAAGAAAACATAGGCATACGCATAGAAACCATTATGCAGGTAAACGATGAACCCATAGATTTAATGTCGCAAGTGCCCTTATCGGTAGATGAAATAGAAACTTATATGAACCAATCAACTACGTTAAAATGAAAGAATTGTTATTGACTTATTTTAAAGGTGTTGCCATGGGGGCTTCCGATGTGGTGCCCGGAGTGTCGGGTGGAACCATCGCTCTTATTACCGGAATATATGAGCGTTTGCTTACCGCTATCAAAAATATTAACCTCAGCAATCTTAAATTGTTTTTTAAAGGACAATTCAAATTGTTTTGGAAGAATATCGACGGCACCTTTTTACTCGCTTTGTTTGCCGGCATAGGCACCAGCTTTTTGCTTATGGCAAATTTGATTAAATATTTGATTATCAGTTACCCGACTTTTATTTGGGCATTCTTCTTCGGGTTGATTATCGCTTCCACCATTTTTGTGGGAAAAAATGTAAAGTGGAATTGGAAAACACTGCTCTTGTTTATTTTGTTTGCCGTGGTTTCGTTTTTTATCACCTCTCCAGAAAACGTACCGCTGAGTCCGGATAGCAAATTGTGGTTTATATTTATATGCGGTATGGTGGCTATTTGTGCCATGATATTGCCGGGTATATCAGGAAGTTTTATATTGGTGCTTTTAGGACAATATTTTTACATCATGCATGCACTTTCCGATATGCAATGGATAGTGTTGCTGGTGTTTATGGCTGGAGCAATTATAGGCATTCTATCGTTTGCCAATGTGCTTTCATGGCTGTTTAAACATTATGAAATGATAACATTGTCAGCTCTTACCGGTTTTATGTTCGGCTCGCTTAACAAAATATGGCCGTGGAAACTTACTTTAAGTACCTATGTGGATAATCAAGGCATCACTATGCCTTTGACACAAAAAAATATCATTCCTCCAACATTCGACATCAATGTAGTATACGCTTTGTTGCTTATAATGGTAGGCATGACGATAATATTTGTAATACAGGGTATTGCCAATAAGTTAAAATAACACTATGAAACATTTTGGCATAGTAGGTCATCCTTTGCAACATTCGTTTTCACCGCAATATTTTAAGCAAATATTCCGAGAAGAGAAGGTGAATGCCGAATTTTATATTTACGACATAGAGCGGATAGAGCAAATAAAGGATATTATTCAGCAAGATGCGTTGTTACGGGGCTTTGTGGTAACCTTGCCGTATAAACAATCCGTTATGTCGTATCTGCAGTGTATATCACAAGAGGCTCAAGCTATTCGTGCCGTGAATGTGATAGCGATAGATAAAAACGAAGGATTGAAAGGGTATAATACCGATGTGATAGGGTTGGAACGTTCGTTGAAAAAGCATTTGACAAGTCATCCTAAAAAAGCTTTGATTATCGGTAACGGGGGAGCGGCACAGGCGGCAAAATATGTATTGGACAATATGCGTGTTCCGTATTTAATAGTAAACCGAACGCCTGCTGAAAATGTGATATTGTATCATCAATTGACGGCAGAACAAATACATGAATGTGAGCTGATTATCAATGCCACACCTGTAGGTATGTATCCGCATACCATGGATTTTCCGCCTATCAATTATGCGGCAATAGATGAACATCATTTCTTGTTTGATATGATATACAATCCTCAAGAGACACTGTTTATGCAAAACGGGAAAAAAAGAGGGGCAAAAGTTATTAACGGATATGAAATGCTTTGTATACAAGCAGACGAAGCATGGAAAATATGGAAGAAATTAGCATAATTATGAATGATATATTTGAGAACAAATCACTTACCAATCTAAAATCAATAGGGGAATTCGGACTTATTGACAGACTTACCGAAGATATCAGTTTGAAAAATGCACGATCTTTGTATGGTGTAGGCGATGATGCCGCTATTATTGACATGGGCGAGAATGTGCAGGTAGTCTCTACTGATATGTTGGTAGAAGGTATACATTTTGATATGCATTATGCTCCGCTCAAGCATGTGGGGTATAAGGCTATTGCTGTCAATTTGTCGGATATTGCGGCCATGAATGCCCGTCCGGAGCAAGTGTTGGTAAGCATAGCCGTATCATCGCGTTATAGTGTGGAAGCTATGGAAGAATTATACGATGGCATGAAACTTTGTTGTGAACGCTACGGAGTGGATATAGTAGGTGGTGATACCACGGCAAGCACGTCGGGAATGGCCATATCTATTACCGTTATCGGCTATGCTCCGAAGAATAAGGTGGTGAAACGTTGTACCGCTCAAGAGCATGATTTGGTGTGTGTATCCGGCGATTTAGGCGGAGCCTATATGGGTTTGTTGATATTGGAAAGAGAAAAGCAGGTGTTTTTGGAAAATCCTTCCGTACAACCCGAATTAGAAGGGTGCGATTATATTTTGGAACGTCAACTTAAGCCCGAACCACGTTTAGATATAGTGGATATGTTGGCGGAAAAGAGCATACTTCCGACTGCTATGATAGACATCTCTGACGGATTGTCTTCCGAAATATTGCATATATGCCATCAGTCTCACAAAGGTTGTCGCATATATGAAGATAAAATACCTATAGACAACCAAACCTATGACACGGCCATGGATTTTGCCATCACTCCATCGGTGGCTGCTCTTAACGGAGGAGAAGATTATGAATTGTTATTCACTATCAAACAGTCGGATTACGATAAAATAAAAAATGATTATGCCGTATCGGTAATAGGCTATATCACTAACGAAAGCGAAGGGTGCTCCTTGATTACCAAAGACGATAAATTGATAAATTTGCAAGCGCAAGGTTGGAATGCCTATGAAAAATAAATGGATAATTATAGCAGCAGTGGTGGGTTTGTGTTCGTGCAGACCACACAAACAATATCCTATAGAACCGGTATTGGAATTTGAAAGTATAGTCAAAATAGATAATGGTACCGGAATAGACGATGAAGCAGTGCTCACAGTCAGTTTCACCGACGGTGATGGTGATTTGGGGTGGGATGAATATGAAAACACCGACACCTCTTCGGAAAATTACTATAATTATTTCATCACTTATTTTGAGAAACAAAATGGAGTATGGGTTACACCCGAAGGACTGGAGAATAATTTCCATGTGCGTTTACCCCGATTTTTGTCGGGTAATATCACCGAAGCCATAGACGGAAAAATTGCCCATACCGTCAACATCAATAATTATAATTCGGAATACGATACCATACATTTTGAATGCTATGTGGTAGACAGAGCCGGTCACAAGAGCAATGTGGTGACCACCCCTGAGGTGATAGTGAAAAAATATTAGTATCAATATCTAATTATCAATACCTTTCTCCTGTGCTGTTATTCCTATGCAAAGATAGCGTTTTTTGAAGAAAAAATGCTATCTTTGCAAGTTAAACCAATTGTATATATGAATATAATATTATTTGATAATCAATATAGAGAGGATTTGCTTCCATTCACTTTTACCCGACCGCAAGCCGATATAAGAGTGGGAATACTTACCATTAGGGAAAAATGGGAAAAGTATCTGCATGCAAGCAGTTCATCTTATACCCAAGCCTATTTGTCAAAAAAATTTCCTGTACATGTAACAGATGATAATTATCTGATTAATGGTTCTATATGTCCTACGCCGGCATTGGTACAAAGTATTATGAATATGCCGAAGGAGCACGCATTGACAAAAGACGGTGATATTATAGCCATACACACTGCCGCTATGCCTGCTTCCATACAAGAATTTGAAGGGAAACAGCTGGTTTATGAAGGTGAATACACTAAAATACAGCATCTGTGGGATATTTTCACCTTGAATGAAAAAGAGCTGTCGGCGGATTTTGAAATGCTCACTCACGGTCGTAAAAGTCAGCCCTTGAGCCCTACCAATACCGTAATATGCCCCGAAAATGTGTTTGTTGAAGAAGGCGCTGTGGTGGAATGTGCTGTTATTAATGCAAAAAATGCCAAAGTGTATATCGGTCAGCATGTAGAAATTATGGAAAATTCCGTGTTACGGGGCAGTGTTGCATTGTTAGAACACGCACAGGTAAAAATAGGAGCCAAAATATATGGTGCCACCACGGTAGGCCCCTATTCTAAAGTAGGCGGAGAACTCAGCAATGTGGTTATTTTCGGCTTTACCAATAAGGCTCATGATGGTTTTATGGGAAATAGTGTGTTGGGAGAGTGGTGTAATATCGGTGCCGACACCAATACTTCCAACTTGAAAAACAATTATGACATAGTAAAATTGTGGAATTACAAGGAAGGAGGCTTCCAAAAAACAGGTTTGCAATTCTGCGGATTGATGATGGGCGATCATTCCAAATGCGGTATTAATGTCATGTTTAATACCGGCACGGTGGTAGGTGTGTCGGCCAATATATTCGGATCGGGCTACCAACGTAATTTCTATCCGTCTTTTCATTGGGGGGGCGGAAACGTGCCCGTAACGGATTATAAATTGGATGTGGCTATAGAAGTAGCCAAAAGAGTATATGCTCGACGCAATAAAACATTTCACGATACAGATGCGCAAATATTGTATTCTGTGTACAACCTCACAGAAGAATATAGAGTAAAATATTAACGAAAAAATATTAAACTAAAAGTTTAAATAATAGCTTATATGAAAAAGAAAATAAAGTTGTTAGGCGATACTGATGATTTGAAAGATGTAATAGAAGGCGATTCCGGAATAGTGCCACTGCTTAATGAAAAAGAATCGGCAGATATGATGGATGTAGCTATACCACCGGTATTGCCTGTATTGGCATTACGCAATACAGTATTGTTTCCCGGAGTAGTAATGCCTATCACGGTGGGAAGACAAAAGTCATTGAATTTGGTGCAAGATGCATACGACAATAAGGATTTGATAGGAACACTTACTCAAAAAGATGAGAATGTTGAAGATCCGGGCAATGATGATTTATACCATGTGGGTGTGTTGGCACGCATAATCAAGTTATTTGATATGCCAGACGGCACCAAAACACTGGTGGTTCAAGGTATTAAAGCCATAAAAATAGGTTCCGTAATAACCGACGGAAAATATTTATTGGGAGTAGATGTTGCTGATTATCCTTGCAACGATTTTCAAAAGAATATTTTGGAGAAAAAGGAATTCAACGCCACCATCTCTTCATTATCGGATATGATGACCAAATTTTTAAAATTATCGGTCGGCCCAATTCCAGAAGAAGCGTTCTTCGCATTTAAAAGTCTGAACAACAGGGTGTTCATGATTAATTTCATTATCTCCAATTTGCCCATAGAAGTAAGTAAAAAACAAAGAATATTGGAAATATCCGATATAGAAGAAAGGGCAATGGCGGTGTTGGTGGAATTGTCGCAAGTGCTGCAAATGGCACAGTTGAAAGTGCAGATACAAAAGAAAGCCAAATTAGAATTGGACAAGCAGCAAAAAGAATATTTTCTCAACCAGCAGTTGAAAACCATACAGGAAGAATTGGGTGACAACGGAGTGGATAGTGCTGTTGCCGAGTTAAAAGAGAAAACAAAAAATAAAAAATGGGATGCCAAAACCAAAAAACATTTTGACAAAGAATTGCAAAAGTTGCAACGAATGAACCCTATGGCTCCCGATTTTACCACTCAGTTGAATTATTTGGATTTAATGGCGGAATTGCCATGGAACGAATACACTGCCGATAATTTGGATTTGGAAAAAGTACGTGCTGTTTTGGATGAAGACCATTTCGGATTGGATAAAATCAAAGAGCGTATAGTGGAATATTTGGCTGTATTAAAACTAAAAGGGGACATGAAGTCACCTATATTATGTTTTGTAGGTCCTCCGGGCGTAGGCAAAACCTCATTAGGCAAGAGTGTAGCCCGAGCCATGAATAGAAAATACATACGCATGTCGCTTGGCGGTATGCATGATGAATCGGAAATACGCGGACACAGAAAGACCTATATAGGAGCCATGCCGGGCAGAATAGTGGAGAACATACGTAAAGCAGGTTCGGCCAATCCGGTGTTTGTGTTGGATGAAATAGATAAACTTTCCGGCATGACTATCCAAGGTGACCCTTCAGCCGCCATGCTTGAGGTGTTGGACCCTGAACAAAATAGCGAATTTTATGATAACTATTTGGATACCACCTTCGATTTATCCAGAATATTGTTTATAGCTACTGCCAATAGTTTGAATACCATACATCCGGCTTTGCGTGACAGAATGGAAGTGATAGAACTGAGCAGTTATTTGGTGGAAGAAAAAATAAACATAGCCAAACGACATCTTATTCCCAGACAGATAAAAGAACACGGGTTAAAGCAGAAAGATATCAGTTTTAGTGATAAAGTGATAGAACACATTATCACCGATTATACCAGGGAAGCCGGTGTGAGAATATTAGAGAAATTATTAGCAAAAATCATCCGCAATCGAGCTTGTAAAATGGTGAAAGGCGAACCCTATTCCAAAACCGTTAAACAGAATGAGTTGGCTAACATTTTGGGCGTTCCTATTTATAAGTCGGACGATGACTATAAAACCAATATGATAGGGGTGGCTAAAGGTTTGGCATGGACTGCTGTAGGCGGGGAAGTATTGTTTGTAGAAACAGCCTTGTCGGAAGGAAAAGGAAATATCACCCTTACAGGTAATCTCGGTGATGTGATGAAAGAATCGGCAACCATAGCCTATGAATACATGAAAATACATGCTAAAGAATTGCACATAGATATGGAAATGATTAACAATAAAGATGTGTATGTGCATTTTCCGGAAGGGGCAATTCCCAAAGACGGTCCTTCGGCAGGTATTACCATACTCACAGCTCTTATTTCTACTTTTACCCATACTCCTATCAGACCTAATTTAGCTATGACAGGTGAGATTACCTTACGAGGAAAAATTACCCCTATAGGCGGAGTAAAAGAGAAAATATTAGCTGCCAAACGGGCTAATATCACCACTTTAGTCTTGCCTTTAGCCAATAGAAAAGATGTGGAAGATGTGGAAAAAGAATATGTAGAAGGATTGGATTTCCATTATTTTGACAATATGACCGATGCCTTGAAGTTTAATTTAATGATAAAATAATATGCTTAAATATCCTAAACTATTTATGCTATGTGTTTTTGTGTTTTTCGCACAACAAACATGGGCATATAATGTGGATTCTGTATATGTGGTCAGTTTTGTGGATAAGCCGGATTATGTAGAAGACCATACCACTGGTTTTTTATCTCAGAGGGCTATGCAAAAATACCAAAAAGCTAGTATCAGGCTTACGGAGGCGGAAGCTCCGATATGTGCTTATTATGTGGATTCTGTATTGCAAATAAGTCATGCCGAGTTATACACATGGTCAAAATGGTTTAATTATATAGTTATAGAATGTTCTTCTGAATATATAAACACTATAGAGAAATGTTCTTTTGTGCGGGAAGTGCTGCCTATCAAACAATATACACCCGCATATTTTATTACCGCCGCCGACACCGTTGATCAGACTATAACCTTCAACCGCATATCAACAGATACTATGGATATTACCATAGACAGTTTGTTGTATGGTTCATTTTATTCACAAATAGCTATGCACAACGGGCAATGGCTGCATCAAAAAGGGTATAAAGGAGAAGACATGCTGATAGCGGTAATAGACGGAGGCTTTTTATGTATGGATACAGCAGTTTTTTGGGATGATTTACGGCAAAAAACATTATATGCCGCCTACGACCTTACCATAGACAGCGGTGATATGTTCTCCCGTCTATCACACGGCACTTTTGTTACATCCATTATGGCGTCCGATGTGCCCTATGAGGCAATAGGAACAGCACCTGAAGCATCTTATGCTTTAATCAAAACCGAGTGTAATGATTTTGAATCTCGGCTGGAAGAGTTTTTCTTAGTACGAGGTGCCGAAATAGCAGATAGTTTAGGTGCTGACGTAGTGAACATATCCTTGGGATATACCTATTCTAATGATGAATATGAAAAACGCTCTTATGAAGAAATTGACGGTCTGCATTCGGTGGCATCGTTCGCATTATCGCGTTTGATGCAGAAATGTACATTTGTATGTGTAGCTGCCGGCAATGACGGGGATAATGCATGGGGGCATATAGGTGCACCCGCTGACGGACAAAAAATACTGACCGTTGCCGCTGTTAAATTTGATAGCAGTGCAGCCTCGTTTACTTCCTGCGGAGGATTTCCATGGGCACCCCATAAACCTGATATCGCCGCTATAGGTGATAGCACATTTTTTTTCGATTCATCGAAGAATACCACTTCGTATGGTAACGGCACGTCTTTTGCCGCCCCTGTCATCACCGGATTGGTAGCTTGTTTGCGTCAAGCTTTTCCCGATTATTCACCTTTACAAATCAAACAGGCCATTTTACAAAGTGCTCACTATTATACCGACGGAACCTATTATAATGATACAATAGGTTATGGCATTCCTAATTTTTATATCGCCTACCAATTGTTGGAAAATAGCTTGAATGTTAAATCTATAGCATCTAATCCGACTTTAAATATCTATCCCAATCCTGTTAATGGTATCTGTACTTATACATTACCGCATGCAGGCAAGGTATCCATAACCGATTTAGGCGGACGAGTAATATACGATACTTATCAAACCGAAGGTGAACATTGCATAGATATGCATTCATGGCCGTGCGGCATGTATATTATTCGTATGCAATATGGTAATTATGTATTAGAGGGCAAAATACTAAAACAATAGAGCAATGTCCGTTGCAGAAGATAATGCAATAATACTGAAAGGAATCAAAGTAAACAATTTACAAAATATTGATGTGAGCATTCCTCGCAATCTATTGACCGTGGTAACGGGCGTGTCGGGGAGCGGAAAATCATCATTGGTATTTGATACATTGTATGCAGAAGGACAACGTCGTTATGTAGAAAGTTTGAGTTCTTATGCTCGCCAATTCTTGGGCAAGATAAACAAGCCCGATATAGAATATGTAAAAGGTATACCGCCGGCTATAGTGATAGAACAACAAACAAGTTCTAAAACATCGCGTTCTACCGTCGGCACCACCTCGGAAATATACGAGTACCTTAAATTGTTGTTCGGTCGGTTGGGCAAAACCTATTCTCCCATATCGGGGCGTTTGGTGAAAAGAGATAGCGTTACCAATGTGTGTGATTACATTTTCTCATTGGATACCTCTTACAAAATCATGATATTGTCACCAATAGGGAAAAATGCTGACCGTAACCTACAACAAGTGTTGGAAGTGTTAAAAAATCAAGGTTTTTCCCGCGTGGTGCTAAACGATACCATTATATCCATAGACGATATATTATCCCGACCTAAAGAGGAAAAAGAAAAATTATATCTACTGATAGACAGATGTACTTTAAGAGCCGATGCCGAAAACAAATCTCGTATTGCCGATTCTATAGAATCTGCCTATTTTCACGGCAACGGAAAATGTGAAGTATGGGTGTATCAGGCCGGAGAATGTATAGATAAGGTCAAATTTTCCAACGATTATCAAACAGACGGCATTACTTTTCGCAAACCCAACGCCAATATGTTCAATTTTTCCAACTCTTATGGTGCTTGTCCTACCTGCAACGGGTTGGGTGAAGTGCAGGGTATCAGTCCTGATTTGGTAATACCTAACAAAAAACTATCGGTATACGACGGGGCAGTGGTATGTTGGCACGGAGACAAGATGAATGAATATAAAGAACTTTTGATAAAGAACGCCCGTAAATTCAATTTTCCCATTCATCAACCAATAGAAGAACTTACCGAACAACAATATCATGATTTGTGGTATGGTAATGAATATTTCCCCGGCATAGACGGATTTTTCCAATTTGTAGAGAAAAATGTTTACAAGGTGCAATACAGGGTGTTGTTATCACGATATCGAGGTAGAACACTATGTCCCGAATGCAAAGGTCATCGTTTGGCTAAAGATGCCTACTATGTAAAAATAGAAGACAAAACCATCGCCGATTTAGTAGATATGCCTTTAGGCAAGCTGTTGTTGTGGATGAAAGAATTAAAGTTTCACACCAGACAAGAGAAAAAAATATCGGAATTGCTCTTGAAAGAGATTATTACTCGTTTAACATTTTTGTGTGATCTGGGTTTATCATATCTAACACTCAATCGTGCTTCCTCCACATTGTCCGGAGGAGAAGCGCAGCGTATCAATTTAGCCACTTCTTTAGGCAGTAATCTGGTGGGCTCTTTATATATTCTGGATGAACCCAGCATAGGCCTGCATAGTGTAGATACCGATAAATTGATAAAACTGCTTAAGCATTTGCGAGACATAGGCAATACGGTAGTAGTGGTGGAACACGACGAATCCATTATCCGTGCTGCTGATTATATAATAGATGTGGGACCGTTTTCCGGCAATTTAGGCGGAAAAATAATCTATCAAGGAAAGCCGTCAAAGCTAAGTGCCGTCAAAGAAAGTATCACTGCTCAATATCTTGATGGTAAAAAGGTGATAGCAGTGCCGTCTGTAAGAAAAGCATTTGAGCAAAAGATTACTATCAACGGTGCTACTTTAAACAATTTGAAAAATGTTCACGTATCCATTCCTTTGGGCGTGTTTACGGTAGTTACCGGTGTTTCGGGAAGCGGTAAGTCTTCGTTGATAAAAGGTGTGTTATATCCCAATATACAGCGAAAATTAGAAGCTTTTGGTGCAGAATCGCCATCATATGCTGATATTTTGGGAGGAAATATTTCCGCTATCAAGGCCGTGGAATTGGTGGATCAAAACCCGATTGGTCGTTCCTCTCGTTCCAACCCTGCCACCTATTTGGGCATATTTGATTATATACGACACCTGTTTGCAGAACAACCATTGTCAAAATTGAGAGCCTACAAGGCAGGTTTCTTCTCGTTCAACACGCAAGGAGGAAGATGTGAAGCATGTCAAGGGGAAGGCGTGGTGAAGATAAAAATGCAATTCATGTCCGATGTAGCAATATGCTGTGATGAATGTGGAGGAAAAGGTTATAAAGAGGAAACTTTGGAGGTGAAGATAGGGGATAAAAACATATACGACATCTTACAAATGACAGCGGATGAAGCCTGCGATTTCTTTCATTCCTTGCCTCCGACGCATATTATTGACAATATTATACAAGGGTTGAATACTATGCAACAAGTGGGTTTGGGCTATATGCAATTGGGACAGTCTGTCTCGTCCCTTTCCGGCGGGGAAGCACAACGCGTGAAATTAGCCTATGCTTTGCAAAATTCACCCCACAAGCCCAATACCTTGTTTATTTTTGATGAACCTACCACCGGTTTGCATTTCTATGATATTGATAAATTATATCAAACATTCCGTTTGCTTATCAATCAGGGCCATAGCATAGTAGTGATAGAACACAATATGGAAATGATTAAATGTGCCGACTGGATAATAGAACTGGGACCTGAAGGTGGCGAAAAGGGCGGAGAAGTGATATTTGAAGGAACTCCGGAAGACATGCTACAATGTTCCCAATCTCCTACGGCTCAATTTTTAGGGGAAAAATTATAAACGTTTTTTAACAATCAGCTTTTGGTACATATAGCAAAAAAATAAGGCGGATGGTGAATCCGCCTTATTTTTATCGCCTATAGCGTTAATTATTTTGCATAACTAACGGCTCTGGTTTCCCTTACCACGGTTATCTTAATTTGTCCGGGGTAGGTCATTTCGTTTTGTATTTTCTTGGATAATTCATACGACAAACGATTAGTGGCTTCATCATCTATTTTGTCGGCACCCACTATCACTCGTAATTCTCTACCTGCTTGAATGGCGTAGGTTTTGGTAACACCGGGGTAGGAGAGTGCTAATTCTTCCAAATCTTTCAATCGTTTAGCATAAGCTTCCACCACCTCTCTACGAGCACCAGGGCGTGCACCCGAAATAGCATCGCACACTTGCACAATGGGAGAAATCAAAAATTGCATTTCGGCTTCGTCGTGGTGAGCGGCAATAGCATTCACTATCTCCGGTTTTTCTTTGTATTTTTCAGCCAAAGTGGCACCTAATTCTGCATGTGGCATATCAGGTTCATTATCAGGAACTTTTCCTATATCGTGCAACAAGCCGGCTCTTTTGGCTGTTTTAGCATTTAAGCCCAATTCGGCAGCCATGGTAGCGCATAGCAGAGCTACTTCTTTGGAGTGCTGCAGTAAATTTTGACCATAGGATGAACGGTATTTCATTTTACCTATCAAACGGATTAAATCATGATGCATACCATGTATGCCCAAATCTATGGTGGTCCGTTTGCCTATTTCTATAATCTCTTGTTCTATTTGACGTTTGGTCTTGGTAACCACTTCTTCAATTTTTGCAGGATGTATTCTGCCGTCGGTAACCAATTTGCTTAAAGACAAACGTGCTATTTCGCGTCTTACAGGGTCAAAACTGGAAAGTATAATTGCGTCGGGAGAATCGTCTATAATAACATCTACTCCCGTAAGTGATTCTATAGTACGGATGTTTCTGCCTTCACGACCGATAATTCTGCCCTTTATCTCTTCGTTTTCTATGTTAAATACCGATACCGAATTCTCGTGGGTGTTTTCCACTGCCGTGCGTTGTATGGTTTTAATCACTATTTTTTTCGCTTCTAAATTGGCGTTTATCTTAGCTTCGTCAATAATGTCTTTGGCTATAGAAACAGCTTCTGATTGGGCTTCGTCTTTCAAACTTTCTATCAGTTCTTTTTTGGCATCTTCTACCGACAAACCGGACACATTTTCCAAAAGAACTTGTTGTTGTTTAATTAGTTTGTCTAATTCTTCCTGTCTTTTTTCTGCACCTTCTTTTTGAAGGGTAAGGGCTTGTTGTAATTGGTTGAGTTCATTTTGTTTGCGTTGCAATTGCTCTTGCTTTTGAGAAATGGTGGCTTCTTTTTGTTTAATTCTGTTTTCGGCTACAGCTATTACTTTATTTTTTTCCGCTACCATTTTTTCGTGTTCGGCTTTTAGTTGTAGAAATTTTTCTTTAGCTTGCAGTATGCGTTCTTTCTTTATCAATTCAGCCTCTTCGTTGGCTTCTTTAAGCAACTTTTCGTTACGTTTGGTTAAGCTGTGTTTAATGAAAATTATACTTATCAAAATACCTATAGCCAATCCGGCTGCCAGTCCAATGCATATTATCAATGTATTACTCATTTTATATATATTTAGTTTATTGTATAGTTATTAATATTTATTAGGTTTCAATTATATATAATAAAAAATCCCGCCTTCGCCAATGGCTTACTTAAACTCCTTAAGTTAAGTTTATAGACGCCACAATAAAGCAAGTGCCTCCCTTAGGTGCTCTTTTTCTATTGCGAGTCGGCTATATTGTTTGTTTCAGTGTTGAGTTTAACAAACGATCTGGCTCGATGCGGGAAAAATCTTAAAAAAATAGAACGCGGAAGATTCAGACCTATTCGTCTAAAGCTTCATTAACGGTTGTTTGAATCTTTTTGAGCACTTCCAATAAATCGGTGTCAACAAATTTTTGTTTTTCGTTAAGAAGAATATTCTTCATGGCAAAATTGATGACGGCATAGCCCATCAATGTGAATTTATCCGTGCTATGTATTTTTTCCGACAATGCATGAATATATGTGTTGATATTTCGTTCTGCTTCACGATATAACACCTCTTGTGATTCCGGAATGGTAAGCTTAAAAGCTTGTTGTGCTACGTATAAGGTTATTAATTTTTTATTTTCAGACATTGGTTATTCGTTTAATAAATGTATGCAAGTATCTATTTCCCGCATTAGATCATTAATCTTGTATTTAATATCGGTGCTTTTTTGATTGTTTTTAATGTCTGCACCTAATTTATACATGATAATATCATCTTCTTGCATGCGTATTTTATCTTCTAATAACTTTATGTTTTCTTTTAACAACTTATTTTCTTCAACAAGTTGTTTGTATTTATTTGTTAATTGCTGATATTTTTGTGCCAAAATGCAAACTTTACTTTCCGCCTCGTATGATAAAAGTTTTAAATTCTGCATATTGACTCAATTTCAGTAATTACCAAATAATTATACAAAGGTATAATTATTTTTTTATTATTAGCCTATAATAAGAGAAAAAAAATCAAAAAAAAGTAAAAGGTTAATTATCACTGCCTTTACGGGAGCATCGAGGCAAAATGATACAAGGATTCGCATTGCATTTCTCCTAAATCTGCAGCAATATCGGAACAGATAAAAACAGTGTGCATACCGGAATTGATGCCGAATTGCATGTCCGATTCCGAATCGCCGACCATAACAGCATGGTTGAAATCTACATCCGGATAGTCTTGTTTTGCCTGCAATGCCATGCCTATTTGCGGTTTACGCATGATATTGTTTTCTTTTGCCAAAAAAGGGGAATAGTATATACGGGTGATAGGAACACCTATTTGTTGCAACATACTGTCGTGTACTTGCTGCAAATCCTGTTCTGTCATCAAACCTTTGCCTATTCCTTGCTGGTTGGTAACAATAAAAATATGTTTGAATTTAGCCTGAAATATATGAAAAGCTTCTTGCACCTGCGGTAGGAGTATCATCTCTTCGACCTTGCGTACATATCCGTCTATGATACGCTTATTAATCACACCATCCCTGTCTAAAAACAAGGACCATGAGGTGTTGATTTGTGATAAAAAACTATTGTTCATTTTTTTCTTTGGTGACCACGGAGGGATTCAAACCCCCGACCTTCAGAACCGGAATCTGACATTCTATTCAACTGAACTACGTGGCCTATATTTTAAAATACAAAACTAAATTGAAATTCAAAATTATTGTAATAAGCTTTCAGCGGCTCTCCGCTGATGGTAATATTGTTATCTATGCGATTGCCGTCATTGTCTTTGTAAGTGGTTTTAAACAAATTGTTTAAACCTCTGTCAAAGGCCAATCCGAAAGTGGCTTTAGTGCGGTCGTGTATGCTGAATTCAAATCCGAATATCACATACAGCGATTCTTTAAAAACAGCTGTTTGTTGTGTGCGATTCACATTCTTGAATATCTGCTCTTCTTCTGTTTTGAGCGGACTAACTTCATCTTTTGATGTTGCAGACAAACAAAAACCATGTTCCAAACCTATCACACCGAAAATGGTGAATCTTCCGAACGGGTTGGTCTTTAATTTTATGGCAGTAGGAAAACTTAAATAAATATCATTGTATTTGGATAGTATATTCGAGATGGTGTCTTTGTTGTTTCTATAATAGTCATATTTATCGGTATATTGAATTTTGGTAAAGTAATGTCTGGCATTGATACCGACTAAAAAATAATAGTTTTCATTGGTAGGAACTATGTTAATGTCGGCATTTACCCCATAAACACCTCCTACACATATTCCTTTGTTGTGAAATGCTTCCGAAGGAGTGCTTGTCCACGAAATGGCAGGACCTGCCATCACGCTAAATTCCACTCTGCGTGGCCTTCGCATTATATCTTGAGCGTTTAATGCAGATAGCAAGCCGATACCTATTATAATAAACGCAATTGTCTGTTGCTTAAGATTGTATTTCATGTTTGAAACAAGAATGTTAAAATGCAAAGATAACATTTTTTTTTCACATTTATTGGTTGTGAAAATGTCGGAAAAACGTAATTTTGCACCATGGAAAATTCGGAAAATACAAATATTATGGTGGAGAGGCATCCCTTGCCTCCCTTTTTGCCCAAACAAGCCAAAGTGTTGATATTGGGTAGTTTTCCTCCGCAAAAACACAGGTGGAGCATGGAGTTTTTTTATCCCAATAGAATGAATATGATGTGGGAGATGATGGGTTGGGTGATGCAAAACGATGCTAATTTTTTTATAGATACAGCTACGAATAAATTTCGTCAGCAGGCAATAGTATCGTATATGGAAAAAGCGGGTATAGCTATTTATGATGCTGCAGCAGCGGTTAAACGACTTAAAAACAACGCATCGGACCTACATCTTCAAGTGGTGGAAAAAACGGATATAGTTGGTCTGTTAAGCGTACTTCCGTTATGCAAGCACATAGCGTGTGCAGGGATTAAATCGGCAGAACTTGTATGTGAAGATTTTAAGCTTAAGGTGCCCAAATTGGGAGAAAATACCATGCTTAACATCAACGGTGAAAATATATGTTTATGGCGTATGCCTTCCACTTCGCGTGCCTGTGCCATGCCGATGATAAAAAAAGCTGCGTATTACAAACATTTGCTGGTGGAAGCGGGTGTAGATATATATGATAAAAAAAATATGTGAAGGAATAAGAAATATTCCTAAAAAAAATAATACCTTTGTATGTTAGTAATAGATAAAAATTAAAGTAAATGCATATAGCAGTAGCAGGAAATATAGGATCAGGTAAAACCACACTAACCAAAATGCTTTCCAAACACTATAATTGGACAGCCGAATATGAAAGTGCGGAGAACAATCCGTATTTAGTGAGTTTTTATGAAGATATGCAACGCTGGTCGTTCAATATCCAAATATTCTTTTTGAATGCCAGATTTCGTCAGTTGGTGGAAATTCAAAAACAAAACAAGAATGTAATACAAGATAGAACCATATTCGAAGATGCATATATTTTTGCTCCCAATTTGCACGATATGGGGCTTATGGCTTCTCGCGATTATGAGAATTATATATCTTTGTTTGAACTTATCAATTCTTTGATAGCTCCGCCCGATTTGCTGATATATTTGCGTGCATCTACCTCCACATTGGTATCCCAAATCCAAAAAAGAGGTCGCAAATACGAAAATACCATCCGTTTGGATTATTTGCAAAATCTTAACGACCGTTATGAAAAATGGATATCCGGATACAAAGGCAAGTTGTTGATTATTAATACAGACGAATGCCGTTTTGCGGAAAATCAAGATGATTTCGGTCATGTGCTGGAACAAGTGAATGCCGAACTCTTCGGATTGTTCCAAAGCAAAGAAACAACATTGCAAGAGCCTGTAAAAGCTAAACGTAAAAGCAAAAAATAACGTATGAATTTTATCGGTATCATACCTGCAAGATACGCCTCAACCCGTTTCCCGGGCAAACCCTTGTGTATGCTCGGCAATATGACCATGATAGAGCGAGTGTACAGGCAGGTAAGCAAGGTAAAAGCTTTACACTATATTTGTGTGGCTACCGACGATGAACGCATATATAATACGGTAAAGCAATTCGGTGGAAATGTAGTCATGACCTCTCCCGAAAACCGTTCCGGCACCGACAGATGTGCCGATGCTTTACATTCCATCCCGAATGTCTCTACCGACGATGTAGTTATCAATATACAAGGTGATGAACCCTTTATCCAAGTGCAACAAATAGAATCATTAATTGCTTGTTTTAACAATCCGTCCATACAAATAGCCACATTAATCAAGCCTTTGTGTGAGCAGGAAGATATCAATGACCCTAATGTGGTGAAAGTGGTTAAAGATATCAACAACAATGCCTTGTATTTTAGTAGATATCCCATACCATACCTCAGAAACACAGCCAAACACACGCCCGATTTTTACCAACATATCGGGATATACGCTTATAGGGTAGCCACCTTGAAGAAGATAGTATTATTGCCGTCTTCATCTTTGGAACAAGCGGAAAGTTTAGAACAATTGCGTTGGTTGGAAAATGCCTTTCCTATCCATACAGAAATATCCGCTTATCAATCTATAGGAATAGATACACCTGCAGATATGGAAAAAGCATTGAAATATATACAAACCATGAATTTGTAATGTAAATACAACAATATGTATCATATAGTAAAAACCTATTTATTATCACATCCTGCATTGGCAATACACGGCTTGGGTGAATGGAGTGTAACTTATAGAGCTTCACAATTACATCCTGTATTGCGTACATTTACCACCCCGGGACATTATGTTCAATTGAATGTTAATCCGGATATAACCACCAGTCCCGATTTTATTGCTCTTGCCATGGAACAATGGCAAGTGAGCGAAATAGAAGCACAGGAACGTATATCCGCATTTGTCAAAGAAATAAACGAAACCTTGGCGCAAGGAAAAGACTATACATTCGGAACCATAGGACGTTTTGTTAATAGCAACATAGGTAAAATGGAATTTGAATCCGAGTTGGATGCAGATTTTTCACCGGAAAGTTTCGGTCTGGAAAATTTCGAAATTCCGCAATCAACCATCACTGAAATTTCTGATACACAAGCTGAACCGGTTGCAACACCCGAAGAAACACCTGAGAATAAACGAAAGAAAGACCATAAATTCTCAATATTGACAGTGATATCGGTATTGTTGATATTGCTGCTTGTATCAGCGGGAATATTGTACTTCAAATATCCTCAAATAATATTGAAATATAAGCAAAAAATAGCACAAGCTATTGAAAATATCCGACCACAATCCCAAGAAGAAACGGAGCTTCCGTCCATTTTCGCCGAAGACGAATCGGCAAGTGTGGAATCTCCTGAGCCGAGTATGGTGGATGAAAGTTTTATAGAAAATACAACCGTAGATATTAACGATAATCAAGAAGATATTTCTGCGGATATGGAACAAAGCAATAAGGTTGAACCTATTTGTCAATCACAAACGGTGCGGACTGTGAATACCGCTTCAACATCCCCGTCGGATGAAACAGCAAAAACATCATTAACAAAAGGCAAGAAAGTGATGAATAATCAGCCATCAGCAGCAGTGGAGCGTAGTCAAAACATACCGGCAGGCACAAGTGCGCAAAAGTCAGGTGAAGGCTATTACATCGTATTAGGTAGTTTCAAAAGTGAAGGCAACGCCGAAGCTTTCTTGAAAAACAAGAGCGGACAATATGCCGATATCTGCCATTTGGGACAAGGGAAATCCAGTGGTTTGTTTATGGTGGGTATAGGTCCTTACAGCCATGATGAAGCTCAGCAAAAGATTGTCAATGACGGCATTAAAGGTTGGATTTTAAAGAAGTAATTTAATAATAAGCACATATAAAGATGAACAATGTAATTTTAAAAACAGCATTTAATTTTCCGGGACAAACCGGTTTTTATAAAGGTAAGGTGAGAGATGTCTATACCATTAATGACAACTTGCTGGTAATGATTGCAACGGACAGAATATCCGCTTTTGACGTGGTTTTGCCGCGTGCCATTCCTTACAAAGGACAGGTGTTGAATCAAATAGCTTCACGTTTTTTGGATTTAACGGCTGATATCTGTCCCAATTGGAAAATCGCCACCCCCGATCCCATGGTCACCATCGGTCACAAATGCGAGCCTTTTGCCGTGGAAATGATAGTAAGAGGCTATCTTACAGGAAGTTCTTGGAGAACCTATAAGAGCGGACAGCATGAAATTTGCGGTGTGAAAATCCCTGATGGTATGCGGGAACATCAAAAATTCGACCATCCTATCATCACCCCGACTACCAAAGCCGCCGAAGGTCACGACGAAGACATCTCCAAAGAAGAAATTCTCCGCCAAGGCATAGTGTCTGCTGAAGATTATGCCATATTGGAAGATTACACTTTGAAATTGTTCCAAAGAGGTACGGAAATTGCCGCCCGACAAGGACTTATATTGGTGGACACCAAATATGAATTCGGCAAAAAAGACGGCAAAATATATCTGATAGACGAGATACATACGCCCGACTCTTCCCGCTATTTCTATGCGGACGGTTATCAAGAACGTTTCAATAGGGGAGAAGCTCAAAAACAACTCTCCAAAGAGTTTGTGCGTGAATGGTTGATGGAAAACGGCTTCCAAGGAAAAGAAGGACAGCAAGTGCCCGAAATGACCGACGAAAAAGTGAACAGCATCTCCGACAGATATATAGAATTGTACGAAAATATCACCGGTGAAACCTTCAAAAAAGAAGACACTTCCAATGTGCTGCAACGCGTGGAAGAAAATGTAATGCAATTTTTGAAGGAAAATAGATAACGATAAAGCTTTGTAGCTTTTTATGTATATTAAAATAAAATATTAACAAAATAGAAATTATAGAAAAAATAAAATAACATAGTATTAATCATAGCGTTTGCTAATTATTCGGCACCGTCTTGGAACTTAGGAAACTTCAAAAAGGTATAGTCGAGAATAAGTCGCAAACGTCTTCGCTTTGCGTGGACGGAACTTATCTGACTATACGGGCATCCTAAGGCCTCAAGACGTGGATTTGTGAAGTCCACGTTTTTATTGGTCAAAGTGATTGCCTGTAAATCTGAATGGTAAGCCAAACGCCTAAAAAAGCAAAGCGAAATGGCAGAAGAACAAAATCAGCCCAAAGAAGGCTACATCATTGACTACATTTCGGGAACACAAGTAAAAGCGTCGCCCGAAGAAGTTGAAGCAACGCAAGTCTTTTCAAAAATATTGGTTGAAGACTACGGTTATCCAAAAGAACACATCCAAACTCGTCCACAATTCCATGTGAAAGTTCGTCCAAGTGATACAAAAAAGGAATATCCAGTTGACATTGCTGTTTTTGGGGATTCTGAGAGAACTGACGACAGCATATATCTGATTGTGGAATGTAAAAAGAAGAATCGTAAGGACGGACGCACCCAGTTGGAGAATTATCTGACATTATCTAAAGCCAACATTGGAGTTTGGTTCAATGGAGAAGAGCGTTTTTACTTACTAAAGCAGAATACCGATGATGGGCGCGTTCTATTCAAGGAAATTCCAAACATCCCAAAGTTTGGCGAGCGGTTAGAGGACATTGGAGCTATCAAACGAGGAGATTTGATTGTTACTCATAATCTAAAATCCACTTTCAAGGCCATTAGAAATTATTTGGCGGCTAATGCAATTGGAGCAACTAGAGATGAAATATTGGCTCAACAACTTATCAATTTGATTTTCTGCAAGATATTTGACGAAAGGTTTACTCCGCCCAAATCTATTGTCAGATTTCGTGTTGGCTTAAATGAAAGTAATACGGATGTGCGAGAGCGTATTGAAAAACTTTTTTCAGATGTAAAAGCAAAATACAAAGAGGTTTTTACAACAGAAGATTCAATTAGCCTTGACGATAATTCAGTTGCATATATTGTCGGTGAACTTCAAAATTATTGTTTGGTTGATGCAGAACGTGATGTGCTTGCCGATGCATTTGAAACTTTTATTGACCATGCATTGAAAGGTGGACAAGGACAGTTCTTTACACCGCGAAATGTTGTGAAAATGATGGTGGAAATTCTGGATCCAGACGACAGCGACATGATAATTGACCCTGCTTGTGGTAGCGGTGGATTTATCATTGAGTCGTTGCGTTACATTTGGAATAAAATCATTACCCGTTACAAGAAAATGGGATGGTCGGAAACCGCTATATTGGAAGAAAAAATTGATGTTGCAAACAAGTGTATTCGCGGTATAGACAAGGATTATTTTCTTTCAAAGATTGCCAAGTCGTATATGGCAATTATGGGCGATGGCAAAGGCGGTGTTTTCTGCGAAGATAGTTTGGAACGTCCTGAAAATTGGGATGTGAAAACCCAGCAAAAAATAGATATGGGCAAATTTGATGTTGTCCTGACAAATCCGCCATTCGGCTCAAAAATCCCAGTCACTGGAGAAGACAAACTTAAGCAATTCGACCTAGCTCATAAGTGGAAAAACAAAAAAGGAACAAATGAATGGGAAAAGGGAAAACTTTCCGACAAGGAAGCCCCACAAATACTTTTTATTGAACGATGCTATCAACTTTTGAAATATGGAGGAAGAATGGCGATTGTGCTTCCAGAAGGAATTTTTGGCAATCCAACCGACAGACATATTTGGTGCTACATACTGCAGCATTCACGCATTGAAGCGATAATAAGCACTCCGGCAGAAACTTTTCAGCCCAATACGCACTTCAAAACGAGTGTGTTAATAATCAAGAAAACAAAAGAAAAAGTTATTGACGATTATCCCATTTTTATGGGCATTGCCAATACTTGTGGACACAATAAAAACGGGAAGGACATTTTCAAGATAAATGCTGATGGATCTTTTATTTTAGACAAAAATGGCAATAAAATCATTGATGATGAACTACCGTTGGTTGTAGAAAAATACAAACAATTCAAATCTGATTCATTAAAACAATATTCACACAACGGTTTTGTTGTGAAATATAGCGAAATCCGAAACAACATTTTTATCCCAGACTACTATGATCCCGATTTAAAGAAGGCTCTTGCAGATATGAATTTGTCGGATAATTATTTGATAAAAAGTATTGGAGATTTAGAAAAAGAAAAAATAATCAGTACTCGCCGGGGCAATGAAATTGGTTCGCAATTTTATGGCTGTGGCAATATTCCATTTATCCGCACAAGTGATATTGTGAATTGGGAACTGAAAATAGATCCGACAAAGTGTGTCCCTGAAGAAGTGTACAATCAATATAAGAAGAAACAAAATGTTAAAGCCAATGACATTCTTTTTGTCAAAGACGGAACTTTTTTGATTGGTCGTAGTGCGATTGTTACCAAGACAAACGAAAAAATCATCATCCAAAGCCATTTAATAAAAATAAGAGTAACCGATCCCCAAATTATAAATCCTTATTACTTACTTTATTTGTTAAATCTTCCGATTGTCCAACAACAAATTAAACAATATACTTTTATTCAGGGTACATTGTCAACAGTTGGAGATAGATTTTTTGAAATACAATTGCCTATACATAAGGACATCAATATCGTAAATCAAATATCAGAAAAGATCAAGCGTATTATTGAACAGAAAGAACAATTACAGCAGGAAATAATCAATATGGTAAGATAGCCGAAAAAAGCTTCAGCAACTTAAAGATGAGAAAAAACGCCTAATTGCAGAAGTAAGAGAAACAATGGATGGGTATTTTGAGGTGTAAAAAGAATATTTGAGCAGACAATTATAACGTAATATTGCCTTCAAAATTTTGCAACAATCTGATTTTGAAGGATGCTAGATGCTAAATGGTATCTTTTTCCATTATTTA
>DBXT01000007.1 GCA_002309615.1 Bacteroidales bacterium UBA1205
GTATCGGGAGTAACGTTTAACATAGATGGTACCAATTATTGTTTCAAAGACGGTAAACAGATAGAAAGTGATGAAAATGGTGAATATGAAATATCTGTTCCTATTGGTTATCATTTTATTACAGCTATAAAGAATAATCATGCCTTAGGTACCACCACCATATATAGTGGCTCACCAAGCACCAACGGACGTTTTCCTGTATTGGAATCTGAAAGATACAATTTCCAAGCCCCTGAAACCATTAATTTTGAAGATAGTACCAAACTGCAATTATTGGGTAAGTTTGTGGGCGGACCTATACAAGGTCAAATACCTGCCGGTTTCGGTAAAGCCAAAAATAACGTAGGTCAAGCTACTATTCAGTTGAAATTGGCAGAAAAACAAGGTTTTATGACAGATTCTCTGCCTATCACTTTTATCAGTAGCAACGGGAAGATATCTACCGATGCCAAATGGTTCAACAAAGGCACTGATTTAATTGTGGAATTCACCACCAACGACAGTACCGGTGAATTTGTGGTAGACCTATTGCCGGAAAACTATCAGGTAGTCAACGGAGAAGTGGCTGCCAATAATAATAGAGTCAACAAGGTTGTTTATGGTGATGTTATCAGCATGAATACATTGGAATTAACTCAATATTTGAAAAATACCGATTTATATGATACATGCGAAGTTGAAGATGAGAAAAATATAGACTCTGTAACATATCATCAATTGGTTGATTGGGTATATCGAGTAGAGCCGGAATTGAGTGTAACGGATGCTTATACCAATAAAGCCATATATGGAGACTCTATATATGTAGTAAAAAATTTAGTGGATGCTTCTAAGAATGATACTTTACATTTAATAGACAAAAACGGCAACTACATTCTCGGTAATCCTGTGTTTACACAAGGGGTAACTTATGCTATTAGAGCCAAGGCATACGAAAAGTATGAAAACAAAGATAAAATGCCCATTGTTACCGATACTGTTCCCGTTGTAGATGCTTCATTGGTAGTAACCAATACCATGGCTTGTGCAGGTAATAATAATATTCCTTTAGATGAAAAGGGAGAAGCCGTACACGAGTTTACAGTTGGAGCCCCTAATATCACCGTTAACCAGCAAAATTCAAATTTAAGTTATTTACAAGGGTTAAATTTCTATTTGGATTTTGACGATGTTAATGTGATGGATAAAAAATGGCGTGCCAATGATTTGTCTACCTATGTATTGGGAGCTAAGAGTACGTCAAATAACTTTGTTACACGCGGACCTACCGTTCCTTTTGTCATATTAAGAGACCCTCCAGGATCTGGTAGCTATGCATGGCTCGAGAAAGGTTCTTCCCTAACTGTTACTCATGAATGGGGTGCTGCAGGAGGTGCCGAAATAGGATTTGAAACAGAAACCGCATTTGGTGTATCATTTGACAATTTTATAGGAGGTGTGGGATTTGGTGTAGTCACACAAGGTGTAAGAAGCAATGTAAATTGGAAGATAGGTGCTCAAACTACTCAAATGGGCGGTAGAAACAATACTCACAATACTACTATTACCACTACAGAACGTTGGGAAACAAGTTCGGATGAAGATCATGTAGGACCGCGTGCTAATGTATATATCGGAGCGTCCTACAATATTATATTTGGTCAGGCTATTTTGTTAGGTATAGGCAAAAACAATGATATTGACAATCCTGTAAAAAGTATTACGGGAAAATATGGAACCTATGCCATAGGAACCAAAAATGGTACCTTCCAAGTCCCACAATTCGAAACAGAGTTTATGTACTCTCGTATGCATATTGAAGATAATCTAATACCTAATTTAGAATTATTACGTAATTCTGTATTAACGTATGACACCACCTTAAAGCCTGGTGTTAATGTTAGTCCAGATCAGCCTGTATATGTTAGCAAACTGCCTAGAACAGATGAAAACTTCGGCAAAAACAACTGGGATACCACTGCATTTGGCAATGATGTAATGAATTTATATGAAAGTCTCACGAAATTATTGAAAGATACAGCCAAACATCCTGAACTATTATTTGCTTATCTTCAGGATACTCTGCTCCAATACGGACAAAGTTATTATATAATATTTCCTCAAAATTATTTGAATGCTACATGGCTCAAAAATAATAAAGTAAATTTCACCGATTCCGTTACTTTTTATAATGCAGAAATTGCCTCATGGCACGGAGTGATTGCTGCCGATGAAGCGGAAATGTTACGAAGTCGAAGCGACAAAAATTTAGTTAACCGCTCTTTTGATGCGGGTGTAGTATATGAAAATACAATAACTTATGATACCAATGGTGCATATTCTAACACTTACGATGGATCAGTAACTGTTCACACTGAATTAGGTGGAGCTTTTGAAGCTTTGGGAAATGGTGTTAGAATGACAGGCTCTCTTAGTGGTGTATCTACATTTTATGATTATGAGGGTCATGACACTTTAAAAAGCACTACCTTTGGTTATCACTTGGAAGATAGTGATATCAACGACTATCATACTATAGATATCTATGCTTCACAAAATGTTAACAATTCTCCGGCATATCATTTGTTGGGAGGACAAACTTCTTGTCCTTATGAAGGTAAAATCACTAATCAATATTTTGATACCATCTCAGGTGGTAAAAAGGTCGAGGTTACGATACAAGAAGAAACTGTGCCGGTGGAAGATCCTTACATGACTATTAATCCTTCATTGCAGACCAATATACCGGGCAACAGGGCGGCAGTATATACATTGCAAGTAGGCAACCAGTCTTTGGTAGCATCTACTTGGTATATGCTTACCGTAGATGAAAGAACCAACCCAGACGGATTAATAATCGCTATAGATGGAGAGCCTATTGGTAATGGTCGTGTATTTTCATTCGATCCGCAAGAGTCGTTTACCAAAACGCTTACCGTAAAACGTACTCGTCAGGATATTACCCAATATGATAGCGTACATTTACAATTATCTTCATTATGTGATGATGCTATGAGTTCCGATGTATATCTATCGGTACAATTTCTGCCTTCATGTTGTGATTTGGCATTGGAAAAACCGAAAAACAACACCATTATTAATTTATATGATACGGGAATGACCGAATTCATGGTAACGGAATTTGATACCTCATATATGGGATTTAACAGCATAGTATTAGAATATGCATCTCCCGGCTCGAATTTCTTTACGCCATTCCATTATTTCTATAAAGATTCTTTAGCATATAACGATGCTACCGGAGTAGATGTTTCTCGCAAGAGTGTTATTGACAATACCGCTTATTTGCTTAAAACATGGCAGGCTCCGGCTTTAGA
>DBXT01000028.1 GCA_002309615.1 Bacteroidales bacterium UBA1205
AAGGAGCCTTCGGGCTCCTTTTTTTTTGTTTAAAATACCAAAATTACACACTTTTTTAAAAGTAAGCAACAATAAAAAATGTACCTTTGCAATTTAAAAATATAGCGTATGCAAGAAATAACGGGAACGGTGTATTTTATATCAGATTGTCATTTTGGCTATCCCAATCAGACAGAAAGTGCTGAAAGGGAACGCCGTGTAGTGGCATTTTTAGATAGCATAGCTTCAGAAGTAACTCATTTGTTTTTGTTGGGAGATATTTTTGACTATTGGTTTGAATATAAATATGTGGTTCCAAAGCATCATATTCGTTTTTTGGGTCGGTTGGCGGCATTAGCGGATAAGGGTGTGAAAATTTATTATATTTTGGGTAATCATGATATGTGGAATTTCGGCTATTTGGCTAAAGAAATAGGATTGCAGGAATTGAGAGGCATACATGATTATATAATCAACGGAAAAAAAGTTCGTTTAGGACATGGAGACGGCTTAGACCCTAAAGATAAAGGTTATTTGTTGATAAAACGTATATATAATACCAAATTTAACCAAAAATGGTTTTCCGCTTTACATCCTCGTATAGCTACGGCCATTGCCAACAGGGTGTCGCATAAAAGCAGGATGTCTCATTGCCGGCAAGATGAATCACAAGCATTGCTATTGAACGAGCCTGTGGTAAACTATTGTAAAAATGTGCTAAAAACAGAACATTTTGATTATTTTATATTCGGACATCAGCACCATCCGTTTGATATGGAATTGGAAGATAAATGCAGGTATATTAATATAGGCGATTGGCAAACTTATGATACTTATGCCGTAATGCAGGCAGACAATTGTGAATTAAAATATTTTAAAATGGAATAATCATTTTGTTTGTCAACATATAATAATGATAACAACATAAATTTTAGTATGAATAATATCAGAAATATAGCAGAAGATTGGGTATATGTAGGAGCAAGCACACGTTCGCTTTCTTTGTTTGAAAATATTTATCCTGTACCGGAAGGCATGTCGTACAATAGTTATTTGTTAAAAGATGACAAAACAGCACTATTAGACACCTCTGATGCCATGGTTGCTCAAGATTTTTTTGAGAATTTGAGCGAGGCCTTGCAAGGAAGAATATTAGATTATTTGATAGTCAATCATATGGAGCCTGACCATGGTGCTTTGATACAAGAATTGTTACTTCGTTATCCGCAGGTGCGAGTGGTAACCAATGCCAAAGCCGCAAAAATGATACAGCAATTTTTTGACATCAATCCGGAAATACAAGTGGTGAACGAAGGTGACACCCTCTGTACAGGCAAGCATACGCTTACTTTTGTTATGGCACCTATGGTTCATTGGCCCGAAGCCATGTTTACCTATGATATGTCAAGTAAAATATTGTTTTCAGCAGATGCTTTCGGCACCTTTGGTGCTATCAATGGCAATATATATGCCGATGAAACAAATTTTGAGCAAAACGTAAGTGAATATCGGCGTTATTATGCTAACATAGTCGGAAAATACGGAGTACAGGTGCAAGCGGTGCTTAAAAAAGCCGCCACTTTGGATATAGCCATGATATGTCCTTTGCATGGTCCGATATGGCGAAAAAATTTAGCAAGCATATTGGATAAATACCAGAAATGGAGTAGTTATGAGCCGGAAGAACAAAGTGTGCTGATGGTGTATGGCAGCATATACGGGCATACCAAATCGGCAATGGAAACAATGGCATCGTTGTTAGCACAAAAAGGAGTGAAAAACATAGCATTATACGACGCATCACACATAAGTACGGATTATCTGCTCAGCGAGGCTTTTCGTTGTAGTCATATAGTATTGGGTTCTATTACCTATAATGCCGGTATATTCACTCCTATAGAACACCTGTTGTTGGATATGAAAGCTCACAATTTGCAAAATCGTACTGTGGTATTGATGGAAAACGGAACATGGGCGGCACAAAGCGGCATGCAGATGAAAAATATGCTGATGCAGATGAAAAACATCAATATTTTGGGAGAGATATTTAGTTTGAAATCAGCTATGAAAGCCGAACAAATGGGAGATATGGAAATTTTGGCTTCGTTGTTGGTGGCAGATATGAAATACAGTGTGGAATAATAATTGAGCAACCATGAATAATATGAATAAAGAGGTACTCTACAATTTGAGTTACGGTTTGTTTGTGCTTTCGGCTCATGATAATGGTAAAGATAACGCATGTATCATCAATGTAGTGTCACAAGTTACCGACCAACCTTTGCAAATAGTGTTTGCGGTGAATAAGACAAATTTGACTCATGATATGGTTATGTCCTCTAAAAAATGCAATATCAGCATGCTTACCGAGCATACCCCGATGAAGGTGATAGAACATTTCGGATTTCAAAGCGGAAGAGATATCAATAAATTTGAGCATTGCGAAGTAGAAATGCGGACCGGCAACGGTGTTTTGTACATTCCTAAATATACCAATGCTTATTTGAGTGCAAGGGTCGTAAATACTATTGATTTAAACACGCATACTTTGTTTGTGGCAGAAGTGGAGGAAATGATGAAATTAGGTACAGACCCTTCCCTTACTTATGCTTACTATCATAAAAATATCAAGCCTAAGCCGGTAATTGCCGATACGGAAACAGCCGGAACCACCCGTTGGGTTTGCAAGGTGTGCGGCTATGTGTACCAAGGCGATACTTTGCCCGATGATTTTGTGTGCCCTTGGTGTAAACACGGAAAAGATGATTTTGAAAAAGTAGTATAAGAATATCAGGATAAATATTGTTCTTTTAATATAAATATTAATAAGCGTTATTAAAAGCTAAAAATAAAAGCGTATGTCAGAAGAAAAAATGCAGCTTATATGTAATCAGCTGAATGTAAAATCAAATTTAAAAATAGCAACGTATAAAAAATCGGAAGAAGCTTTTGAATTAATCAAGGCGGAAGCAGAGCAATTCCCGAATACATTCAAACAAATGTTTCCCGATTCACCGGTAGAAGTAAAATACGACTCCAAACAATTGCAATGTTTTAGTTTGCAATATGGCAGCGATGTGTTGTTCTGCTCATTGCATAGCAATGTGTTTGAATTCAACAGAGACCATGAAGTAATGAAAACGCCGTATATCAGAGAAAATAAAGATAGATCTTTTTGTGGCATTATTTCAATATATAATTTCCTTACCGATTCCATCAAATTTGATAGATATAACGATTTGGGTTATTTGATAGGAAGAGTATTTATCAATTCGGAAGGTCATTGCTATGTGGACGGCAAACGGGAATTGGGACAAATATACAATAATTTCAGTTCAGTTATCTTTGATGCCAAAATGGCTTCGGAGATTATGGAGGCCGCTTTACAATATACCATCAATTTCGATTTGCTTGTTCCTCCATACGAAATGGTGCAAGAAATGAACGTTCATGATATGGTGGAATTATCCAACAAACATAATTTAATCAAAACAGCAAAACGTTTAGGTTTTCGTTTTCAGGCAGATATAGAATAAAAAATATTTTAAAACGATTTTAAGTTTTGTATCATATTTTTTTGTACCTTTGCACTCACCTTAATGAAAACTTGGTCGGTTCATCTAAAGGTTAGGATTCAAGATTTTCATTCTTGCCATAGGGGTTCGAATCCCCTACCGACTACTCAGCCTGTTTTGCAGGCTTTTTTTATACCAAATAGTGCATGCAATGAACACAGAGCATTTTTATTTTACATATCCATGGGTAAGCTTTGCTCATAACCATTTGTATTATAGGAGGTTCAGAATCGTTCGCAAGGCAAAGGCTCCTATAGATAAATCCAAGAGATATGTAATTATAGTGTCCAATCATCAAAATTCGCTTAACGATGCCATGGGCATGGTAATGGCCGAAAAAGGTACCAAGGTATGGTTTTTGGCAAGAGCGGATGTGTTCAAATCCAAAATAGCCGCATTCTTTTTGCATGCCTACGGGGTGTTGCCCATATATAGGGTACGCGACGGCTTGTCAAATGTAAAAAATAATTTGGAAATATTTGACAATGTAGAGCAAATGGCGCTACGGCATTGTCCCATAGCTCTTTTCCCTGAGGCAAAACATCAAAACAGGCGTTATCTCGGAAATTTTCATTTATCATATACCCGTTTGGCTTTTTCTATAGCGGAACGCTTGGATTTTAAAGAAGATGTATATATTTTGCCTATGGCAAACCATTATTCCGATTATTTTTCCCTCCGCCCCGATTTGTTGATGGTGGTGGGGGAATATATATCCATCAAGCCGTATTACGAATTGTATAAGCAAAATCCGCGTTTGGCCCAAAACGAGGTGAACGAAAAAGTGAGAACATGCGTTAGCCAAATGATGCTTGATATACAAGAAGAACCACATTATCAAGATATATATGACATGCTGTCCAATTATGGCGTCACTTATGCTGTCAATCATGGAGTGCAACCTTGTGATATGTATCAAAAATTGTGTTCTGACAAGCAGATAGTGGCTAAGCTGGAAGCGGAAAAATTGCATGATGCAGCCAATTTTGAACATTTGTGCAATTTGAGTCATGCATATAGCGAACAACTAACAAAAAATAAGATAAACGATAAGAGTGTGCGTAAAGTTCGCGGGGTGTTGATGTTATGCTTACAATTATTATTATTGTCGGCATTCTTACCGTTAGCGTTAACAGGATGGCTGCATCATGCAATAGCCTATTTAATTCCCAAATATCTGTCACGAAACATGAAGGATGTATTGATGCGACCTTCGGTGGATTTTGCCGTCACCACGGTGATTACTTTGCCCTTAACCTATATATTCTTTGCCATATTATATGGCTGTGTGTTCCATAGTTGGTGGGCGGCATTGTTGAGTTGGCCTGTACTAATGATCTTAGGATTGTCGGCAGATGAGTGGATGAGAGCCGGCAAACAGTGGCTCAGCGGTATGCGTGTGCAAGGTATGAAAATTAAAAAACCGCAACAGTGGCAACAATTGTTGCAATTGCGTAAGCAATTGGCAGACGAAATGGACGTGCTGATGCAGCGTTAATTTTTCTGCTCTTGCCAATTAGATGTTTGTAATCGTATTTTAAGTGTTTGAAAGGGAGGTGCCACTATGCGTACCATGGTCGTACAAGGAGCATAGCATAACGATGCTTGTTTTCTTTCTGCGGTGAATACTTTCTCTTGAGGGTCTAATTGTGCTAAAAAACAAAATAACAAACCGGCTGTAAGAGCAACTTTTATTATGCCGAATAGCCCTCCCAAAAGATTATTGAATATTCCTGAAAATACTGAGGTGACAATAGATTGGCATAATTTTCCTGTCAACAAAATTATTGTTGCCACCAATGCAAATGTAAGCACTATGGCTATTATATCGGCAGCAGGATGCTCTATATTAATGTATTCCAATACTATTTGATTGCCGTATATGGCTGCCCAAGCACCGGCTATTAATGCTAAAAGATAAAATATTTCGGAAAGTAAGCCGTGTTTAAAGCCTTTGAAAGCATACCATGCAGCAGCAATGAGTATGAAGGTGTCAATTATTTTCATTGTTGTTGCCGTTGTTGTGTAGCAAACATAGCCTTTGCATATTTGGAAGCATATACAAAATCGTTTACTTCTGCATTGTTGGTGTGCAATATTTCATTATTGGTACCTTTCCACCACAAATGACCTTGATAAATAAAAGAAATGGTATCGCCTATTTCCATTACAGAGTTCATATCATGAGTGTTAACTATGGTGGTGATGTTGTATTCTGCAGTAATTTCATGAATAAGATGGTCTATCACAAGAGAAGTCTTGGGGTCTAAGCCGGAATTGGGCTCATCGCAAAACAGATACCGCGGGTTTAATGCGATAGCTCTGGCAATAGCGACTCTTTTTTTCATTCCGCCGCTGATTTGTGAAGGATATAATTTGTGTGCATTGGGCAAATTTACTCTTTCCAAGCAAAAAGAAGCACGCATAGTCTTTTCTTTTTCAGTCTGATTGGTAAGCATGGTGAGCGGAAACTTCACATTCTCTTCCACCGTCATGGAATCAAATAAGGCACTTCCTTGAAACAACACACCCATTTCTTGCAATATCAGTTCGTATTCTTTTTTGCCTATATTGTGCAAATCCCTGCCGTTGTAAAGTATGGAGCCTTTTTCGGCTTTGTAAAGACCTATCAAACATTTCATCAATACCGTTTTGCCTGACCCGCTCTGTCCTATTATCAAATTGGTTTTGCCTTCCTCAAATTGGGTACATATATCCGAAAGCACCTCTTGATTGTTAAAATATTTGTATAGATTTTTTACTTCTATCATTTTATCCTAAGAATATTTGGGTGAGTATAACATTGAATAGCAATAGCCCGAAACTACTGTTAACCACGGCTTGAGTGCTGGCTTTTCCCACTTCCAATGCTCCGCCTTCGGTTTTATATCCGCAAAACCCCGAAATGGAAGCTATCAAGAACGCAAATACAAATGTTTTTACCAGTGCATAGTAAATATCATAGGCTCTAAAAAAGCTCATAATACCTTCAAAATATTGTTCGGGGGGAATAGTCCCCATGAATTTACACGAAAACCATCCGCCAAAAAGACAAAGAAAAATACTGATAATAACCAATATGGGATTCACTATGCAGCATGCGATAATTTTGGGCAATATCAAATGTGAGGCAGAATTAATGCCCATGGTGTTAATGGCATCTATTTGTTCGGTAACTTTCATAGTGCCTATTTCGGAGGCAATGTGTGAACCTATTTTTCCTGCCAAAAACAAACTGATGATGGTGGGGGAAAATTCTAATACCACCGATTGTCTTACTACAAAACCCACCGTCCATGTCGGAATCCACGGACTTTCCACTTGTAAAGTGGTTTGTATGGTAAGCACAGCTCCCATAAAAAGGGAAATCACTGATACTATCAGTAGCGATTGTATACCCAATTCGTAAATATTATCGGCTAATTGCTTTTTAAAGTACGACATTTTTTTTGGTCGTTCAAATACTTTTCGCATCAGCATGATATATTCGCCTATAAATTGAAGTATTTTCATTCGTATGTGTTATTCGTCAAAATAATGATATGTGTGCAATGTACTATATTTGAATGGTTTTGATTTGTATGTGCTACATAAACACAGCATTGAACATATCATTTACAAAAGTACAATTTTTATGCTTTGGAATGCAATATTTTCACAAAAAAAAAGTTATTCCATATAGAAATATAGTAAAATGAAGAGCTTGAAACAATATTCGCATTGTATTGCGTTGATAACATGTCTGTTGCTGTTTATGCTATCGTGTGCAAGCCGGCAATATGCCCCAAAATCGCCTCGCAGAACGCATCGTTGCGGGGATTGTCCGCGATTTACACAAACAGAAAATAACATATCCGAAACGGATGGTGTAATGATTTGTGATATCAGTAATTATGAATGATGATAAGGTGCGTATTCTGGTATCAGCCATTGCATTGGATGCAGGTATGAATATATGAGGGAAAAGTGTTACCTTTGCAAGATGTGACAAATGCAAGAATAAATCAAATATTCGGCACGATATAAAATAAAGAGTAAAATAGAAAAAATAATAATATGAGTAATAACTATTGTGTTATAATGGCAGGTGGCGTGGGAGCCCGTTTTTGGCCTTTGAGCCGTACCACCAATCCCAAACAATTTATAGATATATTAGGCGTAGGGAAATCATTAATACAACTCACCATTGAACGCTTCTCGCCGATATGTCCGCAGGAAAATATATATATTGTTACCAATGAAATATATTACGATTTGGTAAAAAGTCAATTGCCGTTTTTAACCGATGAACAAATTATTTTGGAGCCTATGCGTAGAAATACGGCTCCTTGTATAGCATATGCCAATGCTAAAATCAAAAAACGCGACCCCGAAGCCAATATAGTGGTGGCTCCGTCCGATCATGTTATACTCAACAATAGCGCTTTTTTGGAACACATACAAGCTGCTATGAATTGCGCGGACAATAATCCGTGGCTGCTTACCCTCGGTATTAAACCCACCCGCCCCGATACAGGTTATGGTTATATTCAATATGATGAAAAAATGACTTATGCTCCGGAGCAACGGATATCCAAAGTAAAATTGTTTACCGAAAAACCTCAATTGGAATTGGCCAAACAATTTTTGGAAAGCGGTGATTTTCTGTGGAATGCTGGCATTTTTGTGTGGAAATTGCCGGTGATAGAGCATGCATTTGAAATGTATTTGCCCGAAGTGCATGAATTGTTCAAACAGGCAATGCCCTATATAGGCACAGCCCGTGAAAAAGAGATAATTCATCAAGTGTATGAGCGATGTACTTCTATTTCCATTGACTATGGTGTTATGGAAAAAGCTTCCAATGTACATGTATTGGCTTCCGATTTCGGTTGGAGCGATTTAGGCACATGGGGCTCTTTGTTTGAACAATTAAAACATGATGAAAACAATAATGCCGTTCAATCGCCGGAAGATGTGTTTGTGTATAATTCCAACGATTGTATTATCAGCACCCCGAAAGGGAAAGTGGTGGTGGTGCAAGGCTTGCAAGATTACATAGTGTCGGAAAGCGGAAATACGCTTTTAATATGTAAAAAATCGGATGAACAGCAAATACGTCAATTTGTCAATGATGTACAATTGCAAAAGGGCGATAAATATATATAAACATCAGGCAAATGGCAAACAATAACGAAAACGAAATAATAAAAGGTATTGCCAATAAGGATTATGAATATGGTTTTACCTCCGATATAGATACCGATTATTTTCCAAAAGGCATTAACGAGGATATAGTGCGTAAAATATCGCAATACAAAGAAGAACCGCAGTGGTTATTGGATTTTCGTCTGTCGGCATTTCGTCATTGGCAAACCATGCAGGAGCCCCATTGGGGACATTTATCCTTTCCGAGCATAGATTACCAGAATATTATCTATTTTGCCGTTCCTAAAAAAAAGAAACAGCTCAAAGAACTCAATGAAGTGGACCCCGATGTGTTGGATATGTTCAACAAATTAGGCATATCGTTAGATGAACAAAAACGGCTTAGCAATGTGGCTGTTGATGCGGTATTGGATTCCACTTCGGTAAAAACCACTTTCCAAAATACTTTGGAAAAATATGGTATCATCTTTTGTTCGTTCGGTGAAGCCGTAAAACACTATCCCGATTTGGTACGGCAATATTTAGGCAAGGTGGTGCCAGCTACCGATAATTTTTATGCCGCTTTGAATTCAGCAGTGTTTTCCGACGGCTCTTTTTGTTATATTCCCAAAGGAGTACGCTGTCCTATGGATTTATCCACCTATTTTCGTATCAATGCACAAAATACAGGTCAATTTGAACGTACGCTCATCATCGCTGACGAAGGTGCGTATGTGAGTTATATGGAAGGTTGTACAGCCCCACAACGTGATGAAAATCAATTGCATGCAGCAGTGGTGGAAATCTTTGCACACAAAAATGCCGAAGTGAAATATTCCACTGTACAAAATTGGTATCCGGGCGATAAAGACGGAAAGGGAGGGGTGTATAATTTGGTTACCAAGCGTGGAATATGCGATGGTGATAATTCAAAAATATCATGGACACAAGTGGAGACAGGCTCTGCCATCACATGGAAATATCCGGGATGCATACTTAAAGGCGATAATTCCGTAGGTGAATTCTATTCTGTAGCCGTCACCAACAATTATCAGCAAGCCGATACCGGCACAAAAATGATACACTTAGGTGCCAATACCCGTAGTACCATTATATCCAAAGGTATATCCGCAGGTAAAAGTCAAAACAGCTATAGAGGCATGGTGAAAATTGCCCCCAAAGCCGTTAATGCACGTAATTATTCTCAATGCGATTCTTTACTTTTGGGCAATCGTTGCGGCGCCCATACTTTTCCTTTGATAGATTGTAAAAACAAAACAGCTATATTGGAGCATGAAGCTTCTACCTCCAAAATATCGGAAGAACAATTGTTTTATTGCCGCCAAAGAGGTATAGGAGAAGAGAGTGCTATAGGATTGATAGTAAACGGATATGCTAAAGATGTATTAAGTCGTTTGCCTATGGAGTTTGCGGTGGAAGCCCAAAAACTTTTATCCATTAGTATAGAAGGCTCTATAGGTTAAAGGTCATATTGGTTTGTTTAATCAAAATCCTTGCTGTTTAAATCGGTAAAAAGAGATATTCTTTTAGCATAGTGTTGCCATACTATGCTTTTTTGATATATATTACCCACTCTGTGTGCAGGATGTGTTTTGCGTAGGGTTTTGTAATGTACTTTCATTTTTCTATAGGCCCTTCTGGCGGCAAACACCGCCTTAAAATCGCCCCAATGCCGTTGGCTTAAGAATAAACCTGCCGCTACCATGTCCAATATCAACCTACATGCCGAAACATAATAGAATTGCTTTTGCGGCAAGTTTTTATAAAGTAGCAACATATTGTTCCTAAAATTGAGAAAGGTTTTTCTGGAAGATTGTTTGGGTAAAGTTCCGCCTCCTACATGGTATACCACCGAAGAAGGATAATACATGATTTTTTCCCCTTTCAATTGTGCTCTCCAACAAAAATCTATTTCTTCCATGTGAGCGAAAAAAAGCGGATCCAACCCCCCTAATTGATGGTAGAGTTCACTTCGGACAAACATGCAAGCTCCGCTTGCCCAAAATATTTCGCGTATATCATCATATTGATGTAAATCGTTTTCTGTGTGTGAAAAAATGCGACCGCGACAAAAAGGATAGCCGAATTTGTCTATAAATCCGCCGCCGGCACCGGCATATTCAAATTTTTGCCGTTCACAATAGGATAATAATTTAGGTTGGCAAATGCCTATCTCAGCGTGCGTATCCATGTATTCTATGATGCCGTCAAGCCAATGGGGCGTTACCTCTATATCGGAATTGAGCAAACAATAATATTGTGCCTCTATCTGCTTTAGCGCTGTATTATAACCTTCGGCAAAACCATAGTTCTTTTCATTGACAACAGTCCGGATAGCAGGGTAGTGAGTGCTCAACCATTGCAATGAATTGTCTGTGGATGCATTGTCTGCGATAATGATTTCAGCCCAATCGGGTGTGTGTTGCACCAGTTGGGGTAAAAATTGCTCCAATAAAGAGCGTCCGTTCCAATTTAAAATCACTATCGCTAACTTTTCCATACTGCAATATAAAATACAAAGGTAACATTTTTTTTATTAGTGTCCGATAAAAATCCGGTGTATCTAAAGAGAGATAGATGCAACAAATCGTTTGATTGTGATAAATGCGGATATTAACGGTGTATCGGATGAATTGCAGGGCTTGCAGGGGCGAATAATTATTCGCCCCTGCAAGCAATAAAACACACATCGCAACGTTTATTTTAATAAATCGGAATATTATGACATTACAAGAAGCTATCGTTGCACGGCATTCGGTACGGCAGTATATAGATAAACCCATCGAGGCAAGCGTTGTTGAACGTCTCAACGAAGAGATTGCTGTCTGTAATCAAGAGGGTGATCTGCATATCCAGCTGATTATCAATGAACCGAAGGCCTTCAACGGCAGCAGTGCATTCACCTATGGTAAGTTCAGTGGTGTGAGCAACTATCTCGCTATGGCGGGTCCTAAAGGGGCTGACGAGGCTATCGGCTACTACGGCGAGCGATTGGTATTGCTGGCACAAACGCTGGGGCTCAACACTTGCTGGGTAGGACTAACCTTCAAGAAACAACCCGACCGATACACGATAGACAATGGTGACAAACTCCACTGCGTCATTGCCCTCGGTTACGGTGTCAACCAAGGGGTACAACATCCTATGCGACCTATGGAGAAATTTATCAAAGTAAAAGGGAGTATGCCCGATTGGTTCCGTAGAGGTATGGAAGCAGCCCTATTAGCACCCACGGCTGTAAATCAACAGAAATTTGAGATAGCACTCATAGACGAACATGCCGTCACAGCCCGCAACCGCTTCACATTGATAGGTTACGGAAAGGTGGATCTCGGTATCGTAAAGTACCACTTTGAAGTCGCCGCCGGCATGGAAAACTTCGTATGGAAATAAGCGTCCTGCATCTCCGCTGCCGAAGAGGGTGTGGTAGAAGATTGTAAGAATATTTTTTATACTTTTGCAAAAAAAAATCATATATGAATAAAATTTTAACTTGCCTGATTGCTGGTTTAATAATGCTGACAGCATGTGCACAAAACAACAAAAAAAGTAACACTCAAAACAACAACGACATGAAAAAGACCTTGATCGTTTATTTCTCGGCCACCGGCAACACGAAGGCCGCCGCCGAAAAGCTCGCCCGCGAATTCAACGCCGACCTTTATGAAATCACGCCCGAAACACCCTACACCGCCGCCGACCTGAACTGGCGCGACAAGAACTCCCGCTCCACCGTGGAGATGAAGGACAAGAGTTCCCGACCCGCCATCAAGGGAGTTTGTGAAAACATCGCCCAATACGACACCGTGTGGATCGGCTTCCC
>DBXT01000001.1 GCA_002309615.1 Bacteroidales bacterium UBA1205
TCTTTTACCTTGGCAAACAAACAGGCAGCCTTGGGTTCTTGGATGGGACGCGAACCGGGTGATGTGAGACCGAAATTTGAATATACGGAGGAACGCATACATGGATAATAAACCAATCACCGTCACATCTCCGCTACTTCCGCCATTGGAAGAGTTTATTCCCTATCTGCAAAAGATATGGGATAACAAATGGATTACCAATAACGGAGCAATGCACAAAGAGTTGGAGCGACAGTTGGCGGAATATTTGGGAGTGGAATATATCTCTTTGTTTGCCAATGGCACATTGGCTTTAATAACGGCATTGCAGGCATTGAATATTACAGGCGAGGTAATTACTACACCGTATAGTTTTGTGGCCACCACGCATTCTATATTTTGGAACAAATGCACACCGGTGTTTGTAGATGTTGAACCAAACTATTTTAATATTGACCCTGCAAAAATAGAAGCTGTCATCACAGAAAAAACCACCGCCATTATGCCGGTGCATGTATATGGGAATCCGTGTGATGTGGAAGCAATACAACAAATTGCCGAAAAACATCATCTGAAAGTTATATACGATGCCGCTCATGCTTTCGGTGTAAAAAAAGACGGTGTCTCCATATTGAATTACGGAGATTTGTCTGTTTTGAGTTTTCACGCTACCAAGATATACAGCACCATTGAAGGCGGAGCGGTAATCTGCCATTCGCAGGAGATGAAACACCATATTGACAATTTGAAAAACTTTGGGTTCCGTGGAGAGACAGTGGTGGAAGAACCGGGTATTAATGCCAAGATGAACGAAGTACAGGCGGCTTACGGACTATTGTCACTAAAATATATTGACGAAGCTATTGCTAAACGTAAACACATAGTTGAAAAATATAGGGAAGAATTGAAAAACATATCAGGCATATCGTTTTTGCCGGAGCAAAACGGTGTGGAATATAATTATGCCTATTTTCCTATCTTTGTTGACGAAACTGAATATGGAATGAGCCGTGATACTTTATATGAAAAGTTGAGAGCTAACAATATTTTAGGACGACGCTATTTCTATCCGCTGATTTCAACTTTTGAACCCTATAAGGAACTGCCTTCGTCACAAAACTTGCCTATTGCACAAAAAGCCGCCGGACAAGTGATATGTCTGCCATTGTATCCTGATTTGGGAAATGATGATTTGGAAAGAATTATAGATATGATAAAAAAGTGGATAACCATAATTGCAAATAACAATGACTAATGTGACCGATACCTTAATTCCTTAGGGACAACATATACAAATTATGGATAACTATAAAAAAAGGAAGTATGCATTGGTAACATTCAATTAAAAAGATGGGAAAATGGGCGAAATAAAAATATCAAATACAGAAGAACTTTATACTGCGATAGCAGGCATGCTAAAGGAAGCAAGGTCGCATATAACTCATGCTGTTAATTCGGTCATTGTAAATGCTTACTGGTATATAGGAAAATATTTGATTGAGTTTGAACAAAATGGCCGTGAAAGAGCAAAATACGGCGATTCAACTATAAACGAATTATCTTCAAAATTACAAACCGAGTTTGGTAGCGGCTTCACACCTACAAATCTTAGGTATATGCGACAATTTTATCAGTTGTTTCCAAATTATCACACAGTGTGTGACAAATTGAGTTGGTCGCATTACAGGACTTTGCTGAAAATTGATAACGAACAGGTTAGATTTTTCTATATGCATGAGTGTGCATCGGCAAATTGGACAGTACGTCAGTTGGAACGGCAAATAAACACCCGGTTTTATGAAAGACTGATAGCAAGCAAAGACAAAGAAACTGTACGCAACGAAATTTCTGTTCATGCAACAGAACTGACTCCGAAAGAAATAATCCGTGACCCGTATATATTAGAATTTTTGCAAATACCACAGAGTGAACATTTTTTAGAATCGGACTTAGAACGAATGTTGATTTCAAAACTGCAACATTTCTTGCTTGAATTAGGGAAGGGGTTTTCATTTGTTGCAAGGCAAAAAAGAATCTCTTTTGATGACAAACATTTCTATATTGATTTGGTATTTTATAATTATCTGGCACGATGTTTTGTGTTGATAGATTTAAAGACCGATGAACTGACCCATCAAGATTTGGGACAAATGCAAATGTATGTGAATTATTATACACGCGAATTGATGAACCAAGGCGATAATCCGCCAATCGGAATTGTGCTTTGTGCCGACAAAAATGATTCGGTTGTTAAATATACTCTTCCTGAAGGTCAAACTCAAATTTTTGCTTCAAAATATATGACATACATGCCATCAGAAACTGAATTAAAAGAATGTATTGAAAACAGAAAAAAAGATTTTTATGCTCTCACTAATAATTAGTTTACATATGTCAAAAATCTCTAAAGATTTGTATTGGAAAAGAGAAATTATTATGTATAAGGAAGATACAATAAATATAGAATCCTGCAAATGTGTGCCGGCAGAAACGGCACAATTATCAGTGTTTAACCAATATAAAACCATGGTAAAATAGATATGAATACCAATCCGCAATCTAATTGTAAAAAATAAATGACAAAACCATTCTCAATAGAAACGTTACGGAGCAAGCCTGAAGGACAGACCTTCGACAGGAAAAGTGCTCGCATTGACGCCAAAGCCCTTGCTGTTGTTTTAACGGCTATGGCTAATGCCGATGGTGGCTCTGTAGTTGTGGGTATTGAGGACGATGGGATTATCACCGGCATAGACCGCTATTTGCCCCACATAAATGATTTGCTACGTGTGCCGATTGATTATTGTGTTCCAAGTATTGAGGCTAAAGCAGAATATATCTCGTGCAAAAACGATGAGGGAAACGATGACCATGTGCTTCTTATTCATATCGAGCAAAGTAACCGTATTCACACCACCACCGCCGACGACGCTTATTTGCGTATCGGTGACAAGTCGCACAAACTTGGTTTTGAAGAACGGATGCAACTGACATTTGCAAAAGGAGTTTGCTATTTTGAAGACGAGCCGGTGTCGCAAGCCGAAATGGATGATATTGATTTGAATGCTGTTGCAGATTACTGTGACATAATCGGATACGATCGTGATGCTCAGACTTATCTCCGCACCAACAAAGGATTTGTTGTAGGCAAGAATCAGCGTGAATTGGTGAGTGGTGCGGTGCTACTTTTGTTTGGTAAAGAGCCTCAACGATGGTTCCAACGAGCACGGGTGCGTGTGATATGTTTTGACGGAAATGTTGAGCAGACCGGAGTTAGAATGAATGTGGTGAAGGACGAAATGTTCGAAGGTCGCATTGTTGAAATGACAAGAAATGTATTGGCATTTGTGAAGACGCAGATAAAAGAACATACTTTTTTAGGCGAGGGTGCTGTTTTTCGTACGGTGCCTGACTATCCGGAATTTTGTTGGACTGAACTTATTGTAAATGCCATTGCCCATCGCGATTATTCGATATCCGGCACCGATATTCAAGTGAAGATTTTTTCTGACCACCTTACAGTTGAAAGTCCGGGCATACTTCCAGGAACGGTACGTCTTGGAAATATTCGAACTACGCATTTTTCACGCAATCCTAAAATTGCCAACGTTTTGCACGATTATGGCTTTGTGCGTGAGTTTGGCGAAGGTATCAACCGTATTTACGAGGAGATGTTGAAAGCAGGTTTGCCGGCTCCGGAATTCAAACAGAGTGATTTTATTCTGCGTGCGACAATACGGAAAATTGTGAATACGGAAAAAAAATCGGATGGTCAATCTGTTGTAGCGGACCGTATTGACGAAAATGTCGCTCAAAATGTCGCTCAAAATGTCGCTCAAAATGTCGCTCAAAATGACCGACGGTCGGCGATAATAAAATGCATAAAGGAAAACCCATATATAAGTCGGGCTAAAATAGCGTATATATTAGGTGTAAGTGTTAAGACTATAGAACGAGATATTGCGGAAATGAACGACATGATTTCTTACATCGGTTCGGCTAAGAATGGCTATTGGCAAATAAATGATAATAATGATACTAAAACAGAAAACCTATGAAAATCGCTATAATGCAACCATATTTATTAAGGAACGTAAAAGCGGAGTATCTGTTCAAGGAAAATGAATATAGGACAAAGAATAAAATCAGGTGAAGATATACACACGGAGTTTAAAACTTCGTTTGGCGACGAGTTGATTGTGACGTTGGTGGCATTTGCCAATGCCAAAGGGGGGGAAGTGTTTGTCGGCATTACCGATACAAAGAAAATAGTTGGTGTTGAAATAGGAAAAGAGACTATTCAGCATTGGATTACCGAAATAAAAAACAAAACCATTCCACAACTTGTTCCTGATGTGGATATTATTACTATCGAAAATAAGCAAATAGCACAATTTTCTATTGCTGAATATCCGATTAAGCCTGTTTCAATAAAAGGACGCTGTTACAAACGTGTGGCAAATAGCAACCAACTGATGTTGGTGTCGGAAGTGGCAAATATGCACTTGCAAACAATGAATGTCAGTTGGGACTTTTATCCTTCTCCTAATTATACAATAAACGATATTGATGTGCAGAAGGTTGAAAACGTGATGCGGAAAATTCGAAAACGCAATCCGTTGTTCAATATTGAATCGGTATCGGAATTTTTAAGAAAATATGAATTGCAAAAAGACGACGGTACAATAAGCAATGGATGTTATTTGTTGTTTTGCAAAGGACAATCAATGTACACTACCGTTCAAATGGGATTGTTTGCCGATGAAATTACCATAAAAGACGATGATACCTTGCAAACCGATATATTGTCGCAAGTTGATGATATTATGCTGTTTATACGGAAACACATTAACAAAGCGATTATAATTACAAGCACGCAGACCGAAAATATTGAACGTTGGGATTATCCTCTTGAAGCATTACGCGAAATTGTGATGAATATGATTGTTCATCGCGATTATCGTTCGCCTTCCGATTCAATCATCAAGATATTCCCCGACCATATACTCTTTTTCAATCCCGGTACTTTGCAAGAACCCATAACCGTTGAACGACTTATGCAAAACGATTATGTGTCGGTTTTGCGTAACAAACAGATTGCTAATGTTTTCAAAGCAACGGGCGACATAGAAAAATACGGAACAGGAGTAAAACGTGTTTGTCAAATGTTTTTGGATTACGGACTCCCTGTGCCTAAATGGGAGGTGTTGCCCGAAGGAATGCTTGTAACAGTGTTTATAGGGGAAATTACAGACGCAAATTCTTCTGCTGAGGGTGGTAGTGTGGATGTCCCGGAAAACCATCCAAGAAATCAGAAAAGTTCACAGAAAAGTTCACAGAAAATTCTTTCTGATGGTTCGGATGGCCTTGGTACTACGGAGAAAACTACGGAGAAAACTACGGAGAAAACTACGGAGAAAATATTACGTCTATTGACAGCAAATCCGAATCTGACGAATCAAGAGTTGGCAAATCAATGTGGTTTAACAGAAGACGGTATATATTACAACATAAAGAAATTAAAACAAAAAGGCCTAATCACCCGCATCGGTCCCGACAAAGGCGGCTATTGGCAAATAAATGATAATAAGGATACTAAAACAGAAAACCTATGAAACTCAATATAATGCAACTATATTTTTATATTATTAAAGAATAATTATCATGATCAATAAAACAAGTTTTTATAGTGAAGAAGAATTACAAGAAATTGGATTTAAGTCTGTAGGAAAGGATGTGTTGATAAGTAGACATATTTCATTTTATTCTCCAGAGCAAATATCCATTGGAAGTCATGTCCGTATAGATGATTTTTGTATTCTTTCAGGGAATATAAGTATTGGAAACTACGTTCATATTGCGGCAGGTTGTTATCTCTTTGCAGGTGAATATGGTATTATTTTCAAAGATTATACAGGACTTTCGTCGCGGAGTGTTGTTTATGCTGCTACTGATGATTATTCGGGGGAATACATGAGCAATCCCACTATCCCTGATGAATATAGAAATGTTATTGGTGGAAAGGTAATATTTGAAAAGCATGTTCTTATTGCAACTGGTTGTACAATATTGCCTGGGGTTACAGTTGCTGAAGGTACAGCTGTTGGTGCTATGTCTTTAGTAAATAATAATCTTCCGGAATGGAGTATTTGTTATGGAATACCTGCACAAAAAATAAAAGAACGAAAAAAAAATATATTAAATGTGATACTTAAATAATAAAAATATATTCAAGTAAAAACAACAAATTTATATGAAATGAATTATATAATAAAATAGAACTGATTTGAAAAATAAATTAGTTATATTCACAATTACTTGCATACATATTTGTGCAATAAATTTATCTTAAAAAGAATAAATGTAATTATGGCAAATTTGAACATTACGAAACTTCCTAAAAACAAAGAAATGGCAGAACAACTTGCTATTTTTATCAGAGAAAATGAGTATTTGCTTCCGGATCCTTATTCCGACCATGTTGATGTGGAGCAATATGCACAGAAACTTAATTCGTTGGGAGAGGGTTGGGGTGTTATAAAAGATGAAAAATTAGTGGCATTTTGCGGAGGGTATATTAACGATTTTACAACACAAAAGGCATATTTACAATTACTTCTTGTTGCTGAAAAATGGCAGACGCGAGGTTTAGGAACTGCACTTATTAAGACGTTTTACAATTATGCCCAAAACTTAGGTTTCCAACAAATCCAACTAACAGTAGCCAAACGAAATGCAAAAGCATTGAGTTTGTATATTAAAAATGGATTTATAGCATCTGAAGAAGTACATCCGGATAAATTAAAGCAATATATGATATTGAAAATTAACAAAAAAGTGGATATTCTGAGAGTGCAAAATCGTCTTTTAGAAATGGGAAATATCATCGCTCGTGTTTTTGAAAAGCATAATATACCATATATGATCACATTCGGAACTTTGCTGGGTGCGGTACGTCATGGCGGTTTTATTCCTTGGGATGATGATTTTGATTTTTTCCTTTTTGATGACACCTACGAATATGCTATTGAAATACTTCGTAAAGAACTTCCTGACAATTTGTTTTTGGAAGATGAAAAATCCGAACCACTATATTTTCATGGTTGGGCACATGTCAAGGATTTAAATAGTGAGGTCTATTATGAACAATTTCCGCAAGATAATACGTATTCACATCACGGATTGAGCGTTGATTTATTCCGTTGTAAAAAAATGAAGATGTCAGAATTGTGTCAATATCGTAAGATTCAAGCGGAAAAATATCTTCAAAGGAAGGTTTTGCATAGACTCATTTCAAACGAAGAATATGTTAAAAAATTAGAGTTTTTAACCACAAAAATTGAATTAGAAGAAAAAGATACAGTAAGTTCAAATACGGAAATTCTTGCAATGGCGGTTCCTGAGCGTTATATGGAGTATAAGGATGTTTTTCCATTAAAAAAATATCAATTTGATAAATATTTGTTTTACGGACCAAAAGATTTTGATAAAATTTTAACGCATTTTTATGGAGATTATATGTCTCTGCCTAAAGAAGAAGATAGAATTCCTCATTATAGTAAGGTTATTTTTAAATAAATAGTAAGTTATGTTAAATTTTACGATAGGACCTGTTCAAATGGACAAAGAAACATTAGAAATAGGACAAAAACAAATACCCTATTTCCGTACTCATGAGTTTTCTGCATTGATGCAAGAAAATGAAAAAATTCTTTGTCATCTTTTTGATGCGCCTGAAAATTCGCGAGTAATATTTCTTACGGGTTCTGGAACAGCAAGTATGGAAGCCGGTATTATGAATTTTTTTACAAAAAAAGATAAAGTATTAATTGTAAATGGAGGGAGTTTTGGTTATAGATTTGTGGAATTGTGTCAGATTCATGAAGTCCCATTTACAGAAATTACTATTGAATATGGGAAACCTTTACAAAAAAAGATTTTGTATCAATATGATCATCAAAATTATACCGGTATGGTTTTGCAACTATGTGAAACTTCAACAGGTGTACTTTACGATATGAATATGGTTGGTGATTTTTGCAAAAAAAATAATATTTTCCTATTTGTTGATGCAGTTAGTGGATTTATGGCTGATGAGTTTTCAATGAAAAAAATGCATATCAATGCTGCCATAACAGGTAGTCAAAAAGCTTTATCTTTACCGCCTTCAATGAGTTTTACAATAATGGATAGAGAATCACAAGAACGTTGTTGTAAACATATTGTAAAAAGTATGTATTTTAATTATGCCGATTATCTTAAAAACGGAGAACGAGGTCAAACTCCATATACTCCGGCAGTTAGTACACTTATTCAGTTGAATGAAAAGCTTAAACGCATTGAAAAAAATGGTGGAATTGCCACTATTAATGCTAATATCCAAAGAATTGCAGATTATTTTCGTAAAAAAATCCAACATTTGCCTTTAAAAATGTTTACTGCACTGGAAAATTCATCAAATTGTTTAAGTGCATTAACTATTGAAAATAACAAGATTAACGCACGAGAATTGTGTGAAATTATTAAAAATGAATATGATATATATGTATGTCCTAATGGGGGAGATTTAGCTGAAAAGATATTTAGAGTCGGACATATTGGCAATATTACAAAGGAGCAAATAGATCAACTTATTGATGCATTTGATGATTTAGTAAAACGAAAAATTTTATAGTCATGATAGCAGGAAAGACAGTAGTTTACACGAGCGGAACATTTGACATGTTGCATGCCAACCATATTAAAATGCTTGAATATGCGAGAGCATTAGGTGATATTCTTATAGTCGGTGTCAATACGGATGAGTTAGTGGAAAGTTACAAATCGCAACCGATAATTCCTTTTGAGGAGCGTATCGCATTGATGAAAGCGTTAAAGTATCCGGATATTGTAATACCACAGCATTCACTAGATCATGCAGACAAAGTCAAAAAATTGAATTTTGATGTTTTTGTAGTAGGGGATGATTGGGCAGGAAAATATGATTATCTTAAAGAACAAGGTGTAACAGTTGTATATTTTCCATACGGAAAAGGAATATCTTCATCAAATTTAAAACAAAGGATTTATGATAGATATGAAAAACTTCAGCAGAAAGCGGATAACCATTTTTCTAATGATATTGATGTGCGAAATAAATAAGTAATATGTATATTTAAAATGTTGCATATTTTTTAATAAAAGAAGACATCTATGTTTAAATTTAAAAACTTAGTTATAATAGTACTATTATTTACATTTGTTACCGGGGTGTATGGACAATATATCCGACCTATATTTCCTAAAGACGGGCAAATGATATATACGGATACGGTGCATTTTCATTGGAATCAACACCTTGTTACCTCTACTTATCATTTGCAGATAGCCACCGATACGGCTTTTACACAATTGTTAGTTAATGCCGATGTTCAAGGGAATGATACGGTAGTAAGTGGATTTGTATCGGATAACACTTATTATTGGCGAATCATGCCACAAGGAGGAACATACGGACCTATTTTAAAATTTATTTATTTTACCCCTCGTATGATACCCAATTTGGTCGGTTGGTATGCTGCAGATAGTTGTCATGTGGCAGATACATTAAATCATATTGATACATTGTATGATAGAAGCGGACATGGGTATCATTTAACCCAAAATACTGCCTCAAAACGGCCGACCTATATCATGAGTGATACCTCTATCAATCATCAAAGTACTATTTATTTTGATGGAAATGATGATGAATTGAGAATGAATCGTACTATTAGATATGCACAACCAAATACCTACTATTTCTTGTGTAAATTAAGTTCTCCTGCTCATGCAAATACAAGTATTATCTTTTGTGGAGAATCCGAATTTTATCGAAATCAATGTGGATATAATCCAACAGCTCAAACCATTCTTATTTTTGCAGGAGGACAACAATCTATATATGCTAACGTGACTTTTCCTATTAATTTTGATTATACCCAATTTGTAGCACATTATAATACGACAAATTCAAAAGTAACAAAAAATGATACTTGTATCTTAACAGGAGATCCGGGAAATTATACTATGCAAGGTTTAGTACTCGGAAATGTATTTATTTCTAGATATAATATGCGAGGAAACATGCCTGAGTTTATCTATTATAATGCGAATATAGATAGCGGTTATCATCAATATTTGTCGCAATATTTGTCTGAAAAATATTACGGAAGATTAAATTTAGGAAAGGATATAGTCGTTACATCATTGTGTTCTATAGTATTGCAACCTGATAAGGAATATGTGTCCTATCTGTGGAGTACAGGAGATACTACGCCAAGCATTTCCGTACACCAAAGCGGCACATATTGGCTTACTACTATTAATCGTTTTGGTTGGCAAGAAACGGATAGCATTGAAGTAAATGTTGATTTTATTCAAGATACATTAATTTGCTATGGAGATAGTGTGCAATGGAATTTTACACAGGATTATCCTTATACTTTTCAATGGAGCAACGGGCAAACTGGAACATTTGCAGAAGGTGTGGCAGGAGATTATAGTGTATTGCTTACCGATACAGCCAATTGTACCTATCAGCAAAAATTTACCATATATGTGGATAGTTTGCATTATTATACATCTATAACGAATGTGGATTCATTGTGTAACGGCAATGAATTGTCCTTACATTATCCTCCTACTATAGATAACTTTCATGTAGTATGGTCCACAGGAGACAGCAATAGTCTGCAAACCATTTTTACCCAAACGGGTTGGTACGGGGTGCAGGTACAGGATAGTATAGGCTGCATCGGCAGGGATAGCATTTATGTAATCAAAAAAGGCAATGCCCCAATAGTAAGTTTTACAGCGGACAATATCTGCATGCGTGACAGCACCACCTTTGTCAATACTTCCACCACCGATGACGGCTCCACCATTGTGCTTTCGGAATGGACCTTGGGAGACGGGCAGGATTATACTCCCGCTTCCGCTCTGCAAGGTTTTAAGCATTTGTACGATACTGCCGGCATGTACAGAGTGAGCCTGCATTGTGTAAGCTCTACCGGATGCGAGCAGGAGTATGCTCAAACCATAGCGGTGTATTCTTTGCCACAGCCGGAGTTTAGCCCCATCACGGCATGCGAGGATGCCCCTGTAACTTTCCAAAACCTCACCCGCTCGGAATACAAGGTGAATGATTATATTTGGCGTTTCTCATCAGCAGACAGCTCCTTATTGTTCCAACCTGAATACGTGTTTGCCGATACCGGCATGCATCAAGTGCAGTTAACTGCTAAAAGTGTGATGGGCTGTGTGGACAGCATCAGCCACACCCTTTATATCAAGCCCAATCCGCAAGCGGCGTTCACCCACACCCGCCCCTGTGTGGGAGAGGAGCTTTATTTGAACGATATTACCGCCTTGCCCGTTAACCAGAAAGTAATCAACCGTCGGTGGAGTGTTAACGGACAGCCTTTGGAAGGCAGTGCCAACCATGCCCGTATGCAGATACAGCAGCAGGGCAGTTATCATATCACCCTGCAGTTGCAATACCTCAACGGATGCCTGTCGGAAACAGAAGGAGAGGTGAAAGTGGCATCGCTGCCGCATGCCGCTTTCAGTGTCAACAACCTGTGCCAATACGATACCATGCACATACAAAACACCTCTTCTGCAGGCACGGGAAATGTATTGACCTATCAGTGGCATTATATCGGTAAAGTCTATAACGATACCTTGCCTGTAATACCGGCGGACAGCGCCGGCACCTTCGCCCTCAGGCTATATGTATATGACACCAATGCCTGTGCCGATTCGGCATGGCAGAATATAACGGTAACACCTTCACCCAAAGCGGATTTCAGCTATGACTATGCCCCCGGGGGCTTATATGCCCTCCGCTTTACCAACCTGAGCCGTAACGCGGACATCTATCAATGGCAGTTTGACCTGTTGGGCTCTTCCACGGAAGAACATCCCGATTTCGATTTCGGGGCAGAAGGCAGCTATGAGGTGAGCTTGACGGCCGCCAATGCGGGCAATTGCACCAATGAACAAAAAATACACATAGTGTTGCCCGCCTATTATCTGGAAGCCGACCTAGCGGATTTTCAATTGCCTGCCCGCAACGGGGCGCTCACACCGCAAATATTGGTGCTCAACAAAAGCAACAGGGCATTGCCCCTGTTGCAATATGCATTCACCTATGACAATGTCATCCTCTACGAAACCGACAGTCTCCCGCTGCCTGCCGGTGAAATGAGGCTCTACACCTTCCGCACATCCATAGCCAAAAGGAATACCGCTGACTATGCATGCGTACATCTGTACACCCCCTATGATGATTTGATATCGCCCGCACCCGATGCGGAAAAAAGAGAAAAATGCCTCCTCTTGCATCCCGGCAATTTTGTGCAGGCACCTTATCCTAATCCCGCAACCGATCAATTCAATATCAGTTATGGAGTGGTAGAACCTACAACCATAGTATTGGAAGTGTATGATGCTTATGGAAAACTCTTACAAAAAGAACAAGATGTTCATCATCAACAAGGTATTTACCATAAAAATATCAATATGGCCAATCTATCACGAGGCGTTTATATTTTAAAAGTGACCTTAGGGAAAGAATTTTATTCCTATAAAATCAATAAAAAATAATGGGAAATAACAATATAGATATGGAACAGCCCTTAATGGTGACGATAACTTGCACTGCATATAATCATGAAGCCTATATACGTCAATGTTTGGATGGTTTTGTTATGCAAAAAACCAATTTTCGTTTTGAAGCCATTGTGCATGATGATGCCTCTACAGACCATACTGCGGATATTATCCGTGAATATGCAGCAAAATATCCTGATATTATTAAACCTATATATGAAACGGAAAACCAATATTCCAAACATAATGGCAGTTTACAAAAGATTATGTCAGAAGCTTGTAAAGGTAAGTATAGAGCTATGTGCGAGGGGGATGATTATTGGACGGATCCGCTGAAATTGCAGAAACAGGTGGATTTTATGGAAGAACATGAGGAATGTAGTATGACATGTAGTCGTGTAAAACGATTTTCTGAGTCAAAACAATTATTTATTGATGATTATGGTTGTTATAATCATTCTCAATATATAGAGACTATAGATGTTATTGAGAAAGGAGGTCTATTTATATCAACTTGTAGTATAATATATCGAAATAAAATTTTAGATAATTATCCCGAATATTGTAAACAATGTCATGTAGGTGATTATCCTTTACAAATTATGGCAGCAATGAAAGGTCGTATATTTTATTTTAATGAAATAATGGCAGTTTATAGGGTGGATAATCCTTTATCGTGGGTCGGAACACTAAGAAAGGATTCTTCTTTTGAAAAAAAAATAAAAGGAATGAGAACCGAAATAAATATGTTGCAAGGTTTTTGCTTAGATTATCCCAGTTATAAAAAGTATTTTGAGAATAGAATAAATGCATATGTTATTTCTAATTTTCCAAATAAGAAATTGAAAGTAGAATCGTATAGAGAATATAGAAAAGAATTTAAGAATGAAATAAAACAATTAAGTCTTAAGGATAGGATTAACTTATTTTTTCCTCTTTGTCGTTATAAAAGACTATATTATATTTATAAGAAGATAGAAAGTAAATTATGAAACAATAATATAATTGTGGAATTGGTAAATATTTAATAAAAATACAATATGAAAATTCCCTTAATACTATAAAATTATAGAATATTGATTTAAAATATGAATGTAGATGTTGTAATAGTAACATATAATCGGCTGGAGAAGTTGAAAAAGGCGCTTGCTTGTTATGAAAACCAGACAATGACTTTCCGCAATATGATTGTAGTCAACAATCATAGTAACGATGGAACTTTTGAATATTTGGAAAGTTGGAAGAATAAGGAAGCTCCGTTTGCCAAGCATGTGATAAATACAGAAGATAACCTTGGCGGGTCCGGTGGTTTTTATGTAGGGCAGAAATATGCGATGTCACTCAATCCGGATTGGATATATCTTGCCGATGATGATGCATACGCCGAGCCAGATATGATGGAGCAGTTTTATAAGTTCTGCGATGCACACGATGTTGACAAGTTGTCGGCGATATGTGGTGCGGTGTATAATATGGATGGGAATATTGCAATAATACATAGGAGCGAACATAAGGTTGAAAAGAACCATTATGTAAGAACAAGTTGTCCTGAAGAATGGTATGATAAAGATTTTTTCCATATAGATTGTTTGTCGTATGTTTGTTCTTTTATAAATGCAAATGCAATTAGGAAAGTCGGATATGTAAATCATAAATATTTTATATATTCTGACGATACTGAACATAGCATAAGATTAAGCAAATATGGTGATATTATTTGTGTTCCGTATATTAAGATTTATCATGAAGAGATGAATACCACTGCTAATGTTTCTGTCGGAAGTTCATGGAAGGAATATTATGCTGTCAGAAACAATTGTCATATGTTGAAAAAATTTCATTTCTGGTCTGCAATTGATAGAACATTCTTTTTGCTGAATCAATGTAAAGGAAATGAATATACGTTAACACATATAAAACTTATAAAGGTGGCTCTACGAGATGCATGGTTAGGTATTCTAGGAAAACACAAAATTTATAAACCAGGGTGGTCGGAAAAGATATAGTTCTAATAAATAAAATGAAACTCTCAGTCTTTGTAGTAACATATAACCAAGAAAAATACATCCGTCAGTGCATGGATAGCATATTGTTGCAAAAGACGAATTTTGATTATGAAATTGTCATAGGAGAAGATCACGGGTTAGACGGTACGCGTGCAATATGTGAGGAGTATGCGGAAAAATATCCGCAAGTGAGATTGTTACCCTTAACGGAAAATTTGGGCATTGCAGGCAATTGGAAAAGAGTGCTGTCGGAATGTAAGGGTGAATATATTGCTATGTGCGAGGGAGATGACTATTGGATAGATGATTTGAAATTGCAGAAGCAAGTGGATAGGATGGAAACGGATAGTACTATAGGCTATGTATTCACTAAGCATATTCGTTTAAAAACGGATGGCACTTTTCAGGATATGAGCCATCGTTTTGAAAATATACCTCAAAAAATGACATTACATGAATTAATAGCTCATCGCATGGTTCCGCCTCCCACGCAAACGGTTTGTTTTAGAAAAGCATTATTGCCCAATCCGATTCCTGCATTTGTGACACAAGCGGAATTGCAGCAGGATATGGCTTTGTTGTTTATAATCGCTTCTCAATGTAATATAGGATTTATTAATGAAACAACTGCTGTTTTTCGCATAGGTGGTACCACTTCATTTCAAAAACCTTTGTATGCAGTGCAAACAAGGCAGGAGTTGATGCGGAATTTGAATACATATACTCATTTTGAATACGATGATTATCTCAACAATAAAAATGATGATTGGGCATATTTAACCTATTATTATTTAAACCATAAACAAAGAGGCAAAGCTACCTATTATTTCATTAGAAAAATAATATATTCTTGTTTCCGTTATCCTAAGACTAATTTGAAAAATACATGGATATTTGTTAAACATTATTTAAAAAATATTTTATAAGCTGTTTTTACTATGCAAACATGGGTTACCATTTATACACCGACATACAATAGAGCATACATATTACATCAGTTGTATGAAAGTTTGTTGTCTCAAACCGATCAAAATTTTATATGGTTGATTGTAGATGATGGTTCTACCGATAATACTCAAGAACTTGTAAAACAATGGTTACAGGAACAAAAAATTAATATAGAATATCAATATAAAACCAATGGAGGTAAGCATACTGCTATAGAATGTGCACATCAAATATGCCATACTCCTTTTATAGTGTGCGTTGATTCCGATGATGCCCTTACCGATGATGCTGTTGAATTGATTAATAAAAAAGTACCTGATATAGCCGGTAGAAAAGATATAGCAGGTATAGTCGGGAGAAGATGTGATTTTACAAAAAAAGCATTTTCCGAGCAATGGCCGTCTATTCAGCAAGACATTTATTTTTATGATTTATATGATGTTTACGGATATCATACCGATACCGTTTTAATATTCAAAACCGATATTGTCAAACAATATCATTTTCCTATGTTTTCAGATGAGCGATTTGTATCGGAGAAGGTGTTGTACAAACAGTTCTTGTATCAATACCAAATGCTTGCCATTGTTGAATTGATATATCAATGCGAATATTTACAAGACGGCTATACCAACGATAAAACTCTTTTCGAACGAAATCCTAAAGGAAATTTGGCAGCATTGCGTCAGAACGCGTATCTATCCATTCATGATGATAAAAAATCTTTTCTTGACAAAATAAGAGAAGTGGCAGCATGCTATTTTTGGCAAAAGAGGTATCATATTTCCGATTCGGACGATGTATATAAAACTAAATATCCATTCGCAATCATATATCACATTATCGGTAAATGCCTATCGTATCTTTTTTGTTTAAAACATCAAATAATAACTTATACAAGGCGTTAATAGTTATACTTTGGTACTAAAAAATAAATGTTGCCAAAAAATATACAAAAAAATGATATCTTTGCAAAAAATAGTTGTCGGTAATTTTAGCGGTAACTAAACCGGAAATTTGAACAATTATGTTGCGGATACTTCACATTATACCTAGATTAAACAAAGGTGGTGCCGAAAGGCTCTGTTTGGATATTTGTAATCAATTGCAAAATTGTAATGATGTACAGGTAAAATTGATTACTTTTTCCGGAGAGAATGCTTATCCTTTTCTTACGGAGAATATAGATTGGCAGGTGATTCCGTCTCAAGTGAAATTATCCGTGCATCGTTGTAATCAAATACAAACAGCAGCTCTACAGCGGACTATAGATGAATTCGCTCCCGATGTCATTCATACTCATTTGTTTGAAGCGGAAATAGTTTCCCGTTCTTGTTTTTATCCGCAGGCAAAATGGTTCAGCCATTGCCATGACAATATGAAGCAATTTCGTAATTTAGGGTTTAATACTTTCTTACATAAAGAATTGCTAACTAATTATTACGAAAAAAAGTATCTGCTATCACGATACAAAGTAAACGGAGGAACTACCTTTTTAGCAATATCTCATGACACGGAATCTTATTTTTGCAAGACTCAACCCTACCATGTGAAACTTTTGCCCAATGCAATTGATTATAACAAATTTTATATAGGAGAAAAGCACCAACAAGGAACAATATTGAGGCTTATTAATGTTGGGTCGTTGAACAGAAACAAGAACCAGATATTTTTGTTGAATGTTGCTAGAATTTTGGTGGAAAAGAATATTTGTTTCAATATGCAGATAGTTGGTGGTGGTCAAGATTATGCCTTGCTAGAACAGTATATTAAGAGATCCCAACTTGAAAACTTTGTTTCATTATGTGGCAGTGTTGACCATGTAGAAGATTATTTGCATGATTCGGATATTTATGTTCATTCATCAATTGCGGAAGCATTAGGCTTGACTATAATTGAGGCTATGGCGGCAGGTTTGCCGGTTGTAACGCTTGATGGTCATGGAAATCGTGATTTGATAGTACAGGGCAAAACCGGCTATATGGTATATGAGCAGAATGCCGAACAATTTGCCGATCGAATTCTTGAAATATGGAACGACAAACGGAAATATAATGAGATGTCACAATTTGCACAACAATATGCAAAACAATATGATATAAAAGAATATGTAAACAAATTGTTGCAATTGTATGGGGTTGGTTGAATTATATAAGAAATTTCAATGTACTCCAGGGAATGCTAAAAAAATGCTATCTTTGCAACTATAAGTGGTAAAAATGCGAAATTACGAGGACAATCATACCGAATTTAAATCACAACTCAATGATAAGCTTGAGAAAGAAATGGTTGCATTTTTGAATTCTACCAAAGGAGGTGATATCTATATCGGAATAGCCGACAATGGAGCAGTGGTTGGTGTGGAAGAGGTGGATTTGATGCAGTTACAAATTAGCGATAGATTGAAAAATAATATCCTGCCTTCTTGTTTAGGATTGTTTGATATAGACTTGGAGCAGTATGAAGAAAAAAATGTGGTGCATATCATCGTCACTTCAGGACAGGAAAAACCCTATTATCTCAAACAGTCAGGAATGACTCCAAGCGGGTGTTACATTAGGGTCGGTGCAGGAATTCAGCCATTGAATACTCAGCAAATTGAAAAACTATACGCTTCAAGAACCAAACATTCTTTACGCAATATTGTTTCCCCTCGTTATTTTGAACATACTTTTGCCCAGTTAAGAATTTATTATGAAGAGCAAGGCTTTACTGTTAATGATGAATTCCTTCACAATCTTGATCTATATACAGCCGAAGGTAAATTAAATTATGTGGCTTATTTGATGTCCGATGTAAATAGCATGTCGTTTCGCGTTGCTAAATATGATGGAACGGATAAATGTAATTTGATTGAAAATGAGGAATATGGTTATTGTTCAATCATTAAATCCACAGAACGCATTTTGGATAAGTTGGAAGTAGAAAACAAAACATTTTCCAAAATAACAGGAAAGGCACAACGGGAAGAAAAACGCATGATTAACCCTGTTGCATTAAGAGAAGCATTTATTAATGCCGTAGTGCATAACGATTATTCTACGGAATGCATGCCGATAGTGGAAATTTATTCCGACAGATTAACTATAACATCGTATGGAGGCTTGGTTGACGGCTTGTCTGTTGATGAATTTTTCTCAGGCCGTTCTTTGCCTCGTAACCGAGAGATAATGCGTATTTTTAAGGATTTGAAACTTGTTGAACATTTGGGTTCCGGAATGAATAGGATACTTAAGTTCTACGATAAGTCTGTGTTTAATGTAAGCGAAAATTTTATTGAGGTCTCTTTCCCATATGATGGTCTACCAACCGAACAAGTAACCGAACAAGTA
>DBXT01000049.1:0-15439 GCA_002309615.1 Bacteroidales bacterium UBA1205
CAGCATCGTTCAGCATCAGAAATAATAATATAGAAATGCTTACTTCAGGTGCATATCCTATATATTTGAACCAATCAGCAGCAAGCTATTTCGGTGTTGGATTAGGTATGTACGATATAGATTACAACAACTTGGTAGCTCCTACCTATGTGGGTTATGCAGGTGGTGCAAAAGCAACCATTGCAGCATGGCAAACTACGGTTAAGACAGACTTGCATTCAGTATCGGTACAACCTGTATATGTATCTGCAACTTATGATTCTTTGAAAGTGGCAAACGATACAGCTTACATCTGTCCTTCTGTAACGGCAGCTAATACCGATATTTTAGGATTACCTCGTTATGGCAACACTATCATGGGTGCATATGGAAGTGATCCCAGTGCCTTGGACGGTGCTTTGGTGGATATAGTAGATATACCTGCCAATGCAACCAAGGGTGTAGTAGTAACACCAAGAATAGTGCTTATTAATGCAGGTAGCACTCCTTTGACATCAGCAGTGATCAACTGGACTTTCAACGGTGTACAACAAACCGCTATTAATTGGACAGGTAACTTACCATTGTTAGCAAGCGATACTGTCAGAAGCAGTGCTGTTACATTTGTAGCCGGCAATAATGAAATCAAAGCATGGCTTGCAAGCGTTAACAATACTGTGGATTCTATTCCTCAAAACGATAGCGTTTCAATAGAAGTGTTTGCATGTGATTCAATGTTGAATGGTACTTATACCATAGGTCCTAACGGTGATATCGCAACCATAGACGATTTGAATGAATTGTTGTCACATTGCGGTATTGGCGGCAATGTAGTATTCGGATTTGAAGAAGGTACGCACATAGGTAATTTGAACCTGAGTGGAAACATTGCAGGTACAGATACTTACAACATGCATTTCACCAAAGCTAATATGACAGGTAATCCTGCAATCATTAAGGCTACTTCAGGTTCTGCAGTATTGTTGGGTAAAAATAGTAATATATCTTTCGATAGCCTTACTATAGATGCCACTACTGCCGATGTAGCAGTAAAATTTATTTCAGGATGTTCGAATATTACCATTACCAATTGTAATTTGTTGGCACAACCTAATGCATCAACAAGTACGAAATATGTTATTCATAAACCCAGCAACTCAGGAGTGTTAACCAATTTCGTATTGCGTAACAGTTACGTAAGCGGTGGTTACTACGGTATTTATTTGTATGGTGGTAGCAGTACATCTGCTTATGGTGATTTGTATGTAGACAGTAATATTATTACCAACCAATATTATTATGGTAACTATTACTATTACACACACTTGTCGTTCAATCATAACATAGTAACCACTTCTTCCGCATCTTCTACATCATGGTATGGTTTGTATATGTATTATACCAATCCTCAAGTTACATGTAACAAGATATTATCCATGGATAGAACATTATCAAGCGGATATGGTATGTATTTATATTATGCAAATGTATATATGTCAAGAGGTGATGTTCATGTTATCAATAATGAAATCCATATGAAATCTACCGGTTCCAATACAGGTATGTATTTCTATTATGCTAATAGTTTGTATATCTTGCATAACTCTATTTACGGTCAGGCAACAGGTGGTGCAAGAGGTATTTATGTAGGACAAAGCACTTCTTATAGTAATATGGTAATTAGAAATAACAATATTGTTATTACCGGTACTAATTCAACAGCTTATCCTATGTATATAGCTACTGCCTCATATTGTGTTTCTCCTTATATGATAATAGATTATAACAATTATTATCACAATACCAATATCGGTTATGCAGGCGGTGCCAAAACCACCCTCAGTGCATGGCAGGCCATAACGCAACAAGATGTTAACTCAGTAAAAGTTAATCCTTCATTTGTGGATTCTTCTATCAACTTAGCATTGAATGACGCTACCGGTTTGCTCTGCTATCGTGAAGGAAAAGTTCCTTACGATATAGAAGGTGTAAAACGTGAATATGTAACTCCTATGGGTGCTTACACTATGCACTTGTTTACCGGTACCGATTTGGCTTTGACCGAAATAGTGGAACCCACCAACTCCACTTCATTGTGTGCACCGAACTACGTATCGGTTAAATATGCAGTAAGCAATGCAGGCGGTATGGCTGTAGATTTCTCTGTAACTCCGTTGCGTTTGACCATACACATGGATGGTGCAGATACAGCTACTATCGACACCTTGATTTCAACCGGTTCTTTGGATGTGTTTGCAGTAGATACATTTGAAGTTACCAATATGTTGAATGTAGGCTTCGCAGGTAATTATTACCTCACAGCTTATTTAAGCACACAAAACGATAGCATTCACGATAACGATACCCTCACAGGTATGTACTATACTCATAAGATAGGCTTGCCTTACGATGAAGACTTTGACACTTACAACATGACAGATTTAACGGTAGAGGCTCTCGCCGGTAATAACGTATGGCATGTAGAAAGAGGTGTCAGCGGTTATATCGATCCTGTTTACGGTTTGGGTAAATTGGCATTTGGCGGAAGCATCGGTTCCGTAGGTCGTTTGAGCACAGCTCAAATAGAATTGAATCGTACAGCACAGCCTACTTTGGAATTCTGGTATGCTCACGATACCTCACATGCTAATTTGAACGACCAAACAGACGTTAAGATAACATTTGACGGTGGTTATACTCATGTTCCATTGATGAACCTGAAACGTTATAATGCTAATATTTCAGCTCCTACATGGGTGAAATACACCATAGACTTGTCTCCTTATGTAGATTCCGCTTGTGCAATATTGGTATTTGAAGCCCAAAGCTATGGCGGTCCGGATCAATATTTGGACAGAATAGTTATCAGCTCTAATTCCAATGTGGCTTTGACCGACGTGGTTCCTGTTGATGTTACTCCTTGCGGATTAACCAACAAGACCTTGGGCGTGGAAGTTACCAACATGACAGGTCAAGCCATCGATTTCTCTGCTAACAGAACTTCTATAGTAGTGGAAATAAGCGGAGCTACCAACCAAACACTTACTTACAATTTATTGAGCGGTATTGTTGCCGGTTTGGATGTAGATACTATCGCCGTTACGAACAACTTCGATTTCGTGCCCGGAACATATAATGTGAAAGCTTATATTTCACCGGCTATCGATCGTACTTTGGATGACGATACCGTATATGCAACATTCACCATCAATCCGAATTTAAAAGTGGATGCTCAACAAATTACAGGCGGTAATGAAGCTACCAATTGTATTGAAACAGGTAGTCAAATATACCAAGTGGTTACCATCAGCAATGAAGGTAATATGGATATGGAAGATATTAATTTAACAATGAATATCTACGATATCAATGGTGTATTGATTAACACCGTATATGATACTATCTCCGGAATGTTCGCTATTAACAGTAGTGTAGTGAAGACTTTCTCCACCGCATATACCGTGCCCGGCGACGAAATGTACAATGTGGAAATAGTTGCTAATCCTGCATGTAACGCCGCTTTGACCTTCACCGATGTAATTACAGAGTGTGTTGATCAAAATGACGTTGCCGTAAGCTCTTTGCTCTCACCTGCTGACGGTGCAAAACCGGGAACTATGGCTAAAGTAAAAGTAAGGGTAAGCAATATGAATCCTAATGAAGATATTTCGGGAGTAGTATTACATGCTATAGTAAGCAAGACAGACGGCACTGAAATAGTTAATTGGACCGAAACCATGAACGACATCAGTGCAGATTCTTATCTTGATTTCGAATTCCCGCAATCGTTTACAGTTCCTAATGAAGCTTCATTTATGGTGAAAGCATATATCAACAGCGTAGATGCTAACGCCGTAAACGATACCTTGTTGGTGGAAGTGAAAACCAATGTGGGTATTAATGAAGGTGAGGCTAATGGTATTAGTATGAATCAAAATATACCTAATCCTGCCAACAATCAAACTACGGTAACATACATTGTTCCTAATGACGGAAATGTAGTGTTCACCATTTTGAATGTAACAGGTCAGATATTGCATACTCAAACCGTTAAAGCATCCACCGGAATCAACAGCATAGATTTCAATACAGAAAATCTGTCTGCCGGTATTTATTTCTACACTATGGACTTCCATGGTCAACGCCTGATGAAGAAAATGGTTATCAAGAAATAAATAGTAACCGTAATTTAAAAAGGGAGCCGCAGGCTCCCTTTTTTTATTGCATACTATGAAAACATCCGCATTTTATATGTATATTTTGAGTATTTTTGCAAAAAAATACAAATTGAATGATGTTAATGAGTAAAAAAGCATGTCTGTGGTGCGTGATGATGATGATATTATCGGTTTTATCAGCACAATCCTCCGATTACAATATAATGGATATACCCATGGTGTATGTGCAGGGCAGTAATTTCAATATGGGATACGATGCAAAAGATACCACCGTCAAAGCACAAGATATACATTGGGTGAAAGTAAACAGTTTTTATATATCCCCTTATGAGGTAACACAGGCTTTGTGGCAAGCGGTTATGGGAAACAATCCTTCTTGCCGCAAAGGAGAAAACAGGCCGGTGGAAAGAGTGAGTTGGTACGATTGCCAAATATTTTTAGATTCACTTAATAAAAAAACAGGTATGCACTATCGGTTGCCCACCGAAGCGGAATGGGAATATGCCGCCCGTGAAGGACATTTTTACGGACAAACCGATTATAGCGGCTCTCGTTTTGTGAACACAGTAGCCCGTTATAAAGATAATAGCAACGGTACTACATGGAATGTGGGCTCTCGTATGCCCAATGCCTTGAACTTATACGATATGAGCGGGAATGTGTGGGAATGGTGTAGCGATACCTTTGCCCCTTATGATACCAATGATGACCATTCTGACAATAACAGTAAGAAAATTTATAAAGTGTGTCGCGGCGGTGCCTATAATAGCAGCCAAGAGTGTTGCACGGTGATATATCGCGGTAAAAACCAACCGCAATATAAACATAAAACACTCGGATTTAGGCTGGCGTTAAGTGATGAATAAATTAGTGCATTAAAAATAACAGCAAATGAAGGATAAAATAAAAGATATAATCAAGCTGATATTGTTTTTAGGACTTGGTGTGTTTTTTGTTTGGTTTTCCGTTAAAGATTTAACAGCAGAACAACGTGCTGAAATATGGGAAAACATACACCTTGTTTTTATAAGTCATAAATGGATATATTTGCTTATATGTGCAGTAATAGGATATATCAGCGTGTGGTTGAGAGGAATACGTTCCGTGTTGATGATTAACCCTATGGGTTATAATATGAGATGCTCTTCCGCTTACCATTCTGTGTGTATTTGTTATTTAGCCAATATGGCCATTCCGCGTTTGGGAGAAATATTGCGTTGCATGGTATTGCAAAAATACGAGAAAGTGCCCTTTCAAAAGTCTTTAGGCACGGTGGTAACCGAAAGGGTGATAGATGTGCTCATTTGCGGACTGATGTTCTTGCTCGCCTTGGTGTTGGAATCGGATAAAATAATGCAAATATTAACAGGTAATCATGCAGGAGCGAATATAGTGCACATGCTGTCGGGATGGGGAAAATACATTATCTTGTTGTCCTTGTTGTTAATGTGTGCGATAGTGTATTTGTTGCGTAAACAAATAGCCCGTTTCAGCATAGTACAAAAAATGAAAAAAATATTGATGGAGTTTTGGGAGGGAATGTTGTCTGTCAAAAAAATCAATCACCCCTATTTGTTTATTATTTATTCTTTGTTGATATGGCTATGTTATTATTTTATGTTCTTCTTTGCCTTGTTTGCTTTTCCTGAGGTGATAAATTTAGGTGGCGATATATGGCTCTTATCTTTGTCCTCGGTGGTGATAGGAACGGTAGGATTCGCCATAGCCCAAGGCGGATTAGGAGCCTATCCGTGGTTGGTGTCCATAGTGCTGGCCATGTACGGCATATCGTCGGAAGTGGGCTTGGCTTTAGGTTGGGTAGTGTGGTCAACCGAGTCGGCTTTGTATTTGTTAATAGGTTTAGTTTCATTGGTGATACTATCTGTAAAAAAATGACATTATGAATTATCAATCTTATATCAATAGTAAAATATATCCCGTAGGTGCCGATTTATCCATAGTTAAACAATGGCATAAAGAAAAACAGCGTATAGTGTTTACCAACGGCTGTTTTGATTTGGTACACCGCGGGCATTTGGTGTATTTGTCGCAGGCGGCAGAAATGGGCGATAAATTAATAATCGGTCTCAACACCGATGAGTCGGTGCGACATCTCAAAGGAGCTTCACGTCCTATTACGGATGAATATTCCAGAGCGTTTTTGCTGGCTTCTTTATGTTTTGTAGATGCGGTAATGCTATTTAACGAGTCTACACCTTATCATTTAATACAGCAAGTTCAACCCGATGTGTTGGTAAAAGGTTCGGATTATAAAGTTGAAGATGTTGTAGGATATGATATAGTGCGTGCCGGAGGCGGGGAAGTGCTGACTTTGGATTTTTTACAAGGCTATTCCACTTCATCTATTATAGAGAAAATTCAGCAGGAAAAACAAAAATAAGATGCAACGTAGCCTTATCGTTACGGAAGACGGTTCTCACTCTTTGTATGCACCGCAATTTCACCAGTCGTATCATTCTATACATGGAGCCGTACAAGAGTCGGAACATATATTTATACAGGCAGGGCTGATGTGCGAACATTTATCAAGTTATCAGCATTTGAATATTCTGGAAGTCGGTTTTGGTACCGGATTGAATGCCTTGCTTACGTGGTATCATTCGCCACAAAAAAACATAGATTATCATACCATAGAATTATACCCTTTGCAAGAGCAGGAATACACCATGCTTAATTATGCCGGCAGCTTGCCACATCCCGAAGCACAACGGGTGTTTATACGCATGCATCAGGCATTGTGGAATGTATCGCAACCGATAACACCGAATTTCACCCTTAGCAAGCTACAAGCGGATTTATCTACCGTATCACTGCCCGAAAATACCTATCATTTAGTGTATTTTGATGCATTCTCTCCTCAAGAACAACCGGAATTATGGACAGAAAAAATTTTTGAAAAAATCTATTATGCCATGCTGCCTCAATGCGTATTGGTAACCTATTCCACCATGGGAGTTGTGAAAAGGGCTTTAAAATCAGTAGGTTTCGAAATAGAAAAATTGCCCGGACCTAAAGGTAAAAGGGAAATATTGAGGGCTTTTAGTGTCAAATAAAAAACAGTAATAATTATTGATGTTGCAAAGAGCTTTATTCCCAAGCGTACATGCTTATGGTTTCGTTTCTGTTTACACAAAGCATTCTATTGGCTTGTATGCGAACTTTTATGATATCGCTACCCGGTAATGTTACCGATTGTGTCCAAAGAGTGGATATGTCCGTTATTTTAAGATAGTTTTCTTGGATATATACCAATTTGTTATTGTAGATACAAAAATCGGTGATGCCGGACAAGGGTATGCTTTTGATAAACGTGCCGAGGTGGTTGAAAACCAAAAAACCATAAGTGCTGTCAGCGGCTATCAACAAGCCGTGTTCGCTTTCTTGTATTTGTTGGGGAATGTATTTTTCATTGGTAATAAGGTTGAGCATCATGGTTTCGTTGCATAGTTTGTTCATATTGTCGTATCGCATTATTTTATCCGTGTTCTCGTCATATATCCATAATCCGTTATCATAGGCGGCACATGCACACAGCGGTAAAATAATGTCGGAATTGGTCAAATCATTGTAGGAGGAATTAATTTCACTCAATTGCATGTTCAGTAGGGTGATACGGATAAAATCTTTGGAGAAAACCATTATTTTCATAGGGTTACGACTATCTATGCTGTTATAATGCCCGTATTGCAAGTCGGAATAGGTATAGGTTATAGCACCTTGCCGGTCGTATTTGGTGAGCGTGGTGCCATTGGACACGTAGCTGTTTCCCAAAGGGTCCATACTGATGATAGTACCCGACGCAGGCATTTCCCACAGGAGAGAAAATTGCATGGCGGTATCGTTTTGGGCAATATTAAATTGCATGTATAATAATGAAATAGCCAAAAATATTATTTTTTTCATCTTAATTCTCTCTCATTCTATTGGAAAAAAGCCTGTCACCCATTACTATCCGTACGCCTGCGGCAAAATTAGGGCGAATTTGATCATATCCCGTTAATTTTAACTTTTCTATGCTGATAGAGCCGAAGGGTTCTAAAGCCGCCCATGAGTTGAAGGCTATGCGTATGCCCAAATTGAAATTGGCTCCGCCGCCGACCCCTCCTAACATAGGGTTCACCTCGGTACGATTGGTATTGGGAACATAAGCTACTCCTCCGTAGCGGTCTATCATGTCAAAGGCTACCCCTTCTACCGCAAGTTCACAACTGCGAATTTTGACGGAATTAATATGAGCGCCTATTTCAAGAAAAGGATATATTTTTTTGTCATTTCTAAACATATAGGTAAAGCACAATCCGAAAAGATTGCGGGTTTCTTTTCCTATAACGGGATAGTTGAAATATTGCGTTCCTCCGGTGTTGTAGTTGGAACTGGTCATACCCAAAGACACCAGCCCTGTTGAAGTAAGCCGAATTTGGCTGTACACCAAAGTCAAGGCAATATTTTTTCCTAAATGATATTTGACACCGAATTCAAACATGAATCCTGTTTTGTAGTGCATGTTTTCCGACCCCTCGTATGTGAAATCATCGGCAGTGATACCATGATTGTGCTCGGTGATGAGGTTGGTGATTTCTTCACGATGATATTTATTGGTCAAAATTAAGTTAAGGTTAGGTTGAGCCTCATCTCTTTCGTCTTCATCGCCGGTAAAATTAGGAACACCTCTGTAGTAATTGGCATTCGCTTTTGCCCCCCAATAGCAGCCTGCCGTAAAATAAAAATCAAACCCCTTATAATTAGGTTCTATCAGGTTTTGGCAGAATACCTGATTGTATAATATAAGCAGGCTTGCTAATGCTATGAGCCGGATTTTCATAGTAGGCTTATTGTTTGAGTAATGCTATGGTGTTAACAGGGTCGGAGGAGGAAAATACACTATTGCCGCAAACCAAAACATCGCCACCGGCAGAGATGATGTCCCGACAGTTGTTTAAGCCGACGCCGCCATCTATTTCTATGAGTGTGGATAAATGTTGTTGGTTGATCATATTTTTAAGCTTTTGTATTTTTTGCAGTGTCTGCGGAATAAATTTCTGCCCTCCGAACCCGGGATTAACGCTCATCAGCAATATTAAATCCGCTTCCGGCAATATGTCTTCCAAAAGGCTTACCGGAGTGTGCGGGTTGAGAGCGATACCGGCTTTTACTCCAAAACTTTTGATGTGTTGCAAGGTGCGGTGCAAATGAGTGCATGCTTCGTAATGAACGGTAAGATAAGCAGCATTGCCTTCTTTGCAAAAACGTTCTATATATTGGTCCGGATTAACTATCATAAGGTGTATGTCCAATGGCTTTTGTGCCAATCGGGCAATCACTTTCAATGTGGGAAAACCTATGGATAGGTTGGGAACAAAATTGCCATCCATGATATCCACATGAAACCAATCGGCATTACTTTGATTCACCATTTGAATATCTTGAGCTAAATTTCCAAAGTCAGCAGATAATAGTGACGGTGCAATTATTTGATTCATTGTATGTTATTATTTAACCATTGTACGTGTTTATGATTTGTAAAGATAGTATTTTTTTCATTGATACCATCATTGTGAGGAATGAAAAAAAAGAGGATGACATATTTCGGTCATCCTCAGAATGTTAAAAAGTTCAAAAATTTCAATATCCTCTTTGCTGATTCAGTATGTGAATCATCTTGATGGCACATTCGCTGATAACAGAACCCGGTCCGAATATAGCGACAGCGCCGGCTTTGTATAAAAAGTCATAATCTTGAGCAGGTATTACACCGCCGACTATTACTAAAATATCGGGGCGGCCTAATTTTTTCAGCTCTTCTATTATTTGGGGCACCAATGTTTTATGACCTGCAGCTAAGGAAGACACTCCCACTATGTGCACATCATTTTCCACAGCTTGTTTGGCCGCTTCCGCCGGTGTTTGGAACAAGGGACCCATATCTACGTCAAAGCCTATGTCGGCATAACCTGTAGCCACCACTTTGGCACCGCGGTCATGACCGTCTTGTCCCATTTTGGCTATCATAATACGCGGGCGGCGACCTTCTTTTTCTGCAAATTGGTCTGCCATTTTACATGCTTGGTTAAAGCTATTGTTGTCTTTAGTGATAGAACTGTACACGCCTGATATTAAATTTATTTTTGCTTTATATCTTCCAAATACTTTTTCCATAGCCATGGATATTTCTCCCAAAGAAGCACGTAAACGTGCCGCATTGATAGATAATGCCAGCAGATTGCCTTTTCCTGTGCGGGCACATTCGGTAATGGCATCCAAAGCCGCTTGCACCGCTTCGTTGTTACGTTCGCTACGCAATTTCTTTAAACGTGCTATTTGAGCTTCTCTTACTGTTGTGTTATCCACTTCCAAGGTATCGATGGGGGCTTCGTGGTCCAATCTGTATTTGTTGACACCTACTATGGTATCGTTACCGGAATCTATTTGTGCTTGTCTGCGGGCTGCCGCCTCTTCTATACGCATTTTAGGAATACCGGTTTCTATGGCTTTTGCCATGCCGCCCAATTTCTCCACTTCTTCTATCAATTTCCATGCACGATGAGCTATTTCATGGGTGAGACTTTCTACATAGAATGAACCTGCCCACGGGTCAACGGTGCGACATATATTGGTCTCTTCTTGTATGTATAACTGTGTATTACGGGCTATACGTGCCGAAAAGTCGGTAGGCAAGGCAATAGCCTCATCCAAAGCGTTGGTATGAAGCGATTGCGTGTGTCCCAAAGCGGCACCCATGGCTTCTATACAAGTGCGGGATACATTGTTGAAAGGATCTTGCTCAGTAAGCGACCAGCCTGAAGTTTGGCAGTGGGTACGTAATGCCAAGGATTTAGGATTTTTAGGATTAAATTGTTTCACCAATTTGGCCCAAAGCATACGTGCTGCCCTCATCTTGGCTATTTCCATGAAGTGATTCATGCCTACCCCCCAGAAAAACGACAAACGGGGAGCAAAAGCATCTATATCTATACCGGCATTAATACCGGCACGCAAATATTCCAATCCGTCAGCCAAAGTATAGGCTAATTCTATGTCGGCAGTGGCTCCGGCTTCTTGCATGTGATAACCCGATATACTGATAGAATTGAATTTCGGCATGTTTTGAGAAGTGAACTCAAATATGTCGGCAATAATCTTCATACTCGGTGCAGGCGGGTAGATATAGGTGTTACGCACCATGAACTCTTTCAAAATATCGTTTTGAATGGTTCCTGCCAATTGGTCCATACTCACCCCTTGCTCTTCTGCTGCCACAATATAAAATGCCAATACCGGCATAACAGCTCCGTTCATAGTCATGGATACGGACATTTTGTCCAGAGGTATCTGGTCAAACAAAATTTTCATATCTAAAATGGAATCCACAGCCACACCGGCTTTTCCTACATCACCTATAACGCGTTCGTGGTCAGAATCGTATCCGCGGTGTGTGGCCAAGTCAAAAGCGATGGACAAACCTTTTTGTCCGGCAGCAAGGTTTCTTCTGTAAAAAGCATTGGATTCTTCTGCCGTGGAAAAACCTGCATATTGACGTACCGTCCAAGGACGCATTACATACATGGTTGAATAAGGCCCTCTTAAAAAAGGAGGCAGACCTGCTGCATAATCCAAATGCTCCATGTTGTCCAAATCCTGAACGTTATAAACCGGCTTTACCGGAATTTGTTCTGCAGTAAGCCAAGAACTTTCACTGTTATTATTTACTTTGGTGTTGGCCGAACTGATGCCGTCTTTGTATGAAATTTTACTAAAATCGGGTTTCATTTCTTTTAATTTACTAAATATGCAAAGATAACATTTTTTTATGGAAAGACAAATTTTATTTGAAAGTGTCTTGAAAAAACAATGGAAATATTTTTTAATACATTGATATTCAACTTGAATAATGCGGTGAGTTAATATTGCAGATAAGTGTTGTAAAGATATTGCAAGTAAGCCCGCCCTTCTTGTTTTAGTATAGGATAATAAGTACTATCGCCCAAACCATAGGAAAAATATTTGCTTCCGTTATGAAATTCGGCATATTCAGCTCGGGGGCGTATCCACCCGTATCCCGATAGCGCTTCATAAAAGGCAAATTGCGGACTATAGGGGTTGAAAATATTTTTTCCCCATGTAAAATCATGATAATCTAATCCCAATTGGGACAATACCGATAAGGCCAAGTCTACATGGGAACACACCATGTCGTTTTGGGTTCCGCGTAAAGCAGGCATAACGGGCTCTCCGTAAAACAATAGCGGCACATGTTGGTAGTCGGCGGAAAAATGGTATCTTTTACTGATATGTGTCGGATGGCTATGGTCCCCGACAAGAATAAACAAGGTGTTGGCATACCATGGCTCGTTTTTTATTTTGTCAAAATATTCTCCCAACCAATGGTCGCAATATTTGGCAGAATTTAAAAACGGGGTTTCTTCACATTGTATGTCCACTTCTTCCGTGTTTTTTGGTTGGTCGTACGGGCTGTGTGAACTGAGGGTGAACAATACGCTCATAAAAGGCTCCTGCATGGAATGTAATGCTTCTGCATGGGCGGCAAACATATATTCATCGGGAATGCCCAACTTACCTCTCGGCAAAGAGGAAGGCATGTCGGCACCTTCTACGATGGTGTCAAAATTGCAATGCAGCAAAAAAGAACGAATATTGCCATAGTCCAAATTGCCGCCGAAATAAAAAGAGGTATGATATCCGGCATCTTTCATTATTTGCGGCCATGAAGGCAGGTGCCGGTATTTATTGTGATTGTCGGTGATATCGTACATGGGCACGGAAGGAAATCCGCTGAAAATACTGCAAATAGCCTGCTGCGAGCGATGCCCGTTGGCATAGGTGCGGGTAAACAATATGCCGTTTTGTACCAAATGGTTGAAATTATCGGTGATATTTTTACTGCCGCTGAGGCTTTCTATTAAATCCGCACTCCAACTTTCCAACAATATAATCACCACATTCACTTTGTTATGTGTCAATATGGGGGTGATGCTGTCTTTTTCCGTATCCAACAATTCTGTAAAAATTCGTTCCGCCGTAGCGTCATCGGTGTAGCGATAGCGGTCAGGGTCGGCATTGTGAAAATAGGCTATACTATACAATAAATTCCAATGCGGATTTACGGCCGCATCGTTGAGTATGTCATGATGAGAATAATAAGCCGCACTCTGGGTAATAGGAATGGCATCCAAGCCCCCCCGCATGCCCAGAAAACACAGCCCCCCGCTGAGAAGAAGGGTAGCAACGGATTTAATACAAGGTCGTTTCTTTAGTTTAATATCCGTTTTCCATATTGCACGGCGACACAAGCATAACCCTCCGGCAACAAAAAAAATCATTCCGGCTACGCCACCTATCAATTGCATGGTAGTAGCGGTAGTGATAATTTCCATAGGGCGTTGAAGGTAGAGTAAAATTTTGTAACTCAACTTGTTCTCCCATTCCCCATAAACGCCTATTTCCCCTAAAATAATCAAACCGCACCCCACCAATTCTATGGTAAACACTATGTAAAACAATATATCCACCCACCGACGAGAAGTGCATAACTTTAAACATAGCAATACTATCGGCAGCGTAAGCAGATAGCAGGCGGTGGATATATCCAGTCGAAGGGCATGGGAAAAGCAGGCGGCAATTTCCTTCCATGGCAAAGATGCCAACGCGTGATGATATACCAATAGAAACAATAGCCTGCCGACAGCAAAAAACAACAGCCAAAAAAGGAATAATTTGATGAGTGTAACTATATATTGCTTCATGTTTGCCATAAAAATAAATAACGTTTAAAACACGGCTGATATTGTATGTGTGCCCGTTTTTTTTTGCAACCGATACCCGGCTCGTTTTTTCAAACAAAAATGTTATCTTTGTAAAAAAAAAGATTATGGAGCAGATAGTTGAAAATTTGCAAAAGATAAAATCACAATTGCTTGACAATGTGAAACTTGTTGCAGTCTCCAAGGTGAAACCCAACGAGGACATTATGGCTGCCTACCATGCAGGACAGCGTTTGTTCGGAGAAAACTATGTGCAAGAATTGGCACAAAAGTATGAGCAATTGCCCAAAGACATACAATGGCATTTTATCGGTCATTTGCAAACCAACAAGGTAAAATATATTATTCCCTTTGTATCTTGCATTCAAAGCATTGATACGCCGAAATTGCTTTCCGAGGTGAATCGTTTGGCAGCCAAACACAATCGTACGGTGGATGTTTTGTTACAATTTCACATTGCGGAAGAAAGCACCAAATTCGGTTTTTCCATAGAGGAAGTAAAAGAAATGTTTCAATTGCATCCTCTTGCAGAATTTCCCAATGTCCGCATATGCGGTGTGATGGGTATGGGCACTTTCACTGAAGACATGACACAGGTAAGAAGGGAATTCAAAACTTTGAAATCTTATTTCGATGAGTTGAAAGCCACCTATTTTGAGCATGCCGGTTATTTCAAAGAAATAAGCATGGGTATGACAGACGATTATTTGATAGCACAGCAGGAAGGTGCCACCATAGTCCGCATCGGCAGTGCTATATTCGGAAAAAGAATTTATAATAAACAATAGATATGAATTTTGAGAAAATAATACAACAATCTTTAGTCAATATAGTAAAAGAACTGTATCATCAAGATATAGACCCGACCTGCTTGCAGGTGAACAAAACCCGTAAAGATCAGGAAGGCGATTTTACCGTAGTGGTATTTCCTTTGTCCAAAATGGTAAAGGCTTCTCCTGAGGCCATTGCCGGTCAATTGGGCGACATGCTGGTAAAAAAACTGGAAATATTGGAAAAATACAACGTGGTGAAAGGCTTTTTGAATTTGTTTTTAACCAACGAGGTATGGCTGCAGTATTTTAAAAACATACAAAACACCGATTTCCGATTTTTCTCCCAAGATACCGCACAGCCTGTTGTGGTGGAATTTTCTTCTCCCAATACCAACAAACCCTTGCATTTGGGACATGTGAGAAACAATCTGTTGGGATGTTCCGTTTGTAACATCTTGGAAGCCAACGGTCACAAGGTGGTGAGAGTGAATTTGGTCAACGACAGGGGCATACATATTTGCAAATCCATGGTAGCATGGCTGCATTCGGGCAACGGGGAAACACCGCAGTCTTCCGGTATGAAAGGCGACCATTTGGTAGGCAAATACTATGTGGAATTCGACAGATTGTACAAAGCGGAGATAGCCGCTTTGACAGCCCAAGGTATGGACAAGAAAACGGCCGAAAAGCAGGCTCCTATATTGCAAGA
>DBXT01000049.1:15600-15770 GCA_002309615.1 Bacteroidales bacterium UBA1205
ACTTTCTATCATCGTGAAGATGGTGCTGTATGTGTGGATTTAAAAGAAGAAGGCTTGGACGAGAAAGTGCTGCTGCGTTCAGACGGCACTTCGGTGTATATGACACAGGATTTGGGTACGGCCGCTTTGCGGTATGAGGAATACCACCCGCAAAAAATGATATACATAGT
>DBXT01000041.1:0-2076 GCA_002309615.1 Bacteroidales bacterium UBA1205
ACTTTTAACTTTTGATATTTTTTTTGTATCTCTATTGTAAAATTGCGAACAACTATTCGTTTTTTTAGTAAATCAATAATTTTTATATTCATATCGTTTTACTTATTTTGATGAGTCATTTGTATATTTATGAAATCGTTCCATAATGATAGTCTTATAGGTGCTGTAGCCTTCCATGTGTAAACATTTGGATATCAATAGGTATATGCCTGTATACAATATAATTTGTATCAGCATAATCAAATACATGTGTATAGGCAGCAAGGTGCAGGAAAAAACCGCTGCCCCGATGATAAGAGATAATAGATAACAGCCTCCTACATCTTTAATTTGTGCCCATAGACCGTATTGTATGGTTCTTTTGTTCACCAAAGCATTGATGATAAAGCAAACATAACCGAATATGGTGCATGCCCACAACAATCCGTCAATGTCGAACAACAAGGTACCGATAAGAATGAGTATGATACCTATCAAGCGTTTGCTGAGTTGTAGAAAGAAATATGTTTTGCCTTTGCCGAGCGATTTTATCACATTGGTGTTAAGTGTGTTGAGTGTATAGATCATGCTGGAAATGCAAAGTATTTGAAAATAGAGGATGGCGGGTTCCCATTTGGCACCGTAAAGCAATATAATCAGCGGTTTGGCGATGATAATTAAAAGCACCATCAGCGGAAAATTGAGGTAGGAGATGGCTTTTATATTTTTTTTAACGCCATACCGCAATTTTTCTTTGTCATCCTGGAGGGTGGCAAAAACGGGAAAGGATACCTGATTGACAATTTGTGAAAGCGTTTCGGTAGGAACGGATTCCAATTTACGGGCTTGTGTAAAATATCCTAAATCATTGGCGGAATACAGCTTTCCTATGATTAAACTCTGGATATGAAAATAAATGGTTTCCACCAAGGCGGAAAGTGCCATCAGTCCGCCAAAAGAAAATAGTTCTTTTAAAGATTGAAAACTGAATTCCCAAGACGGACGCCAGGAACTCATTTTCCATAATAGCAATACATTGGTGATGCTGCCTACCAAACTGGAAGCCACCAAACTCCATACACCGCAGTGGCATAATGCCATAATAATGGCACATATTGCTCCTGCCAAGGAGGCGACAATATTTCTTACCGAAAGTTCTTTAAATCGTAATTGTTTTTGCAATTGGCAGGATTGTATGGCGGAAAATGCCAAAATAATGAGGGAGATACTCTGTATTCTTAACACTTTGCAGAGTTCCGGCATGGCGTAGAAACGGGCAATGGCCGGTCCGCATACAAACAATATGGAATACAGAATGACGGATGTTGCCAAATTCCAATAGAAGACAGATGAAAAATCGACGTCAGAGGGATTTTTTTTCTGAATAAGGGCGGTGCCGAATCCGGCGGTGACCAATATGCCGGAAATGGCAATAAACACTTGCAACATGCCTATGCATCCGAAATCTTCCGGCATAAGCAGACGCGCCAGTATCAAATTGGAAATAAAAGAAAGACCCATAGTGCCGAATTTGCCTATGCTTGACCAAATCATACCTATGATGGTTTTTTCTTTTAGCCCTTTATTTTGCATAGTCTGCTTTGATTAGCTTTTAGAAAAATTGTCCAAATATCGGAATAATGGTGTCAGTTGACCATTTTGGAGTATGGTTCCCCGCTGTAAAATATCGGAATGTTGTCGGTTGAGTAATGGAGGAAATACATGTTGCATCAGCATTTGTCCGAAATAGTCGCTGGTGTCCAAAGCCAAAGCATTGGGGCAGGTGTCCACCGCCATTACGCTAATGTTATCGGGGTGAGAAAAGGGTGGCATTTCTTGTCCGGTTATAGGATTATAATCGTAATAGGGCTCATCATGAGTAGTTGCTCTCAAGGTGGATTTTATGCTCCCTTGAATATCGCAGGTGATGTCGCCTATTACCTTAATGGACAGGTTCGGATTTTTTAAGTCTTGTTCAGAAAGATATACAGGAGCATCGGGTGCCCAAAAATGGGCACAAATGAGCATATCGGTGCAAACAGCCCAACGCATAAAAATGCTGCGATATAGTTGGGGCGTTTGGTTAAAAGTATCCCA
>DBXT01000041.1:2214-2808 GCA_002309615.1 Bacteroidales bacterium UBA1205
CCGGTAATAAGTATTTTTATTTTAGGCAAATTTATATTGCAAAGTAGCAATGTCAATTGTTCCAATGAAAATTTCTTGTCCGGTGCGGGTAATGTGAAGGTATGGTATTTGAGTCCATAACAACGTAAGGTATGATAAACGCCTACAATGCCTGCCCACCAGCCAAAAGCACATACTCGTTTGTGTTGGCTGTCGGTGAGATATTCGTAATCGGAAAAAGTGATGCGTTTTGCCATCATCGCTTGTAGCAAGGGCTTGTTATAAGCCTGCATTTTTGCTATATGTCCGAAAAAGAAATAGTGTTTGTCGGGTATAAGAGACGGAATACTTGCTTCTTTGATTCCGAATAAAATATCACAATCAGCAATGTCATCGCATACTTGTATGCCTGATTGACGATATTCTTCATCGGTATATGCTCTAATAGGACTGCTTTGAACCACAAATTGATCATCTGGATATGATTTTTGCAATTGTGCCATTTGCTGTGGTGTAAGTGCCACCCTGTTGTCTATTGGAATTTTGGTTTCTTTAATAAGACCTATTTTCATACCTACCGATTATTTAACATGAAATATTTATGTCAGGTTGATT
>DBXT01000041.1:2884-3105 GCA_002309615.1 Bacteroidales bacterium UBA1205
GATGTTGAGGGTGGGGTCGTCCCAACGAATAGCCATTTCAGAGGCTTTGTTGTAGTAATTGTCTGTTTTATAGACGAATACGGTGTCGTCTTCTAATGCTACAAATCCGTGGGCAAAACCACGTGGAATCCAAAACATATTGTTTTGAATGGTATCCAATCGCACCGATACATATTGTCCGTAGGTGGGTGAATTTTTTCTGATATCCACGGCAACATCCA
>DBXT01000068.1 GCA_002309615.1 Bacteroidales bacterium UBA1205
ACGGTGTATGCGTCTGCGAAGGTCTTCACTACAGAATCGTTGATTGCAAACAAACCTTCTATGGTGTCGGTATAGGTTGTCATCAATACACCGTTGATATCGTAGATATTCATGGTGAGGTCGATGTCTTCCATATCCATGTTACCATTGTTGGTGATGGTTACCACTTGGTAAACTTGGCTACCTACACCTATACAGTTGGTAGCTTGGTTACCGCCGGTATTTTGTTGTGCAACCACATTCAAGCTCGGGTTCACTATGATGGTTTGGGTCAAAGTATCGTTGGTCAACACTTTGTCTATAGAAGTGCCTATCCAAGCTTTGATGGTGTAAGTACCGGGGTTGAAATCAAAGTCATTGTCAATTACTAAAGTATCGTAATCCAAAGCGGGAACGCTACCTGTGGTGAGCGGCATGTTGTAAGTGGCCGTAGCAGCACCCGTAACGGTAACATTCAATGAGGTAGGATATTTAGTAAAGTCAATAGCTTGACCGGTGAGGCTGCCCAACACCACTTGCAATTCTTTACCTGTGAGGTCACAAGCGGAGAGTTCGGATGTCAGGATAGCACTTACTGCCAAATCTTGGTTGGATACCAATTTAATACGATCAATGTATTGTTCTCCTTCGAAATCATCTCTTGACATTCTCATGGCTTCGAATACCAAAATTACGCAATTATAGTTTACAAAGCTATCCAAAGCGTAGGAGTATTGGGTCCATCCCATGTCTGTACCATTGTTCTTTCTTACACTGAAGAGGGTGGTGAAGGTTTCACCTCCGTCGAAGGTAAGACGTACGTCGGTATAATCTTGTTGACTTGCTGTAGCAGCGGTGTCATGATAATACCAGAAGTCCAAAACAGGTTGGGAAGTACCGGTGAAGTCCAATTGACGGGTGAACAAACGAGTCATAGCACCTCTTGAACCGTCAAATGCAAGCATTGCATTGCCGGTAGCAGGAATAACGGTACCGGTAGCGTTGGAGTCGTACATTACTATCCAGCCGTCATCGGTGTTGTTGTCGGCTACACGCATAGTCAATGGCAAACCGTTGGCGAAGTTTTCGTCAATAGGAAGTGACACTTTGTTGGCGATGTAGTCAAACGAAATGCTGTCGTTTACATAGTTGGTGTCTGCACCGCAAGCTATCCATGCATTCACATGATAAACGCCTGCAGGAGTGATGTTCAAGTTGGAGAATACGTTAACGGTAGTAGATTGGAATATAGCTAATGTACCATTGTCAACAGTGAATGTTGTATCAATAGTTATTGCACCGCTGATATCCATGTGTACGGTAAGGGTATCGGTAGAGAAGTCTACGGTATCCAAACCGGCACTCTTAACCACTACGTCAATGTCGGTAAAGTTAGGAGAACATAATTCACCTGTTTCAGGGAATCCTATCACCTCTGCTAATTCTAATTCTATACCTTCGGTCAAAGTAGGAGCGTAAGCACCCATTGCAGTCATAGAAGCACGTTGACGTCCTTTTATGTCAGTTCCTATATTACCTACATTGTTAACCAAGAATGGTAAGTAATCGTTGATTTCCAAGCTGACTGTGGAATCAATGAAATCAGGAGCAACACTGATAGAGTGTTGGTCTTGACCGGTAATGTTTTGGAGGTTTGCAAGTGATGTTTGAGCACTGCCGATATAGCCTACATAACCATTGGTGGAATAGTAATCATTGTAATCCAAATTGATGTAGGTGGAAGTAGCATAGGTTGAACTGGATATGTACAAAGGATATCCTGTACCCATAGTTCCCATATGGAATATGTTGTTCTTAGCGGTAACCATGTAACCTGAGGTTGTATTGTAGAAATAGAAACCATAGCAAGTACCTGAACTACCTAAAGAAACACTATTGTTGTAGAATTCAGCATTGTTGTAGTAATAGCAGTAAATACCATAGGAGGTTGTTCCTGAGTTATTTTTGCGTATTTCATTGTTGATAATTCTACCCGATTGAGTTGAATAGGAAGGATAGTTGTTGTAATAGTAAATGTACATACCATAACTATATGTTGTACCACGCATTTCTATGATGTTACCATCTATAGAATCCAAGTTGTTATAGTAGTACAAGTACATACTATATTGGTAAGAAGCAACAGGACGGGTACGGAATGTGTTATGTGATACACTGGTCAGTTTGTTGTAATAGTAAGCATACAAACCATAGTAATAATAATTTTCTATGAGGTTGCTGTCTATTTGTACAGAACAGTTGTTCAACATATTGGTTCCGGAACCACCGGTGTAGTACAATCTCATTGCATAATAACCACCGTTCATATGGTTCTTGATGAATCGAACATTGGTCAATGTGCTAACAGCTCCGGAAGCATTTTCATAACGTACAACGGCAGATGTACTTGAGGTGGCATTAGGATTGGCTAATAATTCGCAACCATAAATTTCCACGTCAGTAATTTGTCCGCTTAATTGAACGGTGTTAACGTTTCCGGCAGATGCGTCAAATGTGAGATTATTGATACGCAAATGGCTTGTTCCTGAAAGTACCAAAGCTTCGTTACCGATGAATTTCACATCATTGGCATTGCCTGTGGCAGATGTGATGATAATGAGGTTGGTGTCGGAAGCTCCGTTAATATTGCCTGCCAATACAAGCGGGTCGTATGTGCCGGCAGCAATCTTGAATTCAACGGTTGAGTCTATACCGCAAGTATTCAAAACATGCCACATTTCTTCAGGTGTGTTGAAGTCAGCATTGCTTCCGCCTACAGTGTAAGTGCCTGCCAAAGGACCGGCGCATACATAGTCGCGAGATGCTATAGTGTCGTTGTTTTGATTGTCGTCGGTAGAACCATTTACTGAAGTAAACCATGCTTTAACATCAATGAATCCGCTAACAGGAGCAGTGAAGCTGCCTATGTTAATAGTAGCGTCTTCAAAAACGTCTAATGCAGAAGGAGCTGTCCAAGTATAAGGAGTTTGGGCAACACCGTTAACGCTCCATGCTATGTTTGCTCCGGTAATTTTGGTATTACCTAAGTTGATAACGTTTATGGCTACGTTAGTGCTTGCGTTGGAATTAAGACCATTAGGATAATCAATAGCAACAACTGTCAAATCAAAATCTTGTACTTCAGGAGTATAAGCTCCCATGGTAGTACGACCGAAACGAGCATTGCCATTAATATCTTCGGATACGGTAGCATATTTCGGGCAGAAGTAATTGCCGTAATTGCTTGTTTCCAATCCTGTGTTGTTAGCATAAACAGGAGTGATGGAAATGGAGTGTGAATCCAATTGTAACATGGTCTGCCATGTACTTTGAGATGTATAAGCATTGGCTGCATATCCGAAATAAGGTCCGCTATAGTTGTTGTAGTCAGCCTTGATTAAGTTGATATACGATGCTGCACTGATGTAGATAGGATGTCCTGCTTCCATATCAACGATATTGTTGTATACGTTAATTAAGTTGTTAGAAGCATCTTGGATATAAATACCCCTTCCTTGACCGCTACCTGCAACTCTAATAGAGTTGTTGATAATGTCAACTTTACTATAACCCGTACCTATACCATAATAAGTGCTGGTAGTGTATACATCCAATTCGTTGTTGGCAATTAAATATTGTTTATTGGAAGTGTTGTTATAGTATCCGTGGTAGTAAGTATATAAACCGTAAGGATAATTGATACCGGTGGTTCTTTGATGTACGCGGTTACCTATAACATCTCCATTGGTATAATATCTGTATATAGCATACCAATATGTACTTGCGCTGCTTGTACGACTGATGATGTTGTTGTGTCTTAAGGTGATATCACCATAATAACAATAGGTAGCATAGTAATATTGGTTGGAAATAGTATTGCTATCTATAGTGGCAACATTGTATGAAGACGAACCTACACCATACAAATAGATACCATAATATCCACCATCTATCAAGCAGTTGTTAACATTGAAGTTTTCAACAATACCTGTGCTGGATGCTTTGTAGATACAAGCGTAGGTGGAAGATGTGGTGGTAGGTAATGACAAGATAGCACAATGTGTGAATGTGATATCATGGCAATCGCCGGTTATTTGAACCGTCTTGTTACCTGTACTATTCAAAGTAACATTTTTGATGGTAAGATTGGATTGACCGTTCAAAGTGAGTATTACACCGCTGGCAGTAAATTTAACCGTTGAGGAATCTTCTGCTACTGAATTAATGGTCAAATGATATCCGTTCATAGCATCGGTTACGGCGCTTGTTACATCCAATGTGGTATAAGTACCGGATTGGAATTGCAATTCTATATCACCATCCACCATACAATCCTCTATTTGGTTGTGGAATGCGGCAATATTAGCAAAGTCGGCACCTGCACCGTTACCTACAACGTATGTGCCATGTAATTTAGCACATGCTGTGAAAGTAACGCTAACGGTATCATTGGTACGAACAGAATCCAAACCTGCTCCGTTTACCGATGTGATATAAACGGTGATATTGTTTACACCGGTATCAGGAATAAAGGTAGGTAATGCTATTTGGTATTCTTTCAAAAATACCATGCTTTCGGTGAATTTGCCTGTTGTGGTAACACCATTATAGTCAACGGTATAATTGAAAGAAGTAACTTTAGAAGAGAGACTCTTGTTAGTTACCGAAAGTACCGGTATAGTAGCTACTCCGTCTTCTTTGCTGTCCAATATAATTTTGTTAAGAGCTACGTCCATATTCGTAAGAGGTTCTCCGTATGCACCCATAGCGGTGGTTGCACTACGTTGGGCACCGGTGAGGTCGGTAAGAACGGTTGCTAATCTCGGACAAGATAAGTTAACGTTGGCTCCTTGGCACATTATGCTCAGCGGGTTGGCAACTGAAGGATTAACATTGGTTGAATGGGCATCTTGATAGCCTTTCAATTGTGTTAATGTGTAAGCAGTTCCACCCATGCTGGCAACGGTAGTGGAACCGGTGAGGTTATAATAGTTGTTATAATCACATGTTCCATATGAGCTGCTGGCGTATGATGTTCCGTTAATATAGAGAGGATATTGTGAAGTAGTAGAACCGGAATAGCGGTTTACTAAAATGTTGTTGTTTTCTATATTAACATTGTAGGTGGAGGTGGTAGTGGTATAACGATATACACCATAGCATGTGTTAGCATAGCAATAGATGGAATTGTTATATACATTGGATTTGGTTGTATATGCATAAATTCCGTATGCTGTACTACCGGTACTTTTAACAATAATTTCATTGTTGGCTATCAACTTAGGTTGGGTGTAGCCGTAAGAAGTATTGTTGTAATAGTAATCGTAAATACCATAAGCTGTACTGCTGGCAGTAATGTTAATACGGTTGTTCATTATTTCTTCTACTGACTTATAGTAGTAAATGTACATTCCGTAATAAGATGAACTATTGCTGCGGGAAGTAATGGTATTGTTGTTTATTTTGCGGAAATATCCGTAATAATAAGTGTAGATACCATAGTAATAAGCATTTTGGAAGGTATTGTTGGTGATATCCCAACCATTGCCTTTGGTCATGGCTCCGGAAGTACCGCTGATGTAATACAAATACATGTTGTAGTAACCACCGTTGATGACATTGTTGTTAAATACTATATTAAATGCTCCGTTAGCATCGGATGAAGAGTTGTACACTTCAACGGTACGGTCATTGCTGTTAGTAGAGCTTGGCATACCATTAATGTTACATCCGTCAAAGGTAATGTTTCTACAAATACCGGCCATTTTAACAACCACACCTTTGGTGCCGTCGCTGATATTCAAATCTTGGAATTTGATGTTTTCCACATTGTTCAACATTATTACAGGCGATGATTTTGCCAAAATAGAGGCTTTAGTACCTGCAGGAGCAATCACTATCTGGTTGTTGGCAGATGTTCCCGGAACAGTCTGGAAGGTCTTGGAATTAACAATTATGTCTTCGGTTAATTCAAAGCGAACGTTTCCGTTAATGCCGCAATATTTTGCAGCCATAAATGCCAAATCCAGGTTTTCAAAGTTTTCACCTTGACCTATTTTGTAAGTTCCTGATAATATACCATTACATCTTACTATCAAATGATTCAAAGTATCATTTTCGGTTTGCAGGTCGGCCGAACCATTCGGCAGGCTGGTGTATATTTTGAGTTGATAGTAACTATCGGCTATTTGTAATGTAGTGATAGTAACAGTGTCTATAGCACCTGTAGCCAAGCTGCCTGACCATTTGTAAGGTTGTTGTAATACTCCGTTGATTTCTACATTGATGTCCAATGAAGTCAAAGTGTTGCTACCGTCGTTACGAACAGCCACTTTCACAGGAACGGAAGTATTGCTTGCGTAAGCACTTTGTATATCCAACAATTCTACAGGAGTAGCATTGTTGTTTCTGGTATAATAGTGATATGCACCCATAGTGGTGGTGGTACCACGGTTAGTACCGTTAATGTCGTCAGGAACAGCTGCCAAGGCGGCTACTGACAATCCGGTAGAATCGGTCAAATCAAAACAAGATTCTGTTAAGAATTGAGGTTCTACGCTTACGGAATTATGGTCGGTAACCACTGTTGCTTGCCAATCGGCTATAGTGGATTTTGTAGCACTTGCATATCCTACATAACTTACACCTTTCAAATCGTTGGCATCTATGTCATCGATAGTGGCATCGAATGCGGTGCTGAAATAGATAGGATAAGAAGAAGTACCTGTGGTACGAATAATATTATTCTTTACACGGAACACATTCACACCGGAGGTACCGGTACGATAGATACCATAACCGCCTGTAGTACCTTTAACAAGTATGGTATTGTGTAATATTTCACCGTTGAAGTATCCGAGATACATACCATAATAACTTGATGGAGAGGCAATGCTGATAGTATTGTTAGCTACCAAAGCAGAGTCGGTAGAGGTAGTGTTCTGGTTGATATAATATGCATACAAACCATAAGGATAAATGATAGCATCTGTTCTTTGTTCTATTTTATTGTTTTGAATGTTCATATCACAATAATAGAAACGCAAGCCGTACCAATAAGTGTTGGCTGCATCTATTCTGGATAATATAGTGTTACCATTCATATTGAAATTGCCATAATAGAAATAGGTAGCATAATAATATTGGTTGGTGATGATATTGCTGTCTATAACAATATTGTTACCTCTTGTAGTTGCGGCACTACCGGTTCCGGCATAGAAATAGATACCATAATAGTCACCGTCTATCAAGTTGTTTTTGATATAGATGTTGTTAGCAATACCTGCGGAACTCTTATAGATAAGTCCATAACTGCTTGTTGTGGCAGGATCACCTAATATCTTATTATTGCTGATGGTAATATTGTTGGCATTACCGGAGAATTGAACACCATAGGTGGTACCATTAAGAGCGTCAATGGTAAGAGCATCTATAGTTACATTGTTGGTATTGTTGAACAATATTACAGGAGAAGCTATACATTGTAAGGTTACATCGTCAGCGTCACCGGTAGTAGAGGTGATGGTGAGGGTGTGACCGTGAGTATAAGAATTGTCAAAATCGGTAAAATCGAATACCTCTTTATAGGTTCCCGGTTGGAAAGCCAAAGTAACATCACCGCTAAGACCGCATTCTTTTATTTGGTCAAATGCTTTTAAGAAAGAGGTGAAGTCACCGGTTTTACCTATGGTGAAAGTACCTGCCAAACCGCCATTGCCGCATATGAATGCATTTAATATGGTGGTGTTGTTGCTTGGAACGCTGTCGGTAATTGTTGCAGGCAAAGTAATGGTGGCTTCAAAAGAGTTGGTGCCGCCCACAAAAGTGGTGATACCTAAGAAAATGGTATCGAATTGGCTGGCTGCCAAATTACCTGTCCAAGATCTCTTTACTTGAGATACTCCGTTGATTTTCCAATCAATGTCTGCAGCGGTGAGTGCATTGGTACCGCCATTGAGTAATACTACAAATACAGAATCGGTGTTGCCGCCGAAGAATCTGTCGGGGTTCATATAGAAAGTAACCAATGCTGCATCGTATCCTACAGGAACAACGCCATTGTAGCAACCCTTAGCGGTAAGACCTGTACGAGTAGTGCCGTCAATGTCGGTAGTGATAATAGGATTGATAACAGTGGTAGAACCATTGGTATAGTCTGCCCACTTGTTACCGTTAACGGAATCAGCATAGTTGGGACGTATTGCCGTAGAATTAGTTCCGCCCAAATCGGTCATCCATGTATTGATATTGGAATATACTTTATTGAAATATCCTACATAACCATTAGCACAATACATGTTATTGTCCTCTATTTCGGTAGTATAGGTGTAATTACCGGTACTTACATAGATAGGATATCCGTATTTGTAACTGGTGCTACCGTTAAAACCGGTGATGGCTACATCATTATATTTAATGGTATAGTTGGACGTTTTGTTGTTGCTGTTTACATATATACCATACGGATAACCTGTATTATGGCTAATCATGTGTATGGAGTTGAACCAGATATCGCAACGGCTGTATGTTGAATAGATACCATAATATGCTCCCATCGGGTGAAGTACGATATCATTATTGGCTATCATATTATTTTTATTGCCGGTGGAGTTATGGTAATAAGTATATATACCGTAGGTGTATCTGGTAGTGGTGGTTTCTTTTTGGAGTATTCTGTTGCCGGTGATATCACCTTTGCTGTAATAAGCGTAAATACCATAGAAATAATAGTTAGAAGTGCTTAAAACAGAGTCTCTTATTACGGTGTTATCTTTGTAACTTGCATTAGCATAGTAGTTATAGAATCCGTAATAATAAGTATTGCGGATAAAGTTACTGTCTATAAATATATTGGTGCAAGTGTTGGCAGCAGTACCATAAAGATAGGTGGCATAGTAACCGCCGGTGAAATAGTTGTTGGTAATGAACAAACTATCGCAAGGTTGGGTTACATTATTGTTTCTTCTGATAGCAGCTACGCTGGAAGTGTTATACGGAAGAATAAAGTTACAATTGCGTATGGTTACGTTCTTCACCTCATCGTTAAAGAGCAAGAAGTTAGCAGCGGTATTGTTGTTCTTTTTGAAAGTAATATCGCTTATTATCAAATTTCTTACTTTGCCGATAGTATCGGTTTTGGTTAAATAGAACACCACGCTGTCTTTATTGTGTGCAGCTGAAGTAATGGTACAGGTATAAGGACCATAATTCCAACCTATGGAATCTATTTTTACTATACCTTCATACATACGGTGGGTGGTGTAAGTGGTGTCACCGCTTACGGAGTCTATTTGCATGGTGGTATAGGTGTCACCTGAAGGAATGGCAAATTCCACGTCAGCGCTGGCACCGCATAAGTTACTGATGCCTATGGCTTCCTCCAAAGTGGTGAAACGATTACCCGGACCTATGATATAGGTACCTGCCAAAGGAGCGGCACAACCATATAATATAACAGAAAGGGTGTCGTCTTTTGTTACGGTGTCACCCTGAACAGACAACCATACTTTCAAAGTATCGTATGCGTTCACCGAAGGAACGAAAGAACCTATGTTGAGTTGGCGTTCAAAATCCCAAAGTATGGGGTCGTTGGTAGCTGTCCATTGATAAGGAGTTTGGAGAACTCCGTTTACAGACCAGTTAACGGTTAAATTATTAACATCGTAAGCTCCGAGGTTTTTAACGGTAACGTTTACTTGATTGCTTACATTACCTTGAACGGTGGCTTGTGTAGGATTGTCTATAGAGAGTAATGCTACGCTGGTATCGCTGTAACTTTCACCCATTATATTAAAACGTACCACAGGTCTGGAATAAGAACGAGTAACACTACCACTCGTCAAACCTGCGTCAGAATAAGAATAAACTGTTTTGTAGGTAGGAGAAGTGGATAATATTCTCCATGAGTTACTACCTGTATAAGCACCGTCCATGTTGATCCAATACAATAATAAATTACTTCCTGCAGGGAGAGTGAAAGGAGTGTTTAATTTAATATTGTATGCCTGAGTGGTAGGAAGGTTGGCAGGAATAGTTCCTGACCATACCAAAGTAGCACCGTCGGTAGTGGGATCCACGTATGCTGCGGTAACGGTTGTATCGGTGGTTACTTTCATATACAGCGATTGGTTGAGCATAGCTGTAGTTCTGGAGTAACTATAAGGATAAAATGCCACATCGGTAATAAAGCTATTGCCTTGGGGCAATTCATAGTCACAATATACCATCCGGCTCCATCCGTAATTGTAGTTACAATAGTAGGGAGCGTAAGATAAGGTAGAGGTAGAGGTGGTATCACCTATATAGTGCATTCCGGAAACACTACCGCCTTGGAAACGGGATACTACGTAGCCGGAAGTAATGGTAACTGCATTGCCTGCAGTGTCTTTACCGGTAATAGAATAGGTTACATTAGTGTTTTTCTGCATTTTAGGAATAGTAGCTTCCCATAATGAGTCACCTTGGTAAGCTGTCATTAATACCGAATCGATAGTAATAACGTTGTTCAAAGATGCAGAGTACTTTAGATAAGGACGCACGATAGGAGCGGAAGTCCTTGTGGCAACCTTAGCCTTGATGGTGAACGGACCAGTAGTATATACTGTGTCTTGAACGTGTTGTAGAAATGCCACTTCCGGACGGATGATTTGTGTGTTGGAAGCCATTACTACGAAATTGTCAATAATCCATCCATAAGATACGTTGGTACCTGCCGTATTGCCTTTTTTGAGTACAAAACGGAATTGGGCACGGTCCAAAGATACTTGGTCGGATAAGTCAAAAATTTCTTCTCTCCACCAAGAAGCGTTAGGCATGGCCAAACTGTCATTGGCTTTCCATTCGCTGTAGCTTGTAGCGTTGAAGCCTTCGCGAGAATAGTCTCTGGCATCGCCTTGGTAACTGGTACCCGGCAATTCTCGCCATGCTCCTTGTGTACCGACTACATCTAATCGGTATTCCACTCTTACTTCATCCAAAGGGGATACTTTGCAAATGTGATTGAATCGCAATTGCACGTAAGCATAATTGGAGAAGTCGTAAACGGGGGAAGTGAGCAATATGGAGTCTCCCGATAGGCTGGGTACACCGCCATAAATCACTTTGGAACTGCTTACAGATGCATCCACCCAATGATACCATCCCGTACCCGGGGTGGCTGTGAATGTATGTGTAGCCCCGTCAAAATTTTCACTGCCGATAACTACTGCTTGTGCATTGACAAATTGCATAAACAATATACAGCAGAAAAACGTGAACAACTTTTTCATACTATTTTTAAAGTTTTATTTTACCTACTCACTTAAGGGCTTTTCGGTTTACTCCACATTATTTTATTTCGCGGGGGCAAATGTAATCAATTTTTTAAGAACTATCTTTGCTTTTGGCGAATAAATTTTTCAACATGCTGTTAATAAATTTTTAATCATTTGTATGTTAGTTTTGTATAATGAAATTACAAGTCGTTTTTAGGATTTGAAATTGACAAATAGTGTCAAAAAATTGCATCAAAACGGGCGAAAAATCACATTTTAGCATGTTAAAAACTATGCTTATTCATTTTTTTTAACCGAATAATGTTAATAAAACCGAATATTTATCAATAAAAGTACATGACATGTTGCAATAGGGATGATTTAAAAATGAAAGGTTAGGGGTGTTTTTTATAATTAGATGAAATAGATGCTGTTTGTGTTTTTTTTGAGGCAATGTAAAAATTAAATGTTATCTTTGCATATTGAAAAAAACAGGGAAGTTATGTTGTTATTTTATGCTCCGGATATAATGGGAAACACCTATGTGCTTTCCGAACTTGAAAGCAAACATGTGTTAAAAGTGTTGCGTAAAGGAATAGGGGATGTTATTTTTCTTACCGACGGTAAGGGCAATATGTTTCACACCCGTATTATAGGAACGGATGTAAAAGCCTGCATGGTGGAGGTGGAGCATGTGGAGCGGGATTATTGTCCTTTGCCTTATCAATTGCACATAGCGGTGGCACCTACCAAAAACACCGATCGTTTGGAATGGTTTGCCGAAAAGGCTGTAGAGATAGGCATAAGTCGCATCAGCACCATTGTTTGTGATAATTCGGAGCGAAGCATGGTGAAGGCCGACCGACTGCAGCGGGTGATGGTGTCAGCTATGAAGCAATCGCTGAGGGCAAGGCTTCCGCAGTTGGATGTAAATTTATCGTTTACAGATATACTTCAGGAGTATAAGGAACCATCTGTGTTAAAATTGATAGCCTATTGTGGGGTGTCGCCTGTGGAAAAATTGCCGATAAAACAAGTTGTCAAGGCAGGACAACCGGTAGTGGTATTGATAGGTCCGGAAGGAGATTTTTCCCAACAGGAATTCCATACAGCTCTCCGTCAGGGCTTTATTCCCGTAACATTGGGCGATATGCGTTTGCGTACCGAAACGGCCGCCATGTATGTGTGTGCTGCCGTAAGTGTAGTCAATCAGTAAACATAAAAAAACGCAAGCATGTTTGCTTGCGCTATATCGTAAGTAAAACTCACGTTATATTCCCCGAGGTACCAGACGGATTTGAACCGCCGTAAAAGGTTTTGCAGACCTCTGCCTAGCCCCTCGGCCATGGTACCTTAATTGTGTTTGCAAAATTACAAAAAAAAATAATACCAAAGAAGGTTTTTCTTATAAAAATTGCATTTTATTGAATGTCAGTCTTCTATTTGTCTTGATGAGGGTATTGCACGGGCTTCGTTACCCGGAATATAGTAACTCAAAGGTTGTACTATGCGGTCAAAAACAAAAAATTGGCATACATACAGTTCTTTTTTATTCCCGTTGATAACGGCATAAAATTTATCACGGTTGAAGGCCGAGATAAAATCCATGTTGTATTCATAATTCACGGTATCCAATTCGGTGTTGATGCGGAACATGGTAATGGTGGTGGTGTGATGTTCCGTATCGGTGATGCTTATTTCTTTAAACGGCTTTGCCATAATGCTGTCTTTTTCTGCAGACGAAAGTTCTGTTTCTTCCATCTCGTAATTGAGGTTGCGATAATCCGACAGGTGGTCAAGCAGTTTCAGGGTGTCGTATGCAGGCAGTTGCATGCCTTGGGCATTGTAGATGTTAAAATATCTGCCCGCACCTTTGGCTATCACAAAACTCTCTTCAGGCTGCTCATAGTCGGTAACGCTGACTTGTTGAATTTTCGACATCTTGAGTTTCACTATATTATGCGTACGCCACGAATCTTCTAAAGGGGAATACTTGGGGCGGACAAATCCGCGAAAACCGGGCAGATATACCACACAAGGCACTTTGGACTTGTCCAAAAGAGCATAGTCTCCTAAATTGTCCATGGTTTGCTGACCGATATAATATCTTTTCACCTTTTGGCATTTCCACCAATGAATATTCCCTATTTTTATGCGGTAGTCGTGATAGTATATTTCTACTTTTACCGCACCGGTTGCCAAGCGTTTGATGATATTTTCCCGTGCTGATTTGGCAACGGGGGCTTTCATGGTGATGTTGGCAATGCAATTGAGCAAATCTTCAATGTTGTTGGGCATTACCTCATGTTTGTGGTTCAATATCCAACCCTTGTCGGTTCTTTCCAAAAGTACACTATGTTGGTCGGCGTCGGCTAAAAATATTTTTTCTATGCTCGCCGTATCGCTAACGGCAAAACTCTTTATATCTTTATCCATGGTGCCCGATGATTTTGAAAATATCAGGTACAAGGAAATAATTAACAATACGCAACAGATGACAATAGCTATAATGTTTTTATCGGCTTTTTTCATATTTATTGTTTGTTATATTTTATTTTTCTGGTGGTGAGTAAAACAAGTCCGAGCAGACCGATAATTAATAAGGGTACTATCATATTAACGGTTTGCCAAAGGGTGTGTTGTTTGAGTATACGGTCTTTGTTGAGCAATCTCATTTTAAAGTCTTTGGTGCGAACTTGGGCTATGTCCTCATCATCGCAGAGGTAATTAACGGCATTGAGTAAAAAGTTTTTGTTGGCAAAGGCGGTGTTGGTGTGTTTGTCATACCCCAAAGGATAAACAAAATTGTTGCTTCCAAATTGGTTTTTCACCATATCGCCGTCTGCTACGAATACCATTTTTGTCGGCACGGAGGTGCTTACCATATCCAAATCTTTCACATGTTCTCCTTGCAAATCGGTGTAAAGGGAGCGGAACTTGCCTTCCACCAACACACTTACGGGTAGATATTGGTGGCTGAATTGTCGTAAGTCGGCACGTTTTTTAAGCACTTCCAAGCTGATAATAGCCGGTGTGTTCAGTATTTTGGTGTTTTGCGAAGTGGTGAGCAGTATGGTCTTTTTTAAATCGGAATTGCTTGCTCCCACCGTATCAATAGAACTGATGAATTCGGTTCGCAACAGACTTAAATTGTTGACAATAGGATGTTTGGCGTAAGGGGTGATGATGGGAAAATAGTAAAAGGGTATTAATTTGTATTGATTTTGTCCTGCCACTTGTTCTCCGTTGCTGACAGGAATGGGCAAGGCGTTCAAATCTTGTAACAAATTGGTGTTGAACCGTACTCCATAGCGGAAAAACATATCGTCCAAGTTTAAATCTCTGGGCAGGCAGGGCATTTCCGGATAATTGTATAAGCTGTCAATTTCCGCTATTACGGGGTCGATATACCAAAGTATTTTACCGCCTCGCATCACATATTGGTCTAACAAAAATTTGTCGTATTCGCCAAAGGCTTCAGTGGGTTTGGCTATAATGAGCAAATCGTATTTGTTACCTTTGATGGTGTAGTCGCCGGAGGTGCTGTCTTTGATGTTCAGTTCAAATATATCCGATATTTTGCCGTTGAGCACCACCGAATCCACTTCATAAAATTGTGCTATTGCCATTGCCGCTTTCAGCACTTCCCAATTGGAGAGTTCTCCGTGCCCCTTTAGAAAAGCCACTTTGGCGTGTTGTTGGTGTGTTATCCGCCGAATAGCATTGCCTACATTGTATTCCAATTTTTCCACGGAATATTTAATAATATCCTCCCTTTGTGTTATCAAGCCTTCGTCGGCATCCACCAATTGAACGGGAACTTCCATGCCTTGGTAGCTTATCAGCGCCCCCGGCACTATATATTGGGTGTTCACTCCGTCGGCTTGCATGGATTGAACTGCTTGTGGTCGTAAGCCCTTCTGATAGAGCTCCCCGTATATGGCATTTAATTCTTGAGCACTCTTGTTTTTGGAGGGGTCAATAAATTCATATTCCAAATTATCGCTGTAGGCACGCATTTCGTCCAGCAATTCTCTGGTTTTTAACGATAATTCTGCAAAATCGGCAGGCAGATTTTTGCCGTCCAGATATACTTTTACATATACTACATCATCCAAATGGTGTAGCATGTTTTTAGTGGATTTTGACAGGGTAAACCTTTTTTCCGCCGTGAGGTCAAAACGGTGGAATAAAAATGAAGATATAATGTTTACCGCCACTATGATAAGCAATATAACGGCAAATTGCAATAAGTTGTCTTTCTTTATATTGATGTTCTTTTCTGTTTTCATATCACACTTGTTGAGGGTTACCATTTTCTACTTTGTAATTTCAATCTTGAAAACATTAAAAATAGGGTGATAATACTGAGAAAATAAATAATATCACGGGTGTCGATTACGCCGCGACTAATGGAGGCGTAGTGATGCTCTATGCCGAGCGATTTGATGAAAATGCCTGCATGACCGAATAAATTGACAGAGTAAATGAAATCAAAACCCAGCCATAACACAAAACAAAGCAATACCGCCAATATGAAGGATACTATTTGACTGTCGGTGAGTAAAGAGCAGAACATGCCGATGGAGGCAAAACTCGCTCCTAAAAACAATAAGCCTATATAAGAACCCCACATGGCACCCATGTCCACATTGCCTTTGGGATAACCTAAAATGTAGATGGATAACACATAAATGAGCGTAGGAAACACCGATATGAATATCAAAACCAAAGAGGCTAAGTATTTTGCCAAAATAATCTGCCGGTCACTTAAAGGCATGGTCAGCAACAATTCCATGGTGCCGGTGCGACGTTCTTCAGCAAACGAACGCATGGTGATGGCCGGTACCAATAGTAAGAATACTATAGGGGCTAATGAAAAAAGCGAACTTAAATCGGCATATCCTCTGTCTAAAATATTGTAAGACATGGGAAATACCCATAAAAATAAACCGGTGAGACATAAAAAAACACTCATTACCACATAACCTATGGTTGAGTGTAGAAAAACTTTTATCTCCTTGATAAACAAACTGTACATGTATGTATTTTTTTTAATCAAACTGCAAAGGTACTATTTTTAATTGACATTGAAGCGAAGATGCTTTATTTTATGATAAGAAAAATAAAAAAACTGCATAAGCTATGCAGTTTTTGAATGAATATGTTTAGAGTGAATTTTGACTATTCCATGTTTGCCGGCATAGTGTCCTCTATGTCGTAGAAGTATAAGGAGTCCTCCGGATAGATTTCTTCTT